>JAEYYL010000186.1 GCA_023430825.1 Verrucomicrobiota bacterium | reverse complement strand
GCACCACGGCGATCACGGGAACGCCGCGCCGCGCGAGTTCGGCGGCGGCGCGCGGCCAAACATAATCGGGCGCGCCCCACGGCCAGTGGCGGATGGTGGAGTAGAACACCGCGGTGTGCGGCGCGGCGAACGGTAATACTGGGCTTCGACCGAGATGGTCGCTGTTGTGCATCATCGGGAGTCGAGTTGCCAAAGATCTCCCCACACCCGGTCCCACTTGCGGGGAAAAAACAGCTCGCTTGCGGCGCCGTGGTTGAAAGTCAGTTCGCCGAAGAAAATCGCGTCGTCGACGCAGTAAAGATCGACGCGAACATAATCGAAGGGCGCCGCCAGCTTCTCGGCGGTTTGGAGGAGCGCATCGTAGGCGGCGGGGCGCTTCGCCGGTGGTCCCTTGGCGTAGAGCGGATCGCCTTCGGCGTTTGCGGGGGAAAAGTCAAACGGCTGGGGCTCCCAATCTCGGTCGTAGAAGTTTCTGCGGTGCTTTGTGTGGCGGTCCGTGTCCATTTGCACGAAGCCGACGCGGCCGTGGAAACAGTGAAATTTGAAATCGCTGGGGAGTTCGCCGTGGGCATCGAGCAGCAGGCGTTCGGCGATGAGAGCGGGGATCAGCGGCCGGTATTGGGGCTCGCGTTGAAAACGAAAGTAGTTCGTCGACATCCAGCCGTGCAGCGTCCGCTTGATGGCAGGCAAGTTGGCCGCAGCTTTGTCCCTCACTACGATGGTCCATCCGGAGCCGTGAGTTGGCTTTAGGATGAAGCTCGAGGGGAGAGAGGTGAAATCCAGTTCGTGCACGGACTCGCATTCGGCGAGGGTCTCGATCACAAAGGCAGGGCCGAGATGTTCTCTTACGTAGTGCTTTGCGCGTGATTTGTCGGTGAGCTCGGCATAGATCGGCTGCCGGCGATGCAGCTTCGTCCAGGCGAGTTTCTCATTGAAGGTTCGTGGTGTTTCGAGGTTGGGCGCGTAGCCGTGCGCGCGCAGGAACATTTCCTCGACGTAGGCGCGATCGGTCAGATGGAGCGCGGCCAAAGCCTGGGTGTGCTCCAGCAGGACCTCGAGGCGCGCGAGCTTCGCGTCGATCTCGTCGAGTTTGCCATCCCACGGCGCGATGTGCGCGAGCGCGCGCTGAAAAGTGTTGCGCAAGGCTTTTAGGACGTTCCGGAAAGCGAGGGAAGGCTTGGTCATTTTCGGCTGCTCGATGATGGCGAAACGAAAAAAAGGGGCGGGTTTGTTTTCGCTTGTTACCCCGCGATGCGGGATAGTCGGCGCCAATTTTTCGGCACCAAATCGGGCGTCGGCAACGATGGGTCCGCGAACCAGGGGTCGGGAGCGATGACGAGTTTTGCGGGATTCCGATTCAGCCAGGCCGCCCACCAGGAGAATGTGCTGTTGGCGATTGCGATATGTTCGCAGAGCGCCATCAACCGGATTTTGTCGTAAGAGTGCCAAGGCTGCACGCAGCGAACGAACACGTGCGGGCCGGGAGGGGTGAATTCGCGCGAGACAGCTTCGATGTCGTCGGAGAAAATATAGAGCACCGCTTGGGGGCTGCGTTCACGAAGCATCTGAACCGCGCGTTCGTAGTAATTGGCGTCGATCACGCCGATTTTACTGCTGAAAGATGCATTGCGCGTATAGTCGCCCCGCCGGAAATGGAGCGCCGCAGACGGCCCGCTTCGGATCCGCTCGGCCATTTCCGCGACCTCTGGCTGCGGCGGGTAACGAAAGGAAAAGTGGAGCCCCAACAGCTCGGAAGAGGGGCGAAAAAACTCTTCCGATTGGAACATGCCGTCCAAGTAGGTTTGGTCGGGAAGCTGGAAGAATGTCGGTTCGACGACGTGTTTCGTCTGCTGATACACGCAGCCGCGCGAAGTGCTTCGTCGAACGAAGCCCTGGAGGCGAAGCAGCCGGGCGAAGCGAAGAGACCAGCGTTCGGTGCGGGTGAGGGCGACGCCGCGGACGCGATCGATTTCCTCCTGGGTGGCGAACTGCTCGGTGACGTTGAAGCAGGAAAGCGCGTAGCGGTTGTGGGCCTCGAACTCCTCGTATTCACGAAACCACGACACATCGAGCTTGAGGACGGTGCGGCGGCGCTCGGCGAGCGCGAGGCCGGCGGCGTATTGGAACATCTGGTTGCCCAGGCCGCCCAGGAGACGGGTGATGATCATCGGGTGACGAGGTGTTTGATGCGGCCGGCGAAACGGCGCGCGCGGCCGAGCACCGCGGCGGCGCGGCGCGCGGCGAGGTAGCGCCAGGCGCGCGGCTGGCGGCGGTTGACGTAGAACTGGTCGCCCTCGATCCCGCCGTGGGCGGCGAAGCCGAGGGAGAAGCCGTGGGCGTGGAGGAGCGTCTCCATTTCGCGGCGGAGTTTCTGGCCGCGGTAAAGTTCGCGATCGGCAACCTCAAGCCAGAGCGCGGAGATGCGCGGCAGCAGGCGCGCGGCGCCGGCGAGGACGAGGTGTTCGGCACCCTGAACGTCCATGTGGACGAAATCGATCCGGTCGATCGCGTGGCGGGCGCAGACGGCGTCGAGCGTGTCGGTGGGCACGACGATGGCTTCCTTGAACTCGATCCAGCCGTGCATCGGGCCGGGGGCGGCGGGCGGGAGGAGTGAGCTGGATTTGTTGCCGTAGTTCCAGTCGCGGCCGGAGAACTCGGTCGGCGGCTGGCCGGAGGAGACGTGAAACGTCGCTTCGCCGGCGCGATCGGACAGGGCGAGCGGGAGGAGTTCGGCGCGCGTGACGCCGTAGCGGGCGAAGTTGGCGCGGACGAGCGCCTGGTTGGACGGCAGCGGTTCGAACGACAGGATGCGCGCGCGGGGAAAGAGGCGGGCGTAGCGCACCGACTCTTCGCCCTCGCAGGCGCCGATGTCGAAGATCACGAGCGGCTCGTCGGGACGGAAGAGCCGCCGCAGTTCGCGTTCGACGGGCGACGGGCGGGAAAGGTAGGCGGTGAGGTCGGGCGGATTCACGCGGAGGGGCGGCGGCGCTCGTCGATGAAGAGCGTGTTGATCTGGGTGTCGGCGTGGACGCGGTAGCCGGCGGAGACGAGGAAGTCGGCGATCTGGAAAATTTTTCGGCCCTGCGCGCGGGTGGAGAAGGTGAGCGTTTCCACGCAGATGACTGCGGGCCGCCGGCGGGTGAAGTCGTAGCTTTGAAGAATCGCGAGGTCGTGACCTTCGGTGTCGAGCGTGAGGAAGTCCGGCGTGAAATCCCACTGGTCGAGCAGCGTATCGATTTTTTCGATGCGGATGGGGATGCGGTCGGCGATGCGGATGTGCTCCTCGCGTTCGAGGCGCGCGGCTTCGTCGGGGGAGAATGTGTTGAGCAAGGGATCGGCCATCCGGAAGAAGGTCATCTCGCCGGCGGTGGGGCCGATGCCGACGTTGAGATTGATGTCGCGCGGGCGCTGCGTGGGAAAGGCGGCGAAGAGCGTCGGGTCGGGCTCGATGTTCATGCCGCGACCGCCGACGAGGTGAAGCAGCGCGGTGTTGCTGAGGCGCACGGGGTGGTGGGCGCCGATGTCGAGGTAGCGCGGCCGGCGGAGGCCGAGCGCGTGGAGGGCGTGCCAGGCGATGAGATCCTCGCCGTTCTGGGCGAAGCTGACCTTGAGCACGCTGCGATCGGCGGCGTCGTCGAAAGTGGTGAGGCACTGCCAAGCGAGCCGCGTGCGGAGCGCGGCTTTTTCGGCGATGCGTTTCCAGCGAGGTTGGGGAAGGGGTTTCGTCGCGGCGCTCATGGGCGGCGGGTGAGGGACGTCGTCATGGAGTTCAAGACGACGCCGACGCCGGCGGTCATCGGGAAGTAGCCGGAGGCGCCTTCGCTGACGATCTCGAGGCGGGTGGCGTCGAACTGTTGAAACGTGCGCTCGGCGGCGGAGAGCCCGACGCGAATCAGGTAGGTGCCGGCTTCGAGGACGACGCGGTCCTGGGTGAACACGGCTTCGTAATCGCCGGGCGCGAGATCGCGTGGGGTGTCCCAGGCGGTTTGGACGGAGAGGCCGTCGGCGCCCTTGATGCCGATGGCGGCGACGAAGGCTTTCTGCGGGGTGACGACTTTTAGGCCGACGCGCACGCGCCAGGGCTGGCCGACGGGCACGACGAGCCGGCTGGCGCCGTCGAGCGTCTCGATCTCGACGTGGGTGGTGTAGGCGCGCTCGAGCTGGTCGGGGCCGGGCGCGGGCACGGAGGTGGCGGGCGCGCCCTCGAGGCCGTGCTGGTAGGTTTCGAGCACGCGCTGGCAGGGGCCGGCGGCCTGGACGCTGCCCGCGGAGAGGAGGATGGCGGAGCCGCAAAGCTGGCGAATCGAGGCGAGATTGTGACTGACGAAGAGAACGGTGCGGCCCTCGCTCTGGGAAACGCTCTGCATTTTTCCGAGGCATTTGCGCTGGAACGCGGCGTCGCCGACGGCGAGGACCTCGTCGACGATCAGGATCTCCGGCTCGAGGTGGGCGGCGACGGCGAAGGCGAGGCGCACATACATGCCGCTCGAGTAGCGTTTCACGGGCGTGTCGAGGAAGCGCTCGACCTCGGCGAAGGCGACGATCTCGTCGAACTTGCGGCGGATTTCGGCGCGGCTCATGCCGAGGATGGCGCCGTTGAGGAACACGTTTTCGCGTCCGGTGAGTTCGGGGTGAAAACCGGTGCCGACCTCGAGGAGACTCGCGACACGGCCGCGGAGCTGCACGCGGCCGGTGGTGGGCTCGGTGATGCGCGAGAGGATTTTCAGCAAGGTGGACTTGCCCGCGCCGTTGCGGCCGATGATGCCGACGACCTGGCCGGGCTCGACGCGGAAGGAGACGTCGCGCAGCGCCCAGAACTCCTCGGTTTCGAGGCGTGGACCGGTGCGGCGGCGGAGGGTGGACCAGGCGCCGCGCAGGCCGTGGCTGACGCGGTCGCGCAGCGTGTCGTGCGCGCGCTGGTGGCCGATGACGTAGCGCTTGGAGAGATTTTCGACGACGATGGCGGACATGCTCGAAGGACTACTGACCACGGACCGCGGACCACGGGCGTTGGGTGGCGTTGAAGGGAGAAATTGAGTGGTCCATGGTCCGTGGTCGGTGGTCGTTTTCGATCAGATCACGTCGGAGAACTGCTTCTCGGTTTTGCGGAAATAGCGGACGCCGGCGAAAAGCAGGACAGCGATCATCGCGGCGGTGTAGCCGAGCGAGAGCGGGTCGAGCTGCTGGTTGCCGCCGAGGAGACACCACCGGAAGCCGTCGATCACGCCGGTGAGCGGGTTGAGGGCGAGGACCTCGCGCCAGTTGGGATAGTGGTCGGTGCGGAAGCCGACGGGTGAAACGAACAAACCGATTTGGAGCATGAACGGCACGATGTATCTGAAATCCCGATACTTGACGGTCAGGCTGGTGAGCCAGAGGCCGGCGCCGAGCGCGAGCAGCAACGCGGCAAGCACGAAGACAGGGAGGACGAGCCAGTGCCACGTGGGAAGGGTGCCGAACCAGAGTGCGAGGGCGAGGAACAGGCCGAGGACGATGACGAAGTCGACGAGGGCGACGCCGAGCGAGGCGAGCGGCACGATCAGGCGCGGGAAATACACCTTCGAAATCAGGTGCGAGTTGCCGACGACGCTGTTGCTCGCGCCGCCGAGGGCGGTGGAGAACAACTGCCAGGGCAGCAGGCCGGCGAGGACGAGGAGCGGGTAGGGCACGCCGCCGCTGGGCATGTTGGCGAGCCGGCCGAAGACGAAAGTGAAAATCGTCATCGTGATGAGCGGCTGGATGAGCGCCCAGCCGGCGCCGAGGACGGCCTGCTTGTAGCGGACCTTGACGTCGCGCCAGGCGAGGAAGCCGAGCAGTTCGCGGTAGCGCCAGAGGTCGCGCCAGTAGTTCGAGTCGGCGCGGCCGGCTTCGAGGATGAGGTCGCTGGAGGAAGGAGAACTCACGAAGAAGAGGGCTGGCCGCGGCGGGGGCGCCGCGGCTCCATTTTTTTGCGGCGGGCGAGTTGTTTGAATTCGGCGTAGTCGCGGATGTAGTCGGCTTCGTCGAAACGGGCGCTGGCAAGGACGAGGATCACGCAGTCGTAGGAGAAGGACGACATGGTGTGCCAAAGGAGTGGGCCGAGACGAATACCGCAGGCGGGGTTATTGAGGCGGATGCGTTGCTTCGCCCGGCCGTCGTCGAGGTGCAGGTTGAAGGAACCGCTGAGACAGAAGATCGCCTGTTCGAGGCGGCGATGGGCGTGGCGGCCGCGCACGGCCTTCGGGTTGGCGAGCGTATTGATGAAGTAGATACGCTCGATCGGAAAGGGCACGTGACGGCCGGCCTCGGCGATGAAGAGATGGCCGTCGGGCAGGTCTTTGAAGGACTGGAGTGGGAGCAGGCCGGAATGGCGGACGCGGAGCCGGAGCTTGGAATTCATCGGGTGGCCGCGGGACGTGCGGGAGTTTCCAGGAGGAAAGCGAGCCGATCCTTGAACTGCGAATAGGAAAAGTGGCGCGCGCGGTCGAGGATCGCGTTTTCGTCCCAATCGCGGCGCAAGGCGTCGATGCACGCGGCGGCGATCGCGGGGACGTTGCCGAATTCGACGAGCACGCCGGTGTCGGGGGTGATCACCTCCGGCACGCCGCCGGCGCGGGCGCCGAGGCAGGGGCGGCCGTTGGCCATCGCCTCGAGATACACGAGGCCGAAGCCCTCGCGTTCGCTGGGGAGCGCGAAGAGTGCGCAGGAGCGGAGTTCCTCGGCCATGCGGCGATCGTCGACGAAGCCGAGGAACTCGACGGCGCCGCGGAGTTCGAGGCGGTTGGCCAGGCCTTGGAGATACGGCAGGTCGTCGCCGCGGCCGACGATGCGCAGGGTGGCGTCGGGCATGTGCGCGCGGACGGCGGGCATGGCCTGGATGAGGTGATCGACGCCCTTGTAGCGATCGGCGCGGGCGAGCCGGGTGACGGCGAGAATGACGGGGCGGACCGCGGCGCGCGGAACGCCGGGCGCGATGGTGAACCAGGCGTCGAGGGCGTTGGGCAGCACGACGGCGCGGCCGTCGGGGAGCGGGCAGCGGCGGAGGAGTTCGCGGCGGGTGAAGTCGCTGACGCAGAAAATGCGTTCGGCGCCGCGGAGCGCGAGCCGCTCGGGCAGGGTGAACGGGCGCCAGACCTCGATGCCGTGGGCGACGAGGCTGTAGTTGATTTTTGGATGCGCGAACTTCGCGGCGAGGGCGACGGGCAGTTGCGCGACGTGGCCGCAGACGATGCGATCGACGCCGCGGCTGAGCGCGAGCGCGTCGCGCACGAAGCGACGCCGCGAGCCGCTGCACACGCGCCATTCGGTGAGGCGGGCGTTGGAGGAGCGGCGGAGGTCGCGGGAGTCGACGACCTCGTCGTTGAGCGCGAGGAGCCGGACGGCGTCGGCGGGGCCGGCGAGTTCGCAGAGCGCCTTGAGGTAGCTTTGCAGCATGCGCGGGATGCCGCCTTCGGACGCGAAGATTTCGGGCGCGAGGAGGAGGGTGCGGTGGCGGGCGGCGGAGGGACGGCGGGAGGAACCGCGGGCGACGATGTGCGGGGCGAGCGGGGCGGGTGCGGCGATCGTTGTGGCCGGCCAGGGGCGCGGGCGCAGCGGGGGAATGGCGGGCCGGCGGTTGATGAACTGGAGGAGGACGGCGAGGCTCCAGACGCGCGACCACTGGCGGGCGTCGTTTTGTGCGAGGTAGTCGCGCCAGTAACGCTGGACGGCGTCGGGGGCGAAGAGGCCCGAGCGGCGGACGCTCGCGTCGCTGAAGGTCTCGTCGAGAAAGGGCCGGAGTTCGCCGCGCATCCACGTGGCGAACGGCAAGGCGAAGCCCTGTTTCGGACGTTGGGCGAGGCCGGGCGGCAGGAGGTCGGCGACGGCGCGGGCGAGCGCGGATTTGGGTTGTTCGCGGTCGTCTTTGAAACGCGCGGGCTGGCGGGCGAGCCACTCGACGAGCGGCCGGTCGACGAACGGCACGCGGAGTTCGAGGGAATGGCGCATGCTCATGACGTCGCTGTCGCGGAGCAGCACGTCGGCCATGTAGGTGCGGAGCTCCCAGGCGCTGATGGTTTCGAACAGGCCGGCGGCGGCGAGTTCGGTGGTGAGCGAGGCGAGTTCCGGATGATGCGGAGAAAGCGGAGCGAGGCTGTCGCGGACGGCGGGATCGAGGAGGTCGGCGCGGCGGGATTCGGAGAAGACGCGGCGTTGGAGCGCGCAGATTTCGGGGAGGGTGCGCGCGTGTTCGAGGAGGTCGGCGAGCTTGTGGTAACGCGTGCCGCGGCGTTGGAGACCCGCCAGAAAGGGGCGGCGGAGGGGAGCGGGCAGCAGGCGCCAGAAAGGCAGGAGGCGGGCGAGGCGGGGGATGTCGTTGAAAGAGGGATACCCGCCGAAGAGTTCGTCGCCGCCGAGGCCGGAGAGCGCGACGGTGACGCCGCCGGCGCGGGCGGCCTGGCTGGCGTAGAAGGTGTTGATGCCATCGCCGGTCGGCTGGTCGAAGGCAGCGAGGATGGCGGGCAGGTCGCGGGCGACGTCGGCGCCGGTGAGGCGGCGGGTGTGGTGTTCGGTGCCGAAGTGGCGGGCGGTGAGCTCGGCGTGCGACGATTCGTCGAGGTCGCGTTCGTCGAGGCCGATGGAGAAGGTTTTGAGGCGCGTGCTGCTGGCGCGGGCCATGAGGCCGACGACGACGGCGGAATCGAGGCCGCCGGAGAGGAAGGCGCCGACGGGGACGTCGGCGACGACGTGGGCGGCGATGGTGTTTTCGAGGCGGGCGCGGAGTTCGCGCTCGAATTCGCGGCGGCTGCGGGCGGTTTTGGCGCGGCGGTCGACGGATCGGAAACTCCAGGCGGCGTGGGCCTCGAGTTCGCCGCGGCGGAAGGTGGCGCATTCGCCGGGCCGCAGGCTGTAGATGCCGCGGTAGATCGTGCGGGGTGCGGGCACGGCGAACCAAGCGAGGTAGTCGGCGACGGAATGCGGATCGATTTCGCCGGGGAAGGCGCCCGCGGCCAGGAGTGCGTTGAGTTCGGAGGCGAAAAGGAGTTGGGCGCTGTCGTGGCGGTAGTAGAGCGGTTTGATGCCGAAGGGGTCGCGCGCGAGGAAGAGCGACTGGTCGTGTGCATCCCAGATGGCGAAAGCGAACATGCCGCGGAGGCGATTGAGGCAGCGCTCGCGCCAATGGATAAAGGCGGCGAGGAGGACCTCGGTGTCGCAGTCGGTGCGAAATGCGAAACCGGCGGAGCGGAGTTCGTCGCGAAGGGCGCGGAAGTTGTAGATCGCGCCGTTGAACACGATACGGAAACGGCCGTCGGCGCTCGTCATCGGCTGGCGGCCGTTTTTCGGATCGAAGATCGCGAGGCGGCGCATGCCGAGGGTGGCGGGGCCGTGGGCGTCGAGGCCGAAGTCGTCGGGACCGCGATGGGTCATGGCGGTGCACATCCGGACGACGGCGTCGTGGCGGAGGTCGGCGGGGGTGGCCGCGTCGATGAAACCGGCTATGCCGCACATAGGGCGGGCGGGGGGGGCAACATGAGGGAGGGGCCAAGCTTCGCCCCGTCACTTCCGGTTCGGAGGCGATTCAGGGCGTGCGATGCGCAGCAAAAAGCCATGGGGCGGACCTAGGGGTTAAACCCCAGGTCGGAAACGTCAACCCTAACACCGGACGCGTGAAATCCCGTTGATGAGACGCAGGTTCAGGCGCAAATGGCGGTCGCGATTTCGCGGGCTTTGTCGGGGGTGAAAAGTTTCTCGACCAGGGTGAGGCCGAAGTCGAGGGCGGTGCCGGCGCCGCGGGAGGTGATGATCCGGTCGTCGACGACGACGCGTTCGGTGGGGAGCAGATCGGGGAGTTCGTCGGCGACGGAGAAATGGGCGGTGTGGCGGCGGCCGGTCAGGAGGCCGGCGTCGAGCAGGACGGTCGGTGCGGCGCAGATCGCGGCGAGCCAGCGACCGGCGGCGTGATGGCGCAGGACGATATCGCGCACGCGCGGGTCGGCGCGGAGAAGTTTGGTGCCGGGTCCGCCGGGGAGAAAGACGCAGTCGAAGGTGCGGTCGGCGACGGCGGAGAGCGGGGTGTCGGCGTGGGCGGTGACGCCGCAGCGGCCGGTGGCGTGGATGCCGTCGGCGAGGGCGGCGATCGTGACTTCGGCGCCGGCGCGGCGGAGGAGGTCGATGGGCGTGAACGTTTCGATTTCTTCGAAGCCTTCCGCCAGGATTGCGAGAACCGTCGGCATGCGCTGAGTTGAGACCGATGACGACCCTGGCGCACGGAAATTTTGCGGGAAAACGGCTGGTGATTTTCGGGTGCGGTTATGTCGGCGGAGCGGTCGCGCGGCAGGCGGTGGAGCGCGGGATGAGCGTGACGGCGTTGACGCGGAATCCGGCGAAGGCGGCGGCGTTGCGCGCGGCGGGGGTGGGTGAGGTGATCGAGGCGGATCTTGCGGGGGACGCGTGGCACGCGCGGATCCCGGGCGGAGCGGAGTTCGTGGTGAACGCGGTGAGTTCGGGGGGCGGCGGGCTGGAGGGGTATCGGCGCAGTTACGTGGACGGGATGAAATCGATCGTCGGCTGGGCGGAGAGGAACGGCGGGGTGGGCACGCTGGTTTACACGGGCAGCACGTCGGTGTATCCACAAGATGGAGGCGTGACGGTGGACGAGACAGCGCCGACGGATGGCGTCGGCGAGCACGGCGAGGTGCTGCTGACGGCGGAGCGGGTGTTGCGCGAGGCGCCGGCGACGGCGGTGCGGCGGTGGATCGTGCTGCGACTCGCGGGCATTTACGGGCCGGGGCGGATGCATCTGGTGGAGCAGGTGCGTGCCGGGTCGGTGGCGGGGCGGGGGACGCATCGTTTGAACCTGGTGCATCGCGACGATATTTGCGCGGCGATCTGGTCGGCGCTGGCGGCGTCGGCGACGGTGGGAAGCGACGTGTTCAACGTGGCGGATGACGGGGCGGCGCCGAAGGCGGAGGTGACGGCGTGGCTGGCGGCGAAGCTGGGCGTGGCGACGCCGACGTTCACGGGATTGCCGGCGGGCGGGCGGCGGGCGATGACGCCGGACCGTGTGATTGCGAATGCGAAGGCGAAGCGCGTGCTGGGGTGGCGGCCGGCGTTTGCGAGCTTTCGGGAAGGTTACGAAAATAGCTTGTCGCGTGCGGCGGAATAGCGGTTAACCCGGAACTCGCGGCGGAGTCCGCCGTCAGCAACCCAGTGTCGACAACCCAAACCCGTTTTTATCCATGGCTGGTGTAGGCAAACTTCTCAAACAAGCGCAGAAAATGCAGCGCGGCATCGAAGCGCTCCAGGCCCAGCTCGAGGCGAAGGAAATCGAAGTCACGAGCGGCGGCGGCGCGGTGAAGATCAAGATCAACGGCGCGGGCAAGTTCCTGTCGCTGGCGCTCGATCCGGAGTTCCTCAAGGAGGACGCGAAGCTGGTGTCGGACACGGTGCTCGGCGCGGTGCAGGACGCGGCGAAGCAGGCGAAGGAGTATAACGATGCCGAGATGCAGAAGGTGACGTCGGCGTTTCAGGTGCCGGGGTTCATGTGAAGCAAGCTGTTCCGAGTTCCGGGTCCGGAGTTCCGCGGTGGACTCACGCGGCGTGCGCGGGTAACTCGGAACCCGGAACCCTGAACCCGGAACGTATTTCAGCGTGTCATCCGCTTTCGAAAAGCTTCAGCAGCATCTGAAGCAGTTGCCGGGGCTCGGTTATCGCTCGTCGGAGCGGATCGCGCTGCACCTGCTCGTGGAGAAACCGGAGCGGCTGCCGGCGCTGGTCGATGCGTTGCAGGAAGCGGCGAAGCGGGTGCGGCGTTGTGCGCGGTGCGGGAATCTCGCGGAGGAGGCGTTGTGCGGGATCTGTGCGGATGAGCGGCGTGAGCAGCATGTCGTGTGCGTGGTGGAGCAGGTGCCGGATCTCGTGGCGCTGGAGCGCAGCGGCGCGTATCGGGGGACGTATCATGTGCTGCACGGCAAGCTGTCGCCATTGCACGGCGTGGGGCCGGAGGACTTGAATTTCGCGGCGTTGATGGCGCGGGTGGAGAGCGGGGCGGTGAGTGAACTGATCCTGGCGTTGTCGAACGACGTCGAGGGCGAGGCGACGTGTCATTATCTGACGGAGCGGTTCGCGACGGAAGGGCGCGAGATCAAGGTGACGCGGATCGGGTTTGGGCTGCCGAGTGGCGGCGGGGTGTTGTATGCGGATTCGACGACGCTGAAGAGTGCGTTGGAGGCCCGGCGGGCGTATCGGTGAGGCGGAGCGCGGCGGGCGCGCCGCGGCTCCATCGGCCGCGCACATGGCGCGATTCGTGATTGCCGTCGGTGGATTTGTCTCTTTGTTTCCGCGCGTTTGCTGCGGGCGTAGTATAACGGCTATCACGTGTGCTTCCCAAGCATGAAACGAGGGTTCGACTCCCTCCGCCCGCACCATTCCACCGGCCGTGAAGGCTGGCGTTCCCCAACCCCCAACGATCAAAGATCATGAAGTTCTCGAAGATTCTCGCGACCCTGGCGCTTGCGGCGCTGTTCACCGGTGGTGTTACGTTTGCGGCGGAGGCCAAGAAGGACGACGGCGCGAAACCGGCCAAGGCGGCGGCGTGCTGCGCCAAGGCGATGGAAGCGGGCAAGGAGTGCGGGCACGCGTGCTGCACCGAGGCACGAGAAGCCGGCAAGAACTGCGCGAGGTGCGGCGGTTCCGGTGCGGTCGCGGCGAAGAAGTAAGGCGATCCGTCGCTCACGCAGCGAGCGACGAGGAATTTTGCAGCCACGCGTCCCCTGGGGCGCGTGGCTTTTTTGTGGCTGCGCCCGGCAAGGCACGGTGGGGTGAACCAGCTTTCGGCTGATACGGAGTCGTTCCGTTGAGAGTCCAGAGTCGAGAGCTGAGAGACCGTCTGCCGTGGATGTTCGCGAGGACCCCGGCGTGCGAAACTGGCGGGTTCGCCGAGGAACTGGACGGCTGGATGAGACGCGAATTGAGTGGCGGCGGCGGCGAAACGGGATCACGTTGACGGCGTCGGCGCGGCGGTGGCGGCCGGTTTTCGGTCGGGCCCGTCGCTCGCGTCGGGTGTCGGAACCTTCAACGGCAAGGAGTCCTTTCAACATGAATGCAGGCCTTAGCGTCATACGGATTGGGCGATGGCTGCTGGGTGCGGTCATCTCGTGTTCGGCCTTCGGGACGGAAGTCCGGCTGGCGGACATGTCCGGCGACTACGAGGACGCCGGGACGACGGTGGCGGGGGAGACGGAGTTGGCGGTGTGGGGTGCGTCGTTGCACGCGTTACTCCGCTTGGAGTTCGATCCGCGATTGGCGAATTTGCGGCGCGAACAGACCTCGCACGTTACCGTGAAGCACGGCGGTGGCGTGCTGGCGATTGAGGTTTACGACGTGGATGGCGAGGTGAGCTGGCGCGGGCGGTGGCGCGAGAACGAAGGTTATGCGCGCCGGGGGGAAGCGGCGATTCTGCGGTTTCGTGTCGGGGGATCGGCGAAAGAGGAAGTGATGCTGATTCTCGAGCCGGTGGCGTCGCAGGGATTACTGCAGGTGACGGCGCATCGGATCACGCCGACCGTGCTGGGGCCGGGTGTGAAGAAATTGGGCACGTATTTATTTCACCGGGTGCCGTGAAGGGCGGACGGAAGGGCTGAAGGACTGAAAGGCTGAAGGGCGGTAATGGGAGCGGTGCATTCTCCCGCGGAATTCCTCGCAGCCGACGGAGCCGTTCAGCTCTTCCGTCTGTTTAGTCCTTCCGGCCGTTTTCGGGAGACCGGCTGAGCCAGGCGACCCAGGGGCGAGCGCCGGACGCCGGTGGGGTGAGCGTGAGGGTGTGGCCCGCCGGGACGGGGGCGGCGGCGGTGAGTTGTCCGGTGGCGGAGTCGAGCCAGGAGAGTTGGAACGTGCCGGATGCGGCGGAGAGGTCGAGTTCCACGGGCTGGCCGGCCATGGTGTAAACGAGATAGGCGCGGCCGGGCGCGGCCATGCACCAGGCGGAGTCCTGAGGGTGGCGGAGAAGAGCGGCGGGGCGGGTGACGGCGCGGAGGGCGGAGGGGATGGCGCGGTCGATGGCGGCGGACAGCGCGGGAAAGTCGTCGGTTTGGCGGAGGATGACGAGATGGGGAAATGCGTCGCGGTATTCACGGAGGGCGCGGTAGCGCATGGCGGGCGTGCTGGTGCGCAGGGTGGCGACGAGGCGCTGGAATTCGGGTGAACTGACGATGTTGGCGCCGGAGTGAACCGGGTTGGTGATGCGGGTGCGGAGGGCGGCGAGGTCGGAGGGGGTGACGATGCCGGAGGATTGTTCGCGCGGGGCCCGGTTGATGCCTCCGACGGCGGCGTAGAGCGAGCCGTCGGCGCGGTAGAACCAATGATGGAAACCGACGGAGGCGATGAGGGAGGCGCGTTGAGGGGCGTCGAGGAGCGTGTCGAGCTGATCCTTGGGGATTTCGAGATTGAGAAAGATCTTCCGGCCCCGCTCGCGCTGCCATTCGGCGATGGTATCGAGGACGAATTCGACGAAGGCGAGCGGGCCGGTGTATTCGCGGTCGAGGCCGAAGACGACGTTGGGGAGGGCGCCGAGGGCGTCGAGGGTGTGGCGGAGGTAGAGGCGGTGGAGTTCGCGGCGGACGGGGTGGGTGACGTCGTAGAAGGCGCTGGCGGCGGGGTTCTCGTCGGGGAGATCCGTTTTTTGGATACAGTTGGTGGGGCGCCAGGGAAAATCGACGTAGTGGGCCCGGGTTTCCTGGAGGGCGTGTTGGAAATAGAAATCGTTGTAGAGGACGAAGCCGTGGGCGTGGGCGAGGGCGGCGAATTCCTGTAGGCGGGAAAAATACCAGGGGTTGAAGCGGGCGAGGTCGTATTTGCTGAGTCCGTCCCAGTCGCGGCCCTGGCCGCTGCGGGCCCAGGGCATTTCCATGAAGGGGGCCCAGACGCGGGCGTCGCGGCTCTGGGGCGAGCCGGCGAAGTTATGGTTCACGCGGCGGCGGTCATACCAAAGGCCGTAGTGCTGATGAAACGCGGCGCCCGGCGGGATCGCGGCGGCGACGTCGGCGAGTCGATCGGTGAGACCGGGGCCGGTTTCGCCGGGAGCGAAGCGGGTGAGGGCGGGGCCGAACGTGCGGGCGAGAGCGGGCGGCATCTGCGCCTGATACCACGGGTAGTTGACGAATGCGGTGAGGGCGGGGCGGCCGCCGATGGTGAAGCGGGCGTTTTCGATGCGCAGGGAAGGAGTCGAGTCAGCGGCGGGCGGGGCGGATTCCCGCGCGAGGAAAGCGTCGAGGTCGGCGGCGGTGAGCGGGCGCGGATTCTCGGCGGACGGGGCGGGTGCGGGCGGGAGAGAGGCGGAGGAGTTGGCCAAATTTTTTCGTTCGGCGAGTTGGGCGAGATAGAGGCTGGCGGGCTGGACGGGCATGCCGCGGACGAATCCGCGATAAGGCATGCGGGTGGGATCGTAGATCAGGCTGTCGTCGGTGACGTCGCCCTTGCAGCCGTAAGCCTGGTTGGCGCCGCCGGGGGGACTCTGGACCTGGATGTCGGTGGCGTCGCAGTTCCAGAGGATCGAATTGGCGGCGGACCAGCCGCTGCCCTGGCCGTCGACGCCGCGGTTGAGGAGGCGCAGCGCGTTGCCGCGGAGGGTGACGTTGTCGTAGAGGACACCGGAGGCCCAGCTCTCGACGGGGCCGCTGTAGTCGAGGGCGTCGTGCGCGGTGCAGTGGAGAAACACATTCGGGCCGGCGGCGGCGAAGCCGGTGGTGAAATCGTGCCGGCCCTGCCGGCTGGTGCAGCGCTGGACGAGCGTGAGTTGTCCGCCGATGGAGAAGACGCGGCGCCGATAGCTCGCGATTTCGGAGATGGGTTCCTCGGCGGAGCAATCCTCGATGGTGATAGCCCGGGAATCGGGGCCGGTTTTCACGACGTAGCTGACGAAGTGACGGGCGGTGAGCTGGCGGACCCAGGCGTTTTCGACGCGGTCGAGGCTGACGCAGACCCAGGCGTGTTCCTCGAGATTGCGAGCGGGGGCGGCGAGCGGGTGCGGGGTGGACGTGTCGTTCGGAGCTTCGGAGATGCAGCGAAGGTTTTCGAGGCCGACGTGAGAGATGCGGCCGGGAAAATCGTAGCGATGGACGGTGCCGCCCCCGTAGGCGCGTTCGAGTGCGGTGGTGAGCGGAGCATCGAGGGTGATCCGGTGGCCTTCGAGGGCGGTGATGGTGCGGTCCCAGGCAACATCGCGGGAGCCGGGCTGCCAGTGGAGGCGGCCCTCGGCCCGCCAGCCGGGAAATGTGTCCATGCCGAGCAACGAGATCCAGGTGGCGGTGCTCGGGCGGTGGACGACGATGCGATCGCCGACGGCGAGGCCGTCGGCATTTTCGAGGGTGAAGGTCCGGGCGCCGACCGGGACGCAGGCGTCGGCGATGGTGCGTCGCGTATCCGAAATTTCGATGCGCTCGCCGCGTCCGCCGATCTCGATAAGGGTGCGGCGGCTGGTGCCGATGGCGACGAGGACGGTGCCCTCGGGGCCGTGGCCGGAGCCGCGGAGGACGATGCCGCTGGTGTCGAGGCGAAGGTGGGTGTCGATGTGGTAGCGGCCGGGTTTAAGCAGCACGGCGCCGCGGAAGCCGGTCGCGGGATCGCGCGGCCGGGCGGCGACGAGATCGAGTGCGGCCTGGATGCGGGCGCGGTCGGTGCGGCCGTCGGGGGAAGGTTCGACGACGACAGCGGCGGGGACGAACGGGATGGGTTCACCGCCGCCGGCATAGCCGGCGTGGGAGAAATCGATTACGCGATGGCCGGCGGAGTCGGCGGTGTAGCGGAGGCGGCCGGCGGCGGGGTCGTAAGTGACGGAGATGGCGGGCGGTGGGGCGCCGCGGTCGGCCGCGCGTGCCGGGTTCCAGACGTTGGGGAAAAAGCAGAGGAGGGCCAGGAACGGCGAAAGGCGGGGCGGGAAGGGATTCACGG
>JAEYYL010000140.1 GCA_023430825.1 Verrucomicrobiota bacterium | reverse complement strand
GGGCGGGTCAGAGACCCGCCCTACGGAGAAAACCCGGTCACCGGGCGATGAGTTTGAGGAATTCGGCGTTCGTTTTGGTCTTCGAAAGCCGGGCGATCATCGTCTCGGTAGCCTCCTCGATCTTCTGCTGCACGAGGGCGCGGCGGAAGAAATGGATGCCCTCGAGGGTCTTTTCGTCGATGAGCAACTCCTCCTTGCGGGTGCCGGAGGCGGCGACGTTGATCGCGGGCCAGAGGCGCATCTCGGCGCATTTGCGATCGAGGACGAGCTCCATGTTACCCGTGCCCTTGAACTCCTGGAAAATCACGTCGTCCATGCGGCTGCCGGTTTCGACGAGCACGCTGGCGATGATGGTGAGTGAACCGGCTTCCTCGGTCTTGCGCGCGGTGGCGAAGAGCTGGCGGGGTTTTTCGAGGGCGCGAACATCGAGACCGCCGGAGCCGGTGCGGCCGGAGTTGCGCGCGGTGTTATGCGCGCGGGAGAGACGCGTGATCGAGTCGACGAAGAGGACGACGTCGCGGCCGGTTTCGACGAGGCGCTTGGCGCGCTCGATGCAGAGATCGGCGATGCGGATGTGATTTTCGATCTGTTCGTCGTTGGACGAGGCCCAGATCTCGGCGGGCACGCTGCGCTTGAAATCGGTGACTTCCTCCGGGCGCTCGTCCACGAGGAGAATCATCACGAAGCACTCGGGATTGTTCTCGATGACGCCGAGCGCCATGTCGCGGAGGAGCGTGGTCTTGCCGGTGCGCGGCGGAGCGACGATGAGGCCGCGGGTGCCCTTGCCGATCGGGCAGAAGAGATCGACGGCGCGCGTGGTCATGCGGCCGTCCTTCATTTCCATCTTCAGATGCTGGTTCGGCGAGATGGTGGTGAGCGTGGTGAAGTCGAATTTGCCGCGGCGCTCCTCGAGCGGGACGCCGTCGACGGTCTCGATGAAACGCATCTTCGGATTCGGGAAGCGGCCGTCGGGCGGGAACGCGGTGCCGCCGATCATGGAGCCGGCGCGCAGCTTGAAGCGGCGTATCAGTTCTTTGGGGACAAACGGATCGGTGGGCCGGCGCTTGCCGCCCTTGTTGATGTCGATGAGCTGGCCGTTGCCGCCGCGCTGGGTGTCGATGTCGAGCACGCCTTCGACGCGAATCGTCTCGACCGGCGGCGGCGTGGCGACGGCGGCGGCAGGAGCAGCTCCGCCGTTGGATTGAGCAGGGGCGGGGTTGGCGGCGGAAGCGGGGGAGGAGTCCGCGGGGGCGGACGCAGTTTTCTTTTCCATACGGCAGAAGTTGAGATCGAGGCACGACCCGCGCTTGACGCTTCAAACTCCTGTCGGGATAAGAGCCGCAATTTGCGTTCTTAAACCCTAAAAATCCGACACATTGTGACAGACCAGACGATTACCTCAGTATCCCGGGAACACCGGTTATTCAGGCCTTCGGCCGAGTTCAAAGCCCAAGCTAATCTTGGGAGTGATGCCACTTACAAAAGGCTCTACGCGGAGTCTGTCAACTCCCCAGAAACGTTCTGGGCCACGCAGGCGAAGGAGCATCTCGTCTGGCGCAAGCCGTTCAAGAAGGTGCTGAAGTGGAAGGCGCCGCACGCGGAGTGGTTTGGCGGCGGCAAGTTGAACGTGGCGGAGAACTGCCTCGACCGCCATCTCGGCACGGCGCGCGAGAACAAGGCGGCGCTGATTTTCGAGGGCGAACCGGGCGACGTCCGCACGATCACCTACAAGCAGATGCATTTCCACGTGTGCCGGCTGGCGCACATCTTCGAGAACATGGGCATCGGCGCGGGCGATCGCGTCGCGATCTACATGCCGATGATCCCGGAGGCCGTGATGGCGATGCTCGCGTGCGCGCGTGTCGGCGCAATTCACACGGTGATCTTCGGCGGGTTTTCCTCCGAGGCGATCAAGGATCGGCTCAACGACTGCCAGGCGAAGCTGGTGATCACCGCCGACGGCGGCTGGCGGCGCGGCAAGGTGATCGAATTGAAGGCGAACGTCGACCGCGCGCTCGAGGGCGCGCCCACCGTGCATACGGTCATGGTCGTGAAGCGTTGCGGCAACCCGATCAACATGGTCGAAGGCCGCGATGTGTGGTGGAAGGACGCCTGGGTGGGCGCGCCGAATACGCACAAGGCAAAGGCATTCGATTCCGAGCACCCGCTGTTCATCCTCTATACGAGCGGCTCGACCGGAAAACCGAAGGGCGTGCTGCACACGAGCGCGGGCTACCTGCTCGGCGCGAAGCTGAGTTCGCACTATGTCTTCGATCTCAAGGAAACCGACCGCTATTTCTGCTCCGCCGACATCGGCTGGATCACGGGTCACAGCTACGTCGTGTATGGGCTGATGTCGAACGGCTCGACGATCTTCATCTACGAGGGCGCGCCGAACCAGCCTGAGCCGGACCGTTTCTGGCAGATGATCGACCGGCATGGTATCACGATTTTATATACGGCGCCGACGGCGATCCGCGCGTTCATGCGGTGGGGCGATAACTACGTGCTGAGCCACCGGCTCGATTCACTGCGGCTGCTCGGATCGGTCGGAGAGCCGATCAATCCGGAGGCGTGGATGTGGTATTACAAGATGATCGGCAAAAAACGCTGCCCGATCGTCGACACGTGGTGGCAGACGGAGACGGGGGGGCTGATGATAGCGCCGCTGGCGGGCATCA
>JAEYYL010000079.1 GCA_023430825.1 Verrucomicrobiota bacterium | reverse complement strand
ACAGCATCAATAGCGTGGCGGGGGCGCCGCGGCTCCATGGCTTGTTGGGTTCGGTTCAGGTCTTGCGCGGGAGCGCCCGCGTGTCGTTCACCGAGATGCCGCCGTCGACGAGCAGGATCTGGCCGGTGACGTAGGCGCTCGCTTCGCTGACGAGGAAGAGCAGGGCGCCGTCGAGATCGCCGGCGCGGCCGGGACGACGCAGCGGAATCTTGTCGGTGAGATAACCGACCCACGCGGCGTCGTCATACATGACGGCATTCTGGCTGGTCTTGAACCAGCCGGGCGCGAGGCAGTTGACGGTGATGCCGTGCGGACCCCAGTCGGCGGCGAGGCTCATGGTGAGCTGACGGACGCCGCCGCGGCTGGCTCCGTAGGGCGCGAGACCGGCGTAACCCGCGACGGAGGTGACGGAGCCGATGTTGACGATGCGGCCGGCGGCGCGGCGCTCGATCATCTGGCGGGCGACGGCCTGCGCGACGAAGAACACGCCGCGAAGGTTCGTATCCAGAATCGTATTCCAGTCGTCCCACGTGACCTCGAGCGCGGGCTTGCGGATGTTGCAGCCGGCGTTGTTGACGAGGAGATCGATCGGCGCGAAGTCGCGGTGAACGCTCGCGACGGCGGCGGCGATGCTGTCGGGCGAGCGCACATCGAGCGCGACCGGAAAACAGCGGCGGCCGAGCTGTTCGATCGCGCCGCGCGTGCCGGCGAGGGCGTCGAGCGAACGGCTGGTGATGGCGACATCGGCGCCGGCGCGCGCGAGCGTGAGCGCGAAATCGCGGCCGAGTCCGCGACTCGCGCCCGTGACGAGCGCGGTTTTGCCGGTGAGATCGAAAAGGGAAGGGAGGCTCATGGGGTGAGGACGACTTTCAGATTGTGGCGGCCGGCGGGGGAGGTGAGGCGGTCGAACCAGGCGGCGCCGTCCTCGAGCGGCGCGACGGCGGTGATGAGCGGTTCGACCTGGATCTCGCCGCGGGCGATCAGGTCGATCGCGAGCGGATATTCACCGGCGGAGCCGCAGGTGCCGTGCAGTTTCAACTCGCGCGTGACGACGCTTTGCAACGGGAAATTCTGGGTCACAGGCGCGAGGTTGCCGACGAGCACGACCTCCCCGCCGCGGCGGACGACCTGCAGCGCGAGCTGGAAGGTCGGCTCGATGCCGACGACCTCGAAGGCGACGTCGGCACCGGCGGAATTCAGTTTTTGGATACCGGCGGCCACGTCGTCGGTGTCGGAGCGAAACGTGGCGGTGGCGCCGAGCGTGCGGGCGATGGCGAGACGCGTGGGCTCGCGGTCGACGGCGACGATGTGCCGGGCGCCGGCATGGCGGAGCGCTTGCACGACGAGCAGCCCGATCATGCCGGTGCCGACGACCACGGCGACGCTGTCGGGGCGAAGTTTCACCTGGGAAACGGCGTGGAGCGCGATGGTAACGGGCTCGACCATCGCGGCGTGACGAAACGAAAGCGCGTCGGGCAGGCGGTGGAGGATGCGTTGCGGCAGCGCGAGAAATTCGGCGAAGGCGCCGTGTTGCCTATAGTCGCGCGGGCTGACGCCGACGACGCGGCGGTGCGCGCAGAGATTGATGCGGCCGGAGCGGCAGTCGGGGCATTCGCCGCAATAGATCGTGGAGTCGAAGGTGGCGCGATCGCCGATCTGCCAGCCGGTGACATCGGGCGCGACCGCGGCGATCTCGCCGGCGGCCTCGTGGCCCATGATGAGTGGCGGATGGCGCCGGCCGCTGGAACCATCCCAACCGTGAAGATCGCTGCCGCAAATGCCGCACGCGCGGATGCGCAGCAGCACTTCGCCGGGGGCGGGCGTGGGCGTGGGGTAGTCGAGCAGCTCCAGTTTCGAGGGGGCGGTGAGGACGAGCGCTTTCATCGGCGCGGACGATAGGCGGGGGGCGGCGTTAATCGAACAGGATTTCGCGGCAAGGATGGACCACGCCGCCATCGGGCTGGTCACGGGCCGTTTTGCGTTTTATCTCCTCGGGCCTGCGCCGTCGCTTCACGCACGGAACGCGCCCCCACGAAACTCCGTTTTTCATGAAACCTCGCCACTCTACCCCGCGCTCGGCGCTTCGCGCCACACTTGCCCTCGTCCTGGCCTTCGCCGCATCCGTTTCGACGGGAGCGGAGGTCACCCCGCCGGACGCCGGCTGGGTGCCGCTGTTCAATGGCCGGAACCTCGACGGCTGGACGCCGAAGTTCGCGCAGCATGCGATCGGTGTTAACTATCTGGATACGTTTCGCGTGGAGAACGGCATCATCAAGGTGTCCTACGATAAGTATCGCGTTTTCGACCAGCAGTTCGGCCACCTCTACACGAATGTCGCGTATTCGCACTACGTCATCCGGCTGGAGTATCTGATCACCGGCAGGAAGATGGCGGATGCGCCGTCGTGGACGGGATTCAACAGCGGCGTGATGCTGCATTCGCAATCGCCGTTGAGCATGACGGTCGAGCAGCTCTGGCCGGTGAGTCTCGAGGGGCAGTTTCTCGTGCAGGGCACGAGTGCGGGGACGCAGACGGGCAATGTCTGCACGCCGGGCACGCACGTCGAGGTGAACGGCCGGTTGACGACGGCGCACATCGTGGACTCGAGCGGACCGCTGCCGCCGCCGGACGAGTGGGTGCGGTTCGAGGCGGAGGTGCGCGGGCACGACGAAATCATCTACCGCGTGAACGGTGTCGAGGTGTTGCGCTACGCGCATCCGCGGCTCGACGAGAGCGATCCCGATGCGCAGCGCCTGCTCGCCGCGGGCGCCGATCTGCGCATCGGCTTCGGCCACATCGCGCTGCAGGCGGAGGGCCAGCCGGTGTGGTTCCGCAACATTGAGCTGCGCCGGCTACCCGAGCGAAAGTAGGGCGGACTTCAGCCCGCTCTCCGCACCGGCGAACCGTTTGGTCGAAGCGGGCCGGCGCGCGCCCGCTCTCGTGCCACCGCTCAGCGCGCGCTGAATTTATAGATCGTGGTCGTGCGATAGACCTCACCCGGACGCAGGATCGTGTTGGGGAACGACGGCTGGTTGGGCGAATCGGGGAAATGCTGCGTCTCGAGGCAGAGGCCGCTGCGATGGCGATAGGGACGGCCGCTTTTGCCGACGAGGGAGCCGTCCAGGAAATTTCCGCTATAGAACTGAATCCCGGGCTCCGCGGTCCAGACTTCCATCTGCCTCCCGGACACCGGCTCGTAAACCGTCGCGGCGAGCGCGGGCGACTGATCGCTCCGATCAAGCACCCAGTTGTGATCGTAGCCGCCGGCGTGTTCCAGTTGGCCGTTGTCGGTGTCGATTCGCTCGCCGATGGCGTGCGGTGTGGTGAAGTCCAACGGTGTGCCGGCGACGTCGGCCAGCCCGCCGGTCGGAATCAGGCCGGCGTTCACGGGCGTGACGCGTGACGCGTTCAGCGTGAGCACGTGGCCGAGGATGTCGCCGTTGCCTTCGCCCTTTAGGTTGAAATAGGAATGCTGCGTGAGGTTGACGGGCGTCGCGCGATCGGTGACGGCGTGATACTCGATGCGCAGCGCGTTGTCGTTGCCGAGCCAGTAGCGGACGGTGACGTCGAGATTCCCCGGGTAACCTTCCTCGCCGTCCTTGCTCGAGTAGCGGAGCTGGACGCCGGGCGTGTTATCGACGAGCCGCGGTTCCGCGGTCCAAAGCACCTTGTCGAAACCCTGGACGCCGCCGTGCAGGTGGCAGGGGATGCCGCCGGGCTGGTTGTTGGTCGCGAGCGTGTGGGTTTGGCCGTCGAGCGTGAAACGACCGTGCGCGATGCGGTTGCCGTAGCGACCGACGATCGCGCCGAAGAAGGGCGAGTTTTTCACGTAGTCGCCCAGCGCGTTATAGCCGAGGACAACGTCATCCCAACGCCCGGCGCGATCGGGCGCGAAAAGCCGGACGATGATCGCGCCGTAGTTGGTGACATCGGCCTTCATGCCGTTGGCGTTGACGAGCGAGTAGAGCGCGACCTCGCGGCCGTCGGGGAGCTGGCCGAAAGGCGTCATGGTCACGGACGACGGAGCTGCGGCGAGGCCTGGCGCGAGAACGATTCCCGCAAGCACGGCCGGCAGGGAGGAGGAGGGGAGTTTCATGAGAGGAAGGAGTAGTTTGAAGGAGGGGCGCCGCGTTGGCGCACCGCGACGAAGCCCAATACTTCCTGTCGACGGCACAGTTCACCAAACTTCATGACCCGCAACGAGCCCATGGCCTGATTTCAGCCGATCGCGATGCTTTGCGTGCCGACGAACTCCGCTTCGAGCTTCGGCTCTCCGTCCTCCAGCAGCATCTCGATCACCTCGCGGAGATTCGCTCGCAGCTCATCGAGAGAGGCGGCTTGAGTGTGCGCACCGGGAAAGCCCGGAACGTAACCGACCAGCAGGTTCGTCACCGGGTCGCGCTCAACCACTGCGGTGTAGTTTTTCACGGACGTAACGGTCGTGTAGGGCGTGGCCGACGCAAGCTTCCGGTTCCGCCATGCGTCTGATCGTCTGGCACCGGTCTTCGGCCATTCTATGATTGGAGTTCACGCACAGAGATTTCCGAAAACCTATTTCACCAGCTCCATCAATTTTTCGTAGCTGTTCACCATGTCGTATTTCACCTGGTTGGTCGTGAGTTTCGCGAAGAACTTTCGGGCGCACGCGATCTTCGATTTCTCGATTTCCTTGAGCTGCATCGTCGACATCGAGCCTTTGGTTTCGGCGACGAAATAAACGTGCTTCACCTTGCCGGCCTCGAATGCGATGGCCCAGTCGGGGCTGTAATTTCCGACCGGAGTTGGGATTTGAAAACTCCTGGGAAGCTTCGCGTAAACGACGACTTCGGTGCTGGTGTCGAGTTCCCCCACGAAGGTCCTTTCCGTGCCCGAGTCGGTGAAAACGTAATCGAGGATGTGGCGGTTCGCTTTGAAGCCCTTGGTCAGGTCCTGCTTTTCCTGGGTGAAGATGTCGATGTCGTAGGTCTCTTCCAAGGGGCTGTAGGCCAGGTGCTCGACCACGACCGTGGCCTTCTGCTCATTGATGTGGAGGCCGGCTTTGAGCATGAAGTCTTCGGGGTTCGTTTTGTATTGGTTGAACACCGCCGCATTGATCCCGCGGAGGATGGCCGCGATCGTTCTGCGCGTGAGCTGGGTGGCTTCCGCAAGTTTGCCGATCAGGTCGTAAGGCACGGCGGAGTGCGCGGACGTCGTCAGTTTCTCAGTCGCAGATTCCATGACCGTGAAGGCGTCCCCTTTTTTCACCGTGTCGTAATCGGCTTCGTCCTTCTGTGTGCCGGCGACCACGGTGTAGTGCAACGGCGTGACCTGCAGTCCGGCATCGAGCGCCGCGATGCATTTGGCGACCAGTTCGTCGGTCTGAAAATCCACTGCGTAGATCGCCTTCCGGTTGATGCGACTCCAGAGCTCCTGGAACTCCTTCTTGTCGAAATTCGCGTTGCGCGGATTGAGTGCGCTTTTGCGGTCGTCGGCGAAATCCGGGAGCTGGTCTGCGCTGAACACGGTGTCGATCAAATCGAAGACCGACGCCTTGTAAGGTTCCAGCTCCGACGGCAACGCGGCGAGGGTGCCGTCTTTTTTCGCGGTGTGATAGGCCTCCGTGATGTGGTCGGTCTGAGCGTCGGTGTAGTCGTGCTTCGCGAGGTAGCGCACGATGAGTTTCGCCAGCGCGGGCGTGACCGGAATGTCGCCGGTCGCGGTCCTGAGAACCTTGCCCGTGAAGTAGTCGGCATCGGCTTTGTGGGGACGCGCGGACACCGCGGCGAGGATGTCTTTTTGCAGGCCGGCAACGAAGTCCTTGTAGCTCTCATTGGCCAC
This sequence comes from Verrucomicrobiota bacterium, assembly GCA_023430825.1. Taxonomy (GTDB): domain Bacteria; phylum Verrucomicrobiota; class Verrucomicrobiia; order Opitutales; family Opitutaceae; genus Opitutus. Next base: position 43,561 of record JAEYYL010000079.1, on the reverse strand, counting down.
CACGGTGAGCACGTTGATGTGATGGACGACGGCCGGATCGTCGATGCGCTCGCCGGCCTGGTTACGGGCCAGACGCATGCCGCGACCCACTTCCTGGCGGCGCGAGATCGAGTTGTCGCTGTGCTTCAGCGCGCAGATGACGAACACATTTGGGTTATCCCAACCCTCGCGCAGTGCCGAGTGGGAGAACAGGAACCGCACCGGTTCGTCGAAGGCGAGGAGGCGTTCCTTGTCGCGGAGGATGAGATCGTAGGCGTCCACGTCGTCGGTCTCGCCGGCATTTTCTCCGCGAGCCTTCGTCTTCGGGTCCACCAGTCGCTTCGATTTTTTGTCGATCGAGAAATAGCCCTGATGCGTCTTTGCCGCCGCGATGCCTTTTAGGTAGCGGTGGTAAGGCGTGTCTTCGAGTGTAAGCACCTCATTGAGCCGGGCGATGTATTCCTCCTCGAAGACCCGGGCGTAGTCGCCGGCCTCTTCGCCGGTTTCGGTGTAGCGACGATATTTGGCGACTTCGTCGATGAAGAAGAGCGAGAGCACCTTGATGCCTTGCGCAAACAACGTCTGCTCCTTCTCGAAGTGCGCCTTGATCGCTTCGCGAATCTGAATGCGCCGGAGCGCGGCTTCACTCACGTCGCCCATCACCTCGCCGGCGCCGAGCACGACTCCGTTGGTGAAACTCACCGTGTTGTCGCGCGCATCGATTTCCGAGACGACGAATCCGCGATACTGCTCCAGCCCGCTGGAGAGGTCGTGCAGGTTGGTGTTTCGCCCGATCACGCGCGTTACGCGCTTGATGCCGGTGGTCTGCTTCAACTCGAGTTCGACCAGTGCCTCGGGCGGTTTCGTCGGTGAAATACGGATGCGTTCGAGGTAGAGGTAGGCGTTTGTGCCGGAGAGGCCTTTTACGCCGATCCCGCGCACAGCGATTTTTTTGACCAGCTTGCGGTTGTAGGCGTCGATCGCATCGAGCCGGTAGATCTTGTTGTGCTCGGTTTTGTGCGTGGCCGAGTAGCGGAGAATCATCAACGGATCGAAGTCCCGTAGTTTTTCCGTCGTCGCGGCGCCTTCCATTTTCTGCGGCTCGTCGAGAATCAGGATCGGCCGGTTCTTGCGAATGACGTCGATGGGACGGCGGGACTGAAAATCGTCGAGTTCCAGGTAAATGCGGCGGGCGTCCTCCCCGCGGGCGTTGAACGCCTGCACGTTGATGATCATCACATTGATCCCGGCGTCGGACGAAAAGCTCTCCAGATTGTGGAGCTGGCTGGAGTGGTAAACGAAATGCCGGGCGCGCTTCCCGTAGAGTTCGAGGAAATGCTCCGCCATGCTCTCGAACGACTGCAACACGCCCTCGCGGATGGCGATGCTGGGCACGACGACGATGAATTTGCTCCAGCCGTAGGCGCGGTGGAGTTCGAACATCGCCTTGATGTAGCAGTAGGTCTTGCCGGTGCCGGTCTCCATCTCGATGTCGAGATTGGTGTCGCAGACGGGGGTGGATTTCAGCGCGGCGGACACCGGCAGGTTCTGGTGCCGCTGCACGGCCTGCACGTTGTCGAGCAGCCGGGCGCGTGAGAGCAACAGCCGCTCGTTGGCAAAGCCGTCGGTATCGATGCCGGGCAGCGCCGCGGTGGACGGCTGCGCCGCCCGGCCGGGATCGATCGTGTATTTGAGGCCGGAACTCATCGGCTGCCCCGCGAAGCAATCGACGACCGCCTTGACCGCCTCCGTCTGGAAGGCCTGCTGCTTGAATTTAAGCTTCATCGGGAAGATTGGGATTTGGGCACGCAATAGGCCTGTTTGGGGTGACGCTCCATGTCGGGATACAGGAGGGCCAGCCCGCCCGCCTCGACCATCGGGCGGAGGTGAGCGCGCTTCAGCGCATCCGAGTCTTTGCGACCGAGCAGTGCGGCCAGTTCGTTGGCGGAAAGGGTGCGCCATTCGCACAACAAGCGAATGGCCTCCCGCAACTCCTGCTCCTTCGGCCGGGCGCCGAGTGCGGCCATGCGGGATGCCAGCCCGGCGGGCAGCTCTGCGCGCAAACCCGCATGCTCCGGCGTCAAACCCGTATGCTCGACCGTCAAACCCGCATGCTCCGGCGCCAAACCCGTATGGCTGGCCATGGCCGGAGAGGCGTCGCCGGTCGCCGGTCGCTCTCGCGGAAACGCCGGCCCCGGCAGGTAATACGTCGCCGAGCCTTTCCCTTGCTGCACGAGGAGGCGCAGGTCCCGCAGCCGCCGCAAATCCTGACTCGCTTCGAGCACATCGAGGTTCGTGAGTTGCCGCAGGGTCCGATTATCCACCGCCCCTTGTTCCCGCAGAAAAAGCAACGCGTAGCGCTGCGATTCCGTGAGTTCGCCGCCGATCCCGGCCAGCCAGCGCAAATCCTCGGTCGAGAGGAAATGATGCAGCAGCAGGCGGCTCACGAAGAAATTCTCGGCGCGATTGGATTCAAACGTGGGCAGGCTGAAACCATGCCGCCGCATTTGCTCGCGCATCACGCGGATGCCGCTGCCCTTGGTCTCGGCGGTGTTCGTCTCGTGGAAAACCGCCGCCAGGTGCGGATTGCGCAGAGCTGATCCCGGCTCGCCCAGTGAATCCTCGTTCTTCAGGGAGAAACCCACATTGCGAATCTCGATGCGATTGCTGTAGCGGATGATCTGCGTCGGCTGGTGATCGCGATAGGAACGGTGCATCACCGCATTCACGATGGCCTCGCGCAGCACCCGGGCGGGCAACGTGGGCGTTTCCGCCTGGACACTGCCCTCCGCCAGTTCGAACCCCTTGGGCAGGTCGTCCATCACGGCTGCTTGCGCCCGCTCGACGAGCTGGAGCAAGGGACCGCGCATGTCGACGGTCGCGGTGAAGCGGTGATCGGGATCATCGATCCATTCGCGGCCGCTGACGCGGATGTAGTCCACGCGGACGGCCGGCAGTTCGCGCCGCAGGGCATGGCGGGTGCCGAACAACAGGAGCCCGGTGATCGTCGGGCGCCACTCATCCCCGGAACGGCGGATGGCGTTGAGCGCCAGCAGCAATTCCTGATCGGGCCACGACAACTCCTCGGCTGTCGGGCTGACCTTGGCGCGCAGCTTGCGGTAATGCGCGATGGCTTCGGGATCGAGATCGTGGAGCGATGCGTTCGAAAGAATCGTGAGGTCGTAGCTCTCGACGTCGCGGTGACCGAAGAAAACCACGAGGTCCTCCTCGGTGCAGCGTTGATCGGTGGAGCCCACCCGCCGCCAGGCTCCCCGCGGAAGGCCGTGCTTCTTGAAATAAAGCGGCTTCTGGCTGGGCGAAAGTTCGGCGATCTCCACCACGATCACCGCGCGGCCGTCCACGGTCTCGACGCTGGTCCGAGGGCGCACCGGCAGGTTGAATACCGTCGCACAGCCGCTCGCGATGTCGGCCTGCAGCTTGTCGGGGTGGTCGACTCCGGTGGCTTCGTAACCGCCAAAAAAATCCTCCTCCCGCCGGCTGACACCGAGCAGCAGCTTTCCTCCGCCGAGGTCCGGTTCGTTGGCGAACCCGCAGACGGTCTCGAAGAAAGAATCGCCGACCTCACTCCGCGCGCACGCCTTGGCCTCGAGCGACGGATGCTCGTCCAATTCGTTGAGCTGACGCAGGAGCGCCGCGGCCTGGCTCATAACGACCTCACTTCGGTGTCGGGGCTGAGGAGCTTGAAGATCTGCCCCGCGTTGATCTTCGCGCTGTCGTTCGCGAAACTCGCATCGCGGAAGACGGCCCGCAGGGGCTTGAGCTTCGCCAACTCCTTCACGAGGCCCTCGTCGATATCGGAATCGAAACAGGCGGCGAGGGCGTTGCCATCGATGAGAAACACCGTGTGGCCGGCGATCGTCTGTCGCTCAATCGGCAGGGCCAGGTCGACGCCCCAGTCGACGAGCACCTGAAACAGCAGGTCCTCCGGCGTCCGGTCCTCCTTGATGTTGTCCGTGTGCAGCGCGAGGTCCTCCTGCTTGACCGCGTCGGGAGCGTAATACACGTCCTTCATGTTGGAGGTGTCGATTTTCAGGACGCGGAAGCCGGTGTCGGTGGGCTCGGTTTTTAACCCCAGATCGTCGCTCGTATCGGCCTTCAATTCAGCAGCATAGTTCCTGATGCGCGTGAGACCCATTTCGAAAATGGACGAAAGATCGGGCTCAGGCTTTGGCAGAGGTTCATGAACTTGGACCCCGATGAACCTGCGATTTCCCCCGTCCTCGTGATTCTGCCTCAAAACGGCGTGGGGTGTCGTGGCGCTTCCACAAAAGAAATCGAGAACAATGCTTTCTTCGTCAGGCCTTGTTGCGAGTTGGAGAATGCGCTGGAGCAACTCCACCGGCTTCACTGAGTTCAGAACGTTCTCTGTGTGGGAAAACGGGACATATTTGAGGAGCGTTTTCTTGGCATCCTGAGTGTGTCCGACCTCTTCGTAATACCAAAGCGTTTGGGGAGTTCTTCCACTAGAAACTTCCGACAGAAACCGCTTAACGGCAGGAGCATTGTCACCATCGGTTCCCCACCAAATACGATTATCCGCATCGAGGGCTTTGAACTTTGCTTCATCAATGGACCAGTATCGACCGGTAGGAGGGCCCGGAATGACCCGACCTGAAGGGCATTTCACAGGATAGACACCTGCATCGTAGCGATTCCTCGCCGACATATCTGCGGCTTTCCATGGCCCGCGCTTATCGCTATCCGGATTCTTATAGCGCGCTTCCATTTCCTCAGTGCGCGCCAGTTTTTCGGGTCGCCACCGGCCTTTGTCTTTCGCGTAAACTACAATGTAGTCGTGGTCTTCGGAGAACCAATCGGCGGTGTTTTTTGGCGCATAGACTTTTTGCCAGATAATCTGCGCAACGAAATTCTCCGGTCCCATGCACTCATCCAGGAGCTTTCTCAGATTCGCGACTTCGTTGTCGTCGATGGAGACAAAAATCACGCCATCGTCTCTAAGCAGGTTGCGAGCGAGCTTTAGTCGCGGGTAGAGCATGCTCGTCCAGTCCGAGTGAAACCGCCCATTGGTATCGGAATTAAGAATCAACCGCGATCCCGTGGAATCGATCTGGCTGGTTCGCTCAAGATACGATGCCGTGTCCTGACCATAATCGTCGCTATAGATGAAATCGCGGCCGGTGTTATAAGGTGGGTCGATATAAATCAGCTTGATCTTCCCCAGATAGGTTTCCTGGAGCAGCTTCAGCGCCTCGAGATTGTCGCCTTCGATGAAAAGGTTTTTGGTCGTGTCGAAATCCACGCTCTCCTCGCGACAAGGCCGCAGCGTTTTGGCGATGGGGGCGTTGGCGGCGAGCAGGGCTTCGCGCTTCCCGGGCCAGTCGAGGTGGTAGCGCTCGCGCGGGCCTTCGACGATGTGATCGGAGAGTTCTTGCCGCAGCAGGTCGAAATCGATCGCGCGCTTGAGCTGGCCCTGGTCGTCCTTTGCTTCCGTCACGCAGTTGGGAAAGAGCGCGGCGAGCTTTTCGATGTTGGCGGCTGTGAGGTCGGGCGTGTGGAGCTTGAGCTTGTCCATGCGGAGAGGGTTGAGCGTTGAGAGGAGTGGACGAGACGGCTTTGTCCCGCAACTGCCGTTCGAATATGAGGGCTCAGGCAAGGAGCTGTTTCAGCTCCAGGCGCTGGCGGCGGAGAGCGGCGTTGAGCTCCACCTTGCGGTTGAATTGCTTTTCTCGGGCGAGGCGGGTTTCGAGGCGCGGCAACTGGACGCGCAGGGTTTCGGCGGTGGTATGGCGCGCGATCACTTCCGCCAGTGTTTCGCCCGGGCGAGGCGCCAAGGGGACGTGCGCCCGCAGGAGCTGTTCGTGGAGTCGGGCGAGGTCGACCGCCACGGGCAGGGGCGCGCGGGAAGCGGTAAGTGGACGCGGATCGGTCTGAAAAGTGGCCTCGATCACCCACTTTTTGGGATCGGATGAACTCGGGCGTTTCCACGCTGCGGCGAAGCGGATCTTGCCCTCGAACACCAGTTCGAACAGGAGGGGAAAGGGAATGGCGCGATCGATGAGCGGGAGAATGGCCGGATCGAGATCGGGCGATTTCAACGCGAGGGAGAACACCTGGATTTCCTCAATACCGTCGCGGGCGGGCAGGCGGAGCGTTTCAGGGGAGAGCTTGTGCGCCCAGACGATTTCGCTGACTTGGGCGGCGAACGAGGCTTTGAGGCGTTTCGATGCCGGGGCGTGCGCGTAGATCCTGGTCTTGGGCACCGTGCGGTGAAACGCCGTCGCGGGCGGATAGGCGAACATGGCGATGCGCGTCAGAGGACGAGATACGCCGCGGCGCCGCCGGGCACGCGATCGGCGGGAATGCGCCGGTCCATCGTGACGAGTTGCCCGCGCCGATGGACGGCGAGGCTGAGCAGGTAATGATCCGTCAGGTGGGGCGAGGGCGGCAGGGCCAGCGGGCCGCGCAGCGAAAGGTCGTCAGGCCAGAAATGATGACCCGCGTGCGCGCACAACTGCGTGAGAATGTCGCGTGCGCCATCGGTCGAACCGGGCCCCTTGGGATAGCTGCGCGGGTGGCCGACGATGCGGATGAATCCGTTTTCGGTCAGCGGGCAGGTGGCCCAGCCCTGGCGATGGTTGGCCAGGAAAAACTCATGGGCGCGCGAGTGGTGTTCGTGGTCGGGATCGGCGACCGCAATCAGCACATTGACGTCGAGGAGAAACATGGTGGCCGCCGATATCAGATGCCTTCGCGCTCCATGATCTCGTAGATCAACTGGCTGGTGACCTTGACGCCGCGTTTCTTCAGGAGCGTCTCGATGACGCGGCGGGACGTGCCGCCGTCAGTGGACGAGCCGTCGAAGACGACGAGGAAGGCGATGAGTTCGAAATCGTCGAGGCCGCGGATGGGATCGACCAAAGCGGTCGTGCGCCCGCCGGTGAAGAGACTGTCGATGTCCTTCTCCTCCTTGTGGGCGATCATCGAGCGGATCGCCTGGCCGAGCAGCTCCGAATACGCCTCCATGTGCCGGCCGTCCTTGGTCGCCCGGTTGAACGGCTGATAGACGGCGGGCAACGGATCGCTGCGTTCCTTGCACGCGAGCCGGGCGAGATCGAGGAGCCGCTTGGTCTCGGTGTGGTTGGCGACGACCTCGCCGTTTTCCGCCATGTAAACGAGATAGTAAGGATGGAGGCGGTTCTGGCGGTTGATGTTTACGCTCTCGTTGCGATTGCGGAGCGCGAAGATGACGCCGGGCACCAGACCGCGCGACGGATCGGCGGGAACCACGGCGTGCATGCCGTTGGGCGCGTGATCGAGATCGCCGTGGGATTTGATGTAATTCACCAGGTCCATCCGGAAATCGTTCAGCCCGAGATCAGTGATGGAGATGCCGGTCCTGAGGTCCTCGATATCCAGCACCTCGTCCTTCAGCTTGCGGAGCTGTTCGCGGCGATAGGCGACATCGTTGGCGCGGCCATCGAGCGGGTTGTCGTCGGCGGTCGCGGTGAGGTCGGCGATGATCATCCGGCTTTCGACGCGTTCCTTCAGATTGATGTATTCGTCGAGTGAGATGTCGGGCCAGAAGTTGACGAGCTGGATGAACCGGTTCTGCGAACCGATGCGATCAATGCGTCCGAAGCGCTGGATGATGCGGACGGGATTCCAGTGGATGTCGTAGTTGATGAGGTAGTCGCAGTCCTGGAGGTTCTGGCCCTCGGAAATACAGTCGGTGCCGATGAGGAGGTCGATTTCAGCCGGTTCGTGCGGCAGGATCAGCGCCTTCTCTTTTGAACGGGGAGAGAAGAGCGTCAGCAGCGACTGAAAATCGTAGGCCTTCTTCAGCGTGCTGCGCTGGCGGTTTCCGCCGGTGATTTCCGCGGTGTGGAGACGCTGGTTCTTCAGCAGATCCGGCGCGAGTTGATCGAAGAGATAGTCGGCGGTGTCGGCGAAGGCGGTGAAGACGATGATCTTCTTGTTTCCCGGATTGAGGGGTGACGCGAGTTTGCTGAGAATCGTCGTGCGGAGGTGGTGGAGCTTGGCGTCGTCGGACGGCGTGACTTTGCGCATCTCTGCGAGCAGGCTGTCGATGAGGGCGAGGTCCTTTCGCAACTCGTGCTCCCATCGGGGGAGGTCCATGTCGGCGAGGTTGAATTGAATTTTGCCGCCCAACTCGGAGTTGTCCGGATCGGGGAAGTCGACTTCGTCGTCCGCCTCGTCGTTGGCCAGCGCTGGCGAGACGTCGGCAAAGGTCGGATCGCGCCCGGTCTGCTGAAAGACGGCGATTTTCTGCAATGCGTGCTGATAGTTGCGCGCGAGGCTTTCGAGGGTGAGCCGGAAAGCCTGGACGGAGCTTTCGAGCCGCTTGAGCAGGTTCACCGTCATCAGCGACTGAATGCCCTTTTCACGGCCAGCCTGCTTCAAATTGCCATGTCCGATGGCCGCGTCGGGATCGTAGAGTGCTTCATACCGAGCGCGCCGGCTCGGCTGCACGTAGCTCAGGGGGGCATAGACGGCGAGCGTGAGGGCGCTGAGCCGGTCGAAGATTTCGTTGAACCCGATGACATCGGTGCGTGAGGTGAGGGGACAGTGGACGGCAATGGGCTTTTGCCGCTCCGGGAAAGTGCCGATGGATTTCGTATCGTAGTAAGTCTGAATGTGCCGCCGGGAGCGCGCGATCGTGACGCTGTCGAGCAGTTCGAAAAAATCGAAATCGAGCGCATTCAGAATCGCGGCGGCAGTCCGTTCGGCTGGTGGCAACTCGGACCAGAGGTTGAACGCGGCCTGGGCGCGGCGGAAAATCTCGTCGATGTCCTTGTTGATTTTCAGTTTTGCGGCGAGACGGGCTGGCTCGCCCTCGTAGGCGAGCGCAAGCTGGTTTTTGAGATCGCCGAAACGATTGTTCACGGGCGTCGCGGAAAGCATCAGGACCTTCGTCTTCACGCCCTGGCGGATCACCTGGTTGAGGAGCCGTTCGTAGCGAGTTTCGTGCTCGCCGTCGCCGAAGGCGCTGTTCCGGAAATTGTGTGACTCGTCGATCACCACGAGATCGTAGTTGCCCCAATTGACGCGGTTCAGCGGCAAACCGCCCACCGAGTTGCCGCTCTCGCGCAACAAATCGGTGTGGCAGAGCACATCGTAGCCCAAGCGGTCCTTGGCGAAGATGTTGGTGACGAGGTTGCCTTTGTAGGTGAGCCAGTTGTCGGCGAGTTTCTTTGGGCAAAGCACGAGGACGGACTTGTTGCGCAGCTCGTAATACTTGATGACGGCGAGGGCGGTGAAGGTTTTGCCGAGGCCGACGCTGTCGGCGAGAATGCAGCCGTTGTAGGTTTCGAGCTTGTTGATGATGCCCGTGGCGGCATCGCGCTGAAAATTGAAAAGCTTTTTCCAGACCAGGCTTTCCTGGTAGCCCGTGCGGTCGTTGGGCAGGACATCGGCTGTGATATCCTCCAGGAACTCGCTGAATATATTATAGAGCATCAGGAAGTAGATGCGCTCGGGCGCATTTTCCTGATAGACGGAGGCGATGTGATCGCAAAGGCGGGCGGTGACATCCTCGAGTTTCTCTTGGTCGTTCCAGATTTGCTCGAACAGCGACAAATAAGATCGCGTGGCATCGGGATCGTCGAACCGGTGGACGAAGTTCGAGACGGCGTTGCCTTTTTCGTAACCGAGATCGACGGCGGTGAACCCCCCGAGGGGCATGTAAACCGACTTCGCTTCTCCGGAAGCGACGGCCGCGAATTGCTGCATCGGCGCGCCGCCCCGGTTCGAGCGAAAGACCGCCTTCCGGCGCATCCATTCCGCACACTCCTTGGCGATCGCCCGCTGCGTCAGCTCGTTTCGAAGCCGGACTTCGAACTCGCTGCCGTAGAGGCTGCGCTCGCGTTCGAGCTTCGGGATGTGAAACTCGCGATGATCTTTCCTGACCTTGTCCGTCGCTTCGCCGGGAACGAAGGTCGGCGACGTGAAAATGAACTCCAGGGAGTCGATTTGCGCCAGCTCGGTCCTCAGCGCTTCATAGGCGTAGATCGAGAAGCAAGAGGCCGCGATCTTGAGTTTGGAACCAGGTTTGACCGTGTCTTTGAAACTGTCGCCGAGCAGCCGATTGACGTTGTCGATTATTTCCATCGTTCGGTTAGAGGTCGGCAGCGGGAAGGGGAGAGCCTGAGGAGTGAGGAGACGCGAAGGGCCTGATGCAATTTCTGAGTGTTCTGCTAATCTTGCGGGTATATCCTGCGGCGTCTTGCGCCTGATCGTTCATCCCGCGATATCCTGTGAGGCGCGTTTCGCGGATGGTGGGCCCACTGGGATTCGAACCCAGAACCAAAGGATTATGAGTAAACCATACTGACTGCACAGTTCAGGTCAACGTGACCACACGCGACCACTTCTGACCGCATCTAGTCACTGGTGGATGGTCACTTACGACCCAAATGAACTGTGCCTATGAAATACCGCAGAGCACAGGAAATCTCAGTTCAGAACAGCCCGAGTGTCCAAGCAGTGTCCAAGCAGGATTCCGCCATTGGACGACTCTCTCCCACCCATATCGATCATTGGAAGAATCGCGTCTTCGTCCCGACTTACACCCGCGACGGCGAGATCCACCACGTTGCGACGTATTCCTGCAAAATACAGTTTGCCGGTCGCCGTGAGACCTTCCGCCTCCACACCTCCAACCGAGACGAAGCGGCCCGAAAGGCGCGAGAGATCTACATTGACGTATTGAAAGGGTGGGACCACGCGCTCGCGATTCACAAACCGAAGCCGGCCAAACCGGTCGGCAACTTGACGGTGGGACAATTCCTGCTGTTGGTCGCCCAACTCGGTCTCATCACCGCGGTGACGCTTACGTCCTATCGCACAAAGCTCCGAACAATCGTGTCCGTTATTCGCCGGCTTGGGAGCGGACGAGGCAAAGGAACTCGGCGGCTTGAATGGCGCGCAGCGGTCGACGCTCAAGCGCTCAAGGTGATCACCCCGGAAGCGCTGGATCAGTTCAAGCGTGACTTCCTAGCTCGCGCAGCAGCTGACCCAGTTTCACTGCGCCACGCCCAGGTTTCGTTCGACTGCTACATCCGAAATATGCGGTCGCTGTTCCGGAAAGAGGTTTTGGACGAGTTGGCGAAACTCGGCGCTGAATGCCCGCCTATGCCTTTCCGGACCGTTGCGATGGCCGTGAAAGGCCGGAGTGGCTTCAAATACGTGTCCAACATCCAGCCGGAGGCGCTGATGAAGGGAGCCGTTTCCCAGCTTTTCACCGTCTTTCCTGAACAGTTTAAGGTGTTCGCTCTCGCCCTTCTTCTCGGGTTGCGTCGCGGGGAGATCGACCAACTCCGCTGGGACATGATCAACTGGGAACGTCGTCACATCGCGCTTGTGCCCCACGAGTTCCTTAGCCTGAAAACGCAAGAATCCAGTAGCGAGATCTCAGTGCCGCCAGAACTGGTCGCCATTCTGCGCCTCTTTCAGGAAAGCGCGACGGGAGCCTACGTCGTAGCCTCGCCTAACTCTCCGCGGAAGGCACAGCACTACCGCCATTATCGCTGCGAACCGCACTTCAAGGCACTTTGCACCTGGCTGCGAAACAACGGAGTAAATACCCGCAATCCGATCCACACCCTACGGAAGGAATGCGGTTCGCTGGTCAACGAACTTTACGGACTGATTGCGGCGAAAAATATATTGAGGCACGCCACGATCGAAATCACTGCAACATACTATGCCTGCGATCGCCGGCGCGTCAGCACAGGCCTTGAAATGGGGCTGCCGCACGAAGAGCGAAAGGCTGAGAAGCATGACGCCGCTACGATGTGCTGATTTTTATGAAATCGAAAATCGCCCTACCGGAAAACAGGTCTCGTTTCATTTGGGGAGGGGATGAATGCTATCCAGCCCAACAAAAAAAACCCTCCCGACCACCGTCGCTTCACGCGAAAAGAGATCGCTGATCTGTTCACTGTTTCAGTTGAAACAGTGAAACGCCGGACGGTGGATGGGTTACTCCGTCCAGAAACCGTCAACTCCAGGGTCATCCACTACACCATCGATGATGTCCGAGTCATGGTTGATCAGTCCTACCGTTTGAACCTCAAGAAAGCTCTCCTCTACGGGATTCAACCTGCTGACGTCGGTTTCCCCATGCCGGCAAAATCGATGAGGCCCGAACTTGTTGACGGAGTTCCGTCCGTTTCGGACGTCGAGGCTCACGCAGTCACTTCACTGGGAGCAACCCAGGACAACGGCTTCGGCGCCACGGTCTTCCTTGCGCAGTTTCGGTGGGCGCTTCGCCAACCGGACGTTCGCGATTTGCTCGCGCAGATCGTCAAAGAACAAGGAATGCCTTGGGGCGCGTAATTCCAGCTAAGGCTTGCGGCGGTCGAAGAAACGCAATGGGCTCGCGGCGTTCTTTGGAATTACGGGCCTATAGCTCAACGGTTAGAGCAGAGGACTCATCAAAATGGTGCCAGCGACAGGGTAACGGTCGCTGGGATTCGGGGAAATTCGGAGAAGCCTGCGCCCATCGCGGGCATGGTAACGCCGAGCCGAGCCGACGGTGCACCGTCGGAAGGTGTAGAGACTAGCGGAGGGTTCAGCCCCTTAATTACCGCCGCGGCTCCCGACACCCACAGCTATCCGAGGAAGTGGGTGGTGACATAGTCCAAGGAGTGCCGAAAGGCGCGCAAACTTGAATCCTTTGGTTCTGGGTTCGAATCCCAGTGGGCCCATTATTTCCAAAGCGTTTTTCTGCGGGGCGGCCGCTGGTGTGAGGTTTGTGCGATGGATGGCAAGTTTTCCTTCCGATATGGGCAAGAATGACCCAGAGTCAGCGTTGCCCCACGATCCTGATGTTACCGCTCCAGCAACCTACTTTCGGCGACGGCGAGTTGATTGTCGACGAAATTACATTGCAGTTTGAGCAACCGATGAAGGCACCAGCGAATGTCGTCTATAGCACGAATCCTCGATTCTCCGTAGATACAGCTGGCCGGAAGTATTACATTAAGGGCTCCGATGATGTGCGTATTGTTCAAGCGGAGTTGATTGGCCATATCCTCGCCGGTTTAGTGAAAATTCCGGTCCCCCATTACGCCGTCGGACGTTTAGCAGGAGAAACCAGGTGCCATTTCTGTTCTTGCATCGTCGACGATGCGCTTCGCGACGTGGAAACTCACCTGCGAACAAACAGGCTCATTGATGCGAGCGTGTTACCCCGAATTGTCCTACTCGATGTCTGGCTCGGCAATTACGATCGGAACATGGGTAATCTGCTCGGCCGATCGAAGAGCGATGCCACCGCCGGCTCCGTTGAGATCGTAGCTATCGATTTCGAGAAGGCAGTTGTAGTCCGGAGCGATGCACCGCTTATCGAGCTTCCAATGCGGAAGCGGGGAACCCTCTGGCCGACGGGGGTCTTAGGAGCCTGCTGCAAGGGGCGCTTCCCCCTAACTCAGGAAGCAGTTGCATTATTTCGTGCGATCGGACGGCACCAAATCGAGCGCGCAGTGGTCAAAACATTTGCTGCTACGCGGGTCGATGACGCTGAACGTTGCGAAACGGTCATCGACGCGCTTGTAAAACGACAGTCGACCATTGAGAGTCTTGCAAAGGACGAATGGAACTAATTCCGCATTTCAGAGTGGTGCGATTCTCGCCGGTGCCTGAGTGCGTTGAGGCCGTCAACGTAGCGGTGCTCATACTCGATTCACACCCGCGGCTTGTAAGCGACTTCCAGTTCGAAAAACTGGCTTGCGTTGCGCCGTCCTTCAATCCGGAGGCGCTTCGAGTCTGGCTGGAATCGGCAGCAGAAGAAATCAAAGCCGGGTCTATCGACGACATTACACAGCGCCTTACAGCCCGGACGGCGCAAATCGAGCTAAGCCGCCAACACTTTATCGGGCGAGATGTTCCAAGGGACCTTGAAGAAAATCTGATCGATGTCTTTCTGAAAAAACAGCGGAGACTGACGAAACAAAGCGAGCCGCACATCCACTACGTCGAGACGCTAATTCAGGCGATGATCGAGCCCGCAAATATACAAAGCGGTCGAGTCTTGAAGAGAGCGAAACCAGAGAATTTCCTGCGATCTGAAAGTCTCAAGCTCCTGACCACACCTAGTATCAGGTTCGCACGGGTCATCGATTCTCCGCGCTCGTTGGTAATAATGGATGGCCTGAACCTAGCCGTCACAAGTCGTTCACAATTGCGGCAGCGGGCTTCGGAGATTGGTATCGGGTTCTACTCGTTTGGTGATGCGAAACGAGAGATCGAGAACATCGAACAGAAGAAGATAGTTCGCACTGCTTTCGTGTTTAATCGGCCTACCGACATCGATACCGAATTAGCCTATTACATTGAACAAGTCAGCAGGGAGTCGGACGTCCGCGTCGATTCGTCGGTGGAGAACGACGTTCTACGGTTCCAGCAGCTTTTGCACGAAAAGAGTTCATTAGTTTGACGGTTCACGTGTCTTTTGCCCGCCGTGACAGGCGCAGCGTCTCAAGCTGAGTGACCACCCTTCTACATGCGAAGGTGCCAGGCGTATCTAAGGATACGATGCGCTTACTTCAATACCTGTCGCCTGTTCGGACCTCCGCTTGCTGATCTGCTCCAATTCCTTTCGCAGCGATCGCACCTTAACGTCAAGTAGTCGGCAGAGAAGGTTCTCCAACCGAACGTGAATTGCTGCCAGATCGTCTAGGTGTCCCAGAGACACAGGCAGGGTCTTTTCTTTGAACAAATATTCCATCCGGGCCTGTAACAGCGATAGGCCGAGATCGTATTCGAGATACTCCATCGGTGATTCTCTCTCGAACTCCAGCTCTGCCTGCACTTGTGCGTCGTCCAAGGCACGATTCACGGTCGCCTTTTTAACACCGTAGAGGGCGCCAATCGCATCTTGGGTGATCGATTTACCTTTCCGATTTTCCCGCAATTCCTTCGCAAGCTTCGGTTCAGATAAGAATAGCGCTTTGAGCGCTCTCCTTTTCTCCGACACGCCATACCGCATCCCGTGCGTTTCGTTTTGCCGCACCGGTAACATCGACGCAATTTCCGCAGGGCAATTGATCACGACGGCCGTGACATTTTGACGGCCGATTTTTGCACATGCGTGCAGTCTGTGAAAACCATCTATGATCAGCAGGACCTTTTGAGCTGTTGGGTCGGTCCAAAGCATGATCGGCGGAACTGGTTCGGCGCCGTGCTTGTATAGCTCGGCGTATTCATCGACGATTCGTGGCGTGATCTCCTCTCGGTATTGAAACCGCGTCAGCATACTCACTCCGTCGATTGCCGCCTCGACGACGGGCACGAGATTTGCACGGACGGCACGAGCGATCCAGAGCGGAGCATCAACCTCTGATCCGATAATCGCGTTTGGGTCTTGGGCCTGAACCAACGCCAAAACGGACTCCACCGGCACATTGATATATTGAGCAATATCCTTGATCGGTCGAAGGAGCCTCAAGACGCTCTGGAGCTTGAGCAGTTCCTTTGTCGCGGGAGCGGACGTGGCAGGTTTTTTGGAATTACTCATGTTTGAAGATGGAGGGACGCTAATAGAGTTAATCCGGTGGCTCGGCTGGCCCGGCCACACACTCACGCGAGCCCATGCGTCGTGAAAAAACCGATTCCAACGAACCTGCTCATCAGGTTCGAGCATCTTGAGGGCGGCTTTCGACTGCAAAACTTTGTCCGGCCACGGATGAATCACTTCTCCCAGTCCCAATTTCGTCGCCTCTTCGGCGACATCCCACAAAGCGCATATGGCGTAACTCGTCCAGTTAACGCGATCCCTCAATACCTCTGAGCGTATTGTTACTCCCAAGCTCTCCGCATGACGTTCGATACGAGCAACGTTTTCCGCTCGAATGTTAATCGGCTCGTGGAAGATGCTCAACGCATTGAGCTTTGAGAATTCGATCAGCGTTCGCCGATAGTCCGCCCGATCGCATTCAGGCGGAGTTGGCGCCATCGCAACAAAGACGTTGAGTCCGGCTTTCGCGGCACGCTGAAGCGTGTCCAACCTGACGGCGGCGCCGGGTGCGCCAGGCTCATAGATCCTCAACAATGCGTCATTAAGTGTCGGCAACGACACCCCAAAGAGCAATCGGTCCCCGAATGAGCGGTAGATGTCGAAATCTTGGCGGGCAAGTGGACTGCGGGTCAGAATTCGAACCCGTAGATCGGACTGGTCGCGGATCAATTCGAGAGACCGCCGAACTGTCCACCGGGCAGTGTCATTCAAGTGCTTCTGAATTTTCGGATCCGGATCACGGAAGAGTTGATACGCGTCCGTGGTGGAACACAGCATGATCGCACGATTGCCGTCGGCTTTCAGCTGGTTTTTTGGCGCTGCCTGGGCTTTGGCCAGTGAGGAGAGAAACTTCCTTTCGTCCCATGGCCGCAGGAACGCGTATCGGCCCCACTCCTCATCAGGATTCTCAACGCCGAGCTTCGCCAGCTGGTGCACGAGTTTATTCGCGGAGGTGGACGGGACATAGCAGAAACGGCAAGCGTGAGTGCACCCCACGGAAAAATTGAGGGCCCAGTTCGACAGGCTTTTCCCCTTGAAATTGTTTTTCGTGATTTCGGCGGGGTGTTGCCAGAAGCCGCATTTTCGGGTGGTCGCGCTCAAGTATGTTTAGGGGAATGCGACCGAATCGCGCAGACGGGGGAACGTCAAAGCCGGTTGCCTGGTTTCCGAACAATCAATCGGAGCAGCAACGGCCTAGTTGAGCCCCTAATGCCGCTGAACTCCGATTCAGCTGAAACAGATCTTTTCCGGACATCGGTTTCACGTGAAACGGAGGAGAGCCCGACTGTTTGGCAAAAATGGACACCGCTGCATAGAGACGGAAATCCACGTCTCAATGAATACACTCACGAAAACCCTCCAGTTAGCCCAATCAAACCCGGCGAAGGTATTATCAGTGGCTCGCCTTGCTCTTCACCGAGTTCTATTTGGATCGCTTTTTCCGGGACCGCGAAGCCCTGCTCGGTGAACTTAACGGTGAGCTGGCGAAGCTTAACCAGCAGCTCGATCAGCTCGGTGCGCCGAAAGAAAAGCTCCCGGCGTTCGCCGCCGACGACCTCACAAAACTCGCTTTCCTCCAAGCCACCGGCAGTGGCAAGACGCTCCAGATGCACGCCAACTTGCTCCAATGGCTTTTCTGGCGGGAGAAACACGCGCCCAACCAGCCACTGGATCGCATCCTTCTGCTCACCCCCAACGAGGGCCTGAGCAACCAGCACCTCAAGGATTTCGAGGCCTGCGGCGGCCTATTCAACGCCGAGCTTTTCAACAAGGACACGCCCACCCAACGCCGTTCAGGCGTGGCGGTGGACATCATCGACATCCACAAACTCGGCGAAACATCCAAAGAGAAGACCGTCGCGGTGAGTTCGTTCGAGGGCAGCAACCTCGTCTTGGTGGACGAAGGTCACCGTGGAGCTTCCGGCGTGGACTGGATGGAGCGCCGCGCCGCACTCTGCAAAAACGGATTTTCTTTCGAGTATTCCGCGACCTTCGTGCAGGCGGTCAACGCGGCCACCGGAGCCAAGCGCAAGGACCTGGAGGCGCTCTACGGCCGCTGTATCCTGTTCGATTACGGCTACCGCTGGTTTTACGGCGACGGCTTCGGCAAGGATTACCGCATCCTCAATCTCGACCTCGGCCTCAACGCCACCTTGAGCGAACAGGAGCAACGCGAGCGCTACCTCACTGGCTGCGTGCTGAGCTATTATCAGCAACTCCGTCTGTTTCACGACAAGACCACCGAACTCAAACCCTACTACGTCGCGCAACCGCTCCTCGTTTTCGTCGGCTCAAAAGTCACCAAAGATTTCAATGCTCAAGAAGCTTCCGACATCGTAGAGGCGATTCGTTTCCTTACGCGTTTTACTCATCGCGATGGCGGCGCCGTAGCCCGCATCAATGGCATCCTCGATGGATCAATGACGCTCCATGACGAGAAGGGGCGTAGCCTGTTTCAAGACTCGTTCGATTATCTACGAACCCTCGGTAAGGACGCGGCGGCGCTTCACCGGGATTGTTTGGAGTTGGTCTTTCACAGCAAAGGACCGGCCATCCTTCACGTTGCGCTATACAAAGGCATCGGCGAAATCGGCCTTCAACTCGGCGATAGCAAACCTTTCGGCGTGGTGCGAGTGGGCGACACGCCCAAGTTAAAGAAACAATTTGAAGAAAAGAACCAAGAGGAGCTGAACGCAAACCCCGCGGCTATCGTCCCGGCGGTGATCGAGCAGGAACTCGCACACCCCCTGTTTCCCACGCTTACCGAGCGCGAGTTCGATACGTCAAACCCGCTGCGCGTGCTCCTCGGCTCGAAAATGTTCACGGAGGGCTGGTCCTGCTACCGGGTCAGCACGATGGGATTCCTCAACATCGCCAAATCGGAGGGCTCCCAAGCCATCCAGCTTTTCGGTCGTGGTGTCCGCCTCAAAGGTTTCGCTGGCAAACTGAAACGCAGCCCGCACACCGAAGTGCCAGCCAATCAGCGGCCGAAACATATCCGCTACCTGGAAAGACTGAACATCTTCGGCCTCCGAGCCGGGTTCATGGCGGAGTTTAAAAAATTCTTGGAAGACGAAGGAGCATCAGCCGATCCAGATGCCACCCGCGTCACCTTGCCGGTGCTGGCAAGCCTACCGACCGCTCGAAAACTCAAGACCCTGGACCTTCCGCCCGGCATCAATTTTAAGCGCCAAGGCCCCATCCCGACGCTCTCCACCACACCACACTCGACCTTCAAAAATCGTCAGGTTGAGGTGGATTGGTATCCCAAAGCCCAGTCGATGGCCGCAGCCGGAGCGGCATTCAATGCCGCGCCGGAACACCGCAACACTGGCAAACTTGGTGCCGTTCCCCATCTGGCGTTTCTGGACTGGGACGCGATTTACCGAGAGCTACTCGCCTACAAGCAACTCCACAACTGGAGCAATTTAAACATCCAGCAATCGGCACTGGAGTCGCTTTTGCAGGACGCCACTTGGTATGTGCTCTACATTCCGACGGCCGATCTCGCATTCGACCGGTTCGCAGTCGTCTACCGCTGGCAGGAAATCGCGACTGTGCTACTGAAGCGCTATCTTGATCGCTTTTACACGGCCGAGAAGGCCGCGTGGGAACACAGCCGTCTCATCTACCGCGACATCGACCTCGATGACGTAAAAGATCGGAGCTATACGTTCGAGATCGACCCTGTCGAGGACGTGTTGCTGGAGGAATTGGCAGAACTCAAGATAGCCATCGAAACTGGAAAACTCGCTTCGCTGGAGGCGCTCATCACAACGCCGCATCGTTTCAATCGGTCTGAGCCGATCATGTGGGGCGGGCACCTCTACCAGCCGCTTGTGCATCTCAAGAAGGGGACCTATCTGAAATATAGCGCGCTGGCGCTTCAGGAGAGTGAGAAACGGTTCGTCAACGACCTGATTGCCTTGCTCAAGCAGAAGCCCGCGTTTTTGGCGGGCAAAGAGCTTTACCTCTTGCGCAACGAATCTCGTTCTCGTGGCTTCGGATTTTTCGAGGATGCAGGATTCTTTCCTGATTTTCTCGTCTGGCTCGTGGATGACGGCCAACAAACCGTTTGGTTCGTCGATCCGCATGGGATGCGAAACGAGCCTGAGACCTCGCTGAAACTCCGCCTTAGCCAAGAAATCAGGCAGAAACACGAGGCTCGGTTGGCGGACGCGAACATCCATCTGGGGGCTGCGATTCTAACCGAAACGCCCTACCTGCAAACACGAGTCGCAACCGCAGGTTGGACCGTGCCTGATTGCCGCAATCGAAGCCTGTATTTCATGGATTCGGCGTCCTACGTTACCGACCTGCTAACCGATATGTTGGCCACAGCTGCGACGCCCAGCACGGCGTAGTCGGGATCGATTCAATGATTCGGGGCGGTCTGAGGTGCGCCGCCAGAAGAGCGGAAGTTGCACGGGTCTTGCTGCCAGCGTCAGCAAATAGATAAAGCCTACGTGACCACCCAGCTCCAATTTGCGGGTCAGTTAGGATAAACCAGCTCAGTTCAGCGAGCTACTTTTTTCACTGAAAAGCTGCCGGGCGCTAGGCCAAGCGTTCGCAAAAGGGTGGTCACGTCAGCGACCTTCTGATCTGACTCCGTGCCAGTTAACACCGCGAATCCCGTCCCGGCAATTTGACGATAGCCGTATGGCTTCCCGCCGGAGGCATTCCAATAATCCCGCTGTGGATTTTTCGAAATCATGGGTCCCCGTTTCACACGCAGGCTGGACGCCATCTCGAGCACCCGATGTCCCAAAATATTCGTTAGCCTTTCCATCACCATCGCCATGGTAACAGACCCAAGTTTATCGCAAATTGTTTCCACTCCGAAAGGCTGTCCGTTCTTGCTCCAGTCAATAGTCACTTCGATGGTCGAGTTAGCGCCGCGACCAGCTCGGAGGGTGCCCAAGGTGTCGTCTAATCCAGCTCCGATCGCGTTCAATGCTGCTCGCGGCCCATCAGCGAGATCTCGAAGGATTCCGGCCAGATCGGACTGTATCCGTTCAGCGGCGGTGTGCAGCTCTTTCGTTTTCGCCGCCAAGGCGGACAAGCGTGTGACTTCGTCGATCTTACCTTCGGTCGCGGCAATTGATAGACGTTTCAGAATGGATTCTTGAAGGGGCAGGATTTCGAGGGTCATTGATAACGGTTACTCGGTTAATAATAACCCGGTCAAGTTAAATTGTTAGTTATTCATCTCTCGGAGGCTCTTTGCTTCTCGCATCAGTAGCGAAGTGGGGTCCCGGCGCCCGCAACGCCGATTATCGCTAAAGGATCGTTGTGGGATGCGCGCTATTTACCGAGCAGCGACGTCCGCGGCGGCCGCGAAAAAGTCCCGATCCGAAGATAACTTCATCGACGGCGGACTGACACCTTACGCAGCGCGCAATATTCGGGATCAATACGGTGTCAGGCTCGGGGAGCTGATCAACCAGCCGCGGGGTCGGCTTTGCGTGAGCCGCCTGAACCTGAACGCCCTTTCCACTTGGGTTCGGCTCTTCGATGAACTCTGCGCTGATTTGTGTCCAAGCCGCGTCGGAGTCCAAGTAGCGCCGGACGGATTCCGGCACCATCGTTCCCGCGGCGCCCGCGAATCCCCACTGAGAAAGATTCGTAGCGCGAACGAGCCCGAGGTTCGTTGCGAGCCAACGAGTCAGATTTGCCACCTCGGCAGGTTTCGCCGGTTTGAAAAAGAGTATCGTCCCTAATTCGGCTCCATCGTTTTTCGGAATGGTCCAATAAGCGTCGGCAGCTTTGCTCGCGGCAACACGCTCATTTCTCTCCTTTGCTTCCTGAGCCAACTGCTCCGCCTCCTTTTCCTTCTGACGTCGAATCAAGTCCGCCAGCAGCTCCTTTCGACGTTCGAATTCGACATGGTATAGAAAACCTCGCCCCGTGTCTTGTTCACGAAGCCATGCCGCCATGAGGTTTTTTGCGGCTCTTGCTTCGGCAATCCGGTGCTCTTTGTCCTCGTCACAGGTCTGCCACCACAGATTGGCGTAGTAGCGGAGATTGATCGCCAAAACCCTCCAGCCGGGTTCTTGCGACACGGCCCTCACCTTTTCGAGCGGCTTCCGATAGGTAAGAAAGTGAATTCTTATCCGCTCCTCGGGCAAGACGAGATCAGCCGTTTCCAGCGTCGAGTCGTCGAGTGTTCGGGCCTTCACAGCAAATCCGTTCGGTGCGACGATTCTGCCAGGATCGACGACCCAAGGACTGCGATAGAATTTCTGTCTTTGCGACTCGGAGAATCGGGCTCCCATTTCGCGGGCGAGATCCGCTCTGAGATAGTAGCCTGGAAACGCCAAAACAGCCCCGGGATGCTCCAGGAGTTCGACTGCCATGCCGAACAGCGACGACTCAAGGGCATGCCTACATTCGCGCCGATCGTGGTGAGCAAAGTGGTGGGTCCGCTCGTCCCCTTTTCGTGCAACAAGCGGTCCTCGGCAAGCAGGACAGACACAGCCGCATTTAAGCCCTCGCTCAACGTCACTAACATCGCACCACCGGCCGTCGCCGCTCCAAGCGAAGGGTATCGCAAGTTCTCTCGTGAACGTGACATCAAACCAATCCATGGATTGCAGTCATAGTCTGATTCACGCCGTGCGATGTGTCACCATCGAAGCGCCTGAGATCGGCTCAGCGAAGATCCGTGGCCGCATCGGGGTTGGTGAGGACTTCAAGCCTGCTGGACGGATCGCCGGAAAAGTGAATTCATGAGCCGTTCATGCAGCTTCGCATCCAACTCACCGACCTCTACGCAGCCCCGGGCTTTTTCGACGTGACCGGTGAGAGTGCGTCCGCAGCGGACCCAGCGCGGATTGCGCAGCTCTACTCGTTTTTGCCGGCGGACACCACATTCAACCTCGAATCAGAAAGCCTCATTGTCAGCCGCCCGGAACTTCCCAAAAAGCGGGAAGAAGAGGTGACCGACCTCGTGGGACGCGCGGCAAAGCGGGCGCGCGACGGAGACCACGACAAAGCGATCGAGCAATACGAACGCGCGCTCGCGATCGCACCTCTTCAGGTGACCGGCCGCCGCGACCTCGCGATGTCGAGAATGGCGAAGGGCGACAATGCAGGTGCAGATGCCGAGTTGCGCCGCCTCTTGCTGTTGGCGCCGGCCGACGCTTGGGCGTGGGTCATCCTTGGGAATCTCAATTTCCGCCAGAATTTTTCCCTGGCCGAGCGCTATTTTCGCCGCGCCGTCGAACTCGCCCCAGATGATCCCTACGCTTGGAACGGGATGGGCGTGATGTATGCGGAGAAGCGCGACTTCCCGCAGGCCATCACCGCGTTTCAGCACGCGTTGAAAGCGAACCCGCGCTTCGCCAACGCGCACCTTGGACTTGCCTCGGCGTTGGCGGACTCCGGCGATCTGCGCGGAGCGTTCCATGTCCTGGAGCAGATGTTCGCGACAAGTCCGGTTCAGGACTCACGTGCGATTCCCACCTTCGAGTATGCCTCGCGCACTTACCGCTCACTCGCGCAACGCATCGCGGAGGACACGCTCCCGAGTGGTGAAGCGGAAATCGAATCCCTCAAAGCAGAGGCCGAACGCATTTCGCGCTATCCCGTGGAATTCGAAGAGGCAGATTTTGGAGCGAGGATGACCGCGGTCACTGAAACGGCATGGCAACACGGTCGAGATCACCATGTCATTCGCGTCCGCCAATCCCTCACGCCGGCGGTGAAACTTCACCTGCGGGCACACGAGTTGTGCCGCCTTATCTTGCAGGCGGAAGCGCGGAACGCTGGCACGAACCGTCGCTTCACCACCAACGAATCGAATCGCGCCTTGGCGTTACGCGAAATCGACAACGAACTCAGCGGAGTCCGGCGCGCGGTTCCCGCGAATGCCGTCGACGGTTTGATCGACCAACTGTTTCGCGGCCTCATGTCGCAACTCTACAATCTTCCGATCGACATGATCATTGAGCGCCGCATTGCGACCCGTCATCCCGGTCTGCGCTATGCCCAGGTGCAGTCGCTCGGCGTGATGCTGGAAGAAGCGGTGAAAGGCTGCTCCGCCCCCGACATCGTGCGCATGGTCCCGCGTCGCATCCTTCACGCGTCGCGGTTTCTCAACGCGTGCTATGCCGCGTTTGTCGATCACCAGTTCGCGGGAGCAATGGCGGCGAGTCTTCCCTTCATCCAAATGGGCGCCATGGAAAGAGGCATGAGCCTGTATCAGCTCTGGGATAGGGAAACGGCGCATCTCACTCCCGGCTCCGAATATGATGTCGTGGACAAACTGGCGGCGGACTTACGCCTCAGCGGTTGGTTCCGGTGGCAGGATGATCCTGGGAAGGCCGCGCCCGATCCATCGGCAGAAGGGAGTTCCAATCCCGAACTCCTCGCCCGTAAGGCTCCCGCCGCAGTTTTCTACTTTCTCGAAATCCTAAAGCGACTCGACGGCATGGACACTGAAACCATTCAGCGCGCAGGGGCCGAAGCCGCGCTCGCCGGACGCGATGGACTCGATTACGGCAGCCCGGACAAGAGCTATCGCGTCCCAGCCTACGGTGACGAGATGCTGTCTGGTCTGGAGGTCATGTGTGTTATGTTTGCGGCGTTTAAGCGGGTCGCGCCGGAACATGACCTCGCGATCGACCTTCACGATGCCTATCAAAAGGCGCTCGCGCTGCATGAAGCGAGGAAGCGCGATCGTCAGTGAGTGGCGGGCAGCAGGATGAATCTCGTGGTATATCAGTTCAGCCGTTCGAAAGTGGAGCGCGGCGACTTCAGCCACTTCCTTGATCTCTACGCATCGGAGAAGCTGCCGCGCGGTCGGCCGTTGAGGGAAATGATGAACAGCATGACCTTCATCGTTGAGGGCTTTGATGCTGATCCGCGGGAGATTCATTCGATTCCTGAGGTCCGTGCATTTTACGCCGCGTTTCGTGCTGCGTGGCCTTACTGGCTCTATTTCTGCAATCTGGATTCCGAGGTGTTCCACATGATGGTGCTTTGCTGCCTACCATCGATTGCAGCTCTAAAGGTTGATCAGCGGGCAAACGTGGCAGTGGAATACGAGCGAGGCGAACTGCTCCAATTTCTTCAGCAGGGCTTCGGCCCCATGAACGCCATGTGTAAACGCGGCGGCATGTTCGAGCAGTTGATCCACGAGCGCACCAAGGTGATTTTCCATTACTTTAGTCTGCCTTTCGACGCGCCAGCGCCGGAGTGATCGTGCGTGCGCGATGAGTCCTTTCGCCCTCCGATATCGATCAATGATAGTCGTGCGACGATTGCACCGGCATGCCGAGCACCGGAAGCGGTTCGATCGTTTCCGCAACGGCGTGGATCACACCGGACGTATTTTGCAACTCGCCGGTGATTATGAGCGCGGGCTCCAGATTGATGATGAAGCCACCGGGGTGGATGCTCCTTTATCTCCTGCGGGAGGAGGAGGTGTGCTCCTCACATTTCTACGGAGAAGGAGGCGATAGGGACGCGTTTCGAGATCGGAACGAGTTCATAGCCCCACTCTCCATCTCTCACGACAAGCCAGGCGTCATCAGGTTCGGCGCACCACCCGCAGGCAAAACAAACTAAACCCGGGATGTAAGTCTCTTCTCCGCAGCGGCACTTCAGGCTCAGACGCGAATTGCGCCTCTCTGCCTCCTCGATCGCATGCTGTTTCGCGATCGAGAACGCTTGTTCAAGATCGGCGAGATACTGATCGGCTCCGTCGTCGCTCATGATTTTGAAACCCGCACAGAAAACCCGCGGGCTTTCGTCGCAGAAGCCACGTCCGACAGGAACGCTTCCATCAGTTTGAGAGCCCAAGATTTTGGGAGGGCCGCCACGATGAGCCCGATCTGCTCCGGGGTCGCAGGCCGTCTGCCTTTGGCGAGCCGCGATATGGCGGATACGTCGAGCCCCGATTTCTCCGAGAGATCGATCTGCGAGTCGTCGAAGCACTCGGTAATAATCTGGTTGATGATCTGACGCGTTTCGGGCGTGTCCGCCGTCCTTTTTTGAACCCGATTCGGCGCGGTTGTCATGAGACGACCCAACCACGAGTTGCCATGTTGTCAATTGACATGTTGGCAAGTTTATGCTTTTTACTCGCTCAGCTCGTGATTCCTATCACGCGAAACCTACTCAATACTATGACCGTCACCGAGCTTCTCACTCGAAATAACCTTAACACTATCTCGACCGTTCCCGATCGAGACGGTTCATTCAACTTTCCGTCGGGAATTGGGACCGGCGACCCATTCCTGGACGGCGTTCACCTGCATGCCGGACTCCGCCTGCTGCGTTTCAATCGTCCGAAGCTTTCTCCACGCTACGAGCGCCTTTGGCCTGCGCTCACCGCGATTCGAGCCGCCGTTACATCGTTCGGTGGCGAACGGATCGTTCCTGAAGTCCTCGTCACCCGCAGTGGTCTTTCGGGACGCGTAGACCTTCGCGCCGATGGCCCGCAGGGTATCGGGCACGTCGAAGTCAAAGTTGTCGGCAGTCTGCCTGGCGCTCCACGCCAGCGTGATCTGCGCCAAATGTCGCTCTACCTCTCAATGGCGAAAGGCCGTTCGCCGTCGTGGTCTGCGCTCATTTACCTGAACATGGTCGACGGCCAGGCACGCTACTTCATTTTCTCTGATGCGATCGGGACGCTGATGGATTCGGCGGAATCGATGGGCTGCAACTAACCCCACTGTGTCCTACAATTCGGGAAACATCAAACCGCAGTCCATCGCGCCAGTGATGTCTGGCAAAGTGTGGAAATCGGTCGATCACCACGGGCGGAGAGGGGAAGAATGAAAATTCTCCACGTCGCAGATCTCCACCTCCAGCGCGGATGGTTCGATTGGGTGGAGTCGCACTGTGACGAATACGATCTCTTGGTCATCGCGGGAGACCTGCAAAACGCATTTTCGAATATATCGATGCATGAGCAGGCTAAAGCAATACGAGCATGGCTACTATCTCTCTATGTGCGCGGCATTGTGGTTTGCTCAGGAAATCACGATTTTTGGGTCGGCGATCAACGAGCCACCAAGGACGTCTACGCAGAAGCAGGATGGCTGCACACTCTCCGGGGGCGCGTGTCTCATGGGCGTCGGCGTATCCTCGCGATCGACGGCGACACCATTCAATACAAAGGGCTCTCCATTGCGGTAAACGGCTGGCTAAAAGTCCCAAACTTGAATAAATGTGCCGACATTGTAGTGACCCATGCTCCCCCTTCTGGCTGTGCCTGTGCGGGCGGAGAGGAGGGACGAGATGTCGGAGATTCTGAGCTATGGCCGGCGCTACAGGATTCCCCACCCCGTCTTCTCCTCTGCGGTCATGTCCACGCTCCAGCCAAATACGCATGCAGTTGGCCGCCCATCGATCCGACGTCCCTGATCCTTGTGCCTGGTTGCGACGAGAACGCTGATGTTCCGGCGCATTGGATGATCGATACCGACAGCAAAGTCGCGATACACAGCGGCGGTGAGAAGGTGCGATGGTGTGACGAAGATCCCGATGCTTGTTTTGCCCAAGTGGTCGCGCGAAGCCGGGGCATCGAAGATGAAACACTCGCCGAAGAAGGCGGCGCCGCGGATGACGCGGAGTTTGCCAACACGCTGGGCTGCTCGGTCGCAGAACTGCTTTCGCGTGCGGAGACACACGAGGTTTTCAGTATTTGGCACGGCAATCGCCGTCATTGGCCACGCTGGCAGTTCCACGCGGGCAAACCGCTTCCTGGGTTGCGAGACACGCTGATTTTGTTGGCAGAAAAACAGGCCGACGACTTTTCGGTCGCCTCGTTTTTCCTCTGTCCGACATACGCGCTATACTTCTCGAACGATCAAGATCTCGACGTGCGAGAGAATGACTCACCGCTGAGCCTGTTGCGTCGATGCGGTTCACGCGGCGTCCCATTGGTCGTCCAGCATGTCCAGCGGTTCGGAGAACACGGCGCGCTCTAGAAACGGGCAGTTGTTGTTAGGCTTGGTTGGCCGGTTCCGCTGAGAAACAGGACCGCGCCGGCACTTCGTGCCATCTCGCTCCTTTTTAATGGGGGGTGCTTGCAGCACGTAGCTGCATTCAAACCTATGTCTATAGACAATTACAAACCTCGCGTCGCCGTCACCAACGACGGTGACGTCCTCATTCAAGGATCGGGCATCCCCGTCCTTTTCATTCCGCGGACACATGTCCCGGATCTCTTAGCCGCGTCGGAGAAAACCGTGGCGGTCATCATCACCGACGTCGGCGCAGCCGCTATTGAAACCGTGCTCGCGGCCAATGCGACCGTCAAAGCGACCACGATCATGAACGCAACCGGAGCGATCGAGTCCGTCACGCTGAAATTCCTTCTCCCAAACGGACTGGTCGTCGCCTATACCACAGACGACAATCTGGCATCCGATCGAGAGCGAATTAAGGCACTCGGAATCGATCTCATCGTTACGGACACCACCGTGGATTGGAGCCGGCATCACGCACCGTTCCTTGGCAGTGTAATCGCGAAGATCCCCACGGTGCCACCGCAGATCGCCGGGTTCCACCAGCTCGGTCAGCAGTATCTTTCAGAATTTGTCCGGGATGCCTTGGCGCAACGCGACCGCAAACGAGGAATCAATCAATGAATGCTTTTCTCGAATCTCAGATTCCAGAGCCGATCGGCGAACTCGATCCAGTCGCGTATTGGCGACTCGACGAATTCTCGAACTTCCCGACCACATTGAATGAGTGGAATCTGGTTAGTCGTTTACCCAGCCGGCCAAGGGCAAAACTTGTCGGCGAACACAGTTACGACATCGTGGTTAATCGCAAAGCGCGGCGTCCGGTTGAACTCACCGTGCGTAGGCTCTTGGCGGAATTCCAAGAGGATTTCTCGTCAGCGAGCGACCTCTTTGAGCCAGTCCACTGGCGGTTCTTGTTCTATTTGGATCTGTATCCAATGGCTGCTTTGGGAAATCCGAGCTTCGATGCCCGCCAGGCGTTCCAGCAAATTTACGACCAGCATCCGTCCTTCGTCGACGTTCCGTCACCGTGGACAGGCTCCTCGGAAACCGCAGAAGCAATGTTGTGCGACATCCGCGCCCGAATCTCCGATACAACGCAAGACGTGGCGAAAGCGGCGTATGTCATCCTGACCTTTGCCCGCAGCCTCGGGCTTGAAAAGCACGACGTCCTCCAAGTGCCCTGGTGGCAGATCTGGTGGATCAAGTGTTGTGTCGCGGCGTGTCGGTAGAGTTTGACAGGTTCGTTTCGCCGCAGCGCCGTCCATCGGCGCTGCGGCTTTTGTCTGTTTCGTTCTGGAATGCCTTTGCTGAGCGCTTGGTTTCCGAACATTTTTGCCCACCCCCTTCCCCCTCCTGGGAGGGGAACCGGATCCTGTGTGTCCGATGTTTGTAAGCTCGCGGAAATACTCGCAGATCCGCCTAGGTTTGCGTATCTGTCAGCCTTCGATGAACCCCCTCGTGAGTGTCCCAATATCGGCTGCTTGCTGCCGCGATCGCCTTCGCCAGCCTCCTTGGCAACATGGCGGCTCGCGGATCAGACGTTGCTGTATCGTCAGCCGGGTCAATCGCGCAAATCGAGACGCCACCCTCGAAGGGCCTTGGTGATCGCCTCAAAGAGGCAACCCGCCGCGTGGACCGCGTCGTGGTCACACCACCTGTCTCCGGCTATCCAGACAGCGACGCCGGACCGGATACACCCTTGTTCGAGGTCAAAGCACGCTCAGCAATCGAGAGTCTGGTGGAGTTGATGGAATTCGAGCAGCCTCCTGAAGGAATTGAGATGCCGTGTCTGTGTGACGGAACTCACCGCCTGCAATTTTTCTCCGGCGACAACTTCAAGTTCGTTTTAAGCTATCACCACTGGAATCGCCTGCGTGGTGACTTTGGCGGCCCGTGGGGTGGCGATGCGGTTATGACCGATCTCGGTCGTGAACGGTTCATGCAGTGGTTTTCAGACCGAGGATTCGCTGAATTTCAGCAGGGCCTGGCACAAGTGGACGACTATTCGAAAGACACCGAGGCGAAGCGGGCTCAAATCGCGACTTTGTTTCCGCGCCAGGCGCAAACATGGGTTCCGAAAATCGACTCGAACCGGTCGTGGGACCGCGAAGACGAGCGGCGTAGCGTCGAACTCGCAGCCTTATACGCCAATAAGGTTGAGTTGCTGCAAACGTGTTGGCGAGCCCTCGGCCTCATGACCGAATGGCGCAACCAATGGTCCCTCCGTGTCTATGGCGAGCCGGGTGGGTTCGTCCTCAAGATTCTCAAAGCAGCAGGAGCGGAAGATATTCGCGAGGCACTTCGCGATATAACGAAGGAGGACGTCCACGTGCAGCTAGGTTCGTTACGCCATTTCGCTTCGCTCTCGTCCGGTGACGAAAAGATCCCAGGATGGGGCCGTGAACGGTTGGTCGCGCTGGCAAGATTCTACCTCCAGCACGGGCCGCCTGAACACCTTGATGGGTTAGTGTCTCTGCTCTCCGAGATGGACGTTTCAACAGCAGACGACGTATTGATCGAAATAGGACGCCGAGCCGCTCCGAAATCCGATCCGGTTCCTGAGGAGGATTTCGCCTACTTTCCACAATCCCCGGAAGTGCTCGCGCTCTTTAAGCTCGCAGAACGCCGTAACGCCGCTGCTCGGGAGATCATCCAGGACAAGTTGCGTGCTGCACCGGAGGGAGAGGACAGATGGACACTCGAAGTCGCGAACGCCTGCTACGAGTCTCATCCAGTGATACGCCGCGAGCATCTTCTGGCCCAAATGGACCACGGGCATGTCGCTGAACGTGCATGGCGCATGCTCTGCCCGGAAGAAACGTCTTCGGTCGAAATTTCCTTGCTCGCGGCTGCCGCTGGGTCGCCCAGCTACAAAGTGAAGCAGCAGGCGACGGCGAAGCTTTCTGCGCTTGGACTTCAGCGCTTGGAGTCCAAAAACGCTGAAAACGCTAAAGCCCCTGTGATCGATCCGAAGCTGGCAGGGGAGGCCGCCGTCGAGGCGTGTTCGATCGCCCTGACGGCTAAACCGCCTCAGCGCCAGAGAACCGAGCTGCTGAAACGGCGCGGCATCGAGTATCTCAAGCTAGGCGACTTCGAACTTGCCGTTCGCGACCTTCGCTCGGGCTACCGGGCAGCGCCTTACGAACACGCCTTCGCTGCATTGTGCGTCGGTCGATACGGGGAGGGGATGGACGTAGCGTTCAGATCCACGGAAGGTGAGTCGGCCGACAAGTTTCTCCGGCTGCGAGGCTGCGTTTATTACGCGATGGATCGGTTTCAAGAGGCGGCCGATGAATTCACGGCGGCATACGTGTTAGGCGGCGGCGAATACAATTTGGTGCTTCGTCACATGAGTCTGCTTCACCTCGGTCGGGGAGCCGATTCGCCGATCGTTCAATGGGAGCCGGTATTCGACCAAGGGAAGCAAACGTGGCCGAATGCACTGTTCTATTTCCTCAAGGGAGAACTCCCGGATACGGCGATGCTTGCCGCCGCGCTGGACGAGAAGGGCCGCGAGGCAAACGAAGATCGGAGCTTTGCGTATTGGGTTTTGGCCGAGATGGCTCGAAAGAACGGGGACGTGTCTCGGGAGCGGGAGCATCTGAACGCCTGTCTTGGAGTTCAGTCCTTCACGTCGCTCGCCCACGCGTTAGCGCTTCGCCGGATTCAAGCGCTCAACGAGGAAGACCGGTATAGCTCGGCGCGCTGAAGGCGGGCTGATTTACGAGATATGCATCGATGGCCGATTAGCATGTTTCCACAATCTCCATTCTACGGCTCGACTATCAATCAATCCGTGCGTGGCGGCCAGCCACCGGAGGCTGGTATTCTTGTCGCGACGGTAATGAGCGTGCCTTGTATCGAATGAACACCGATAACACGGATGAAAGCGGATAAAGATCCGCCAAGCATACCTACCGTAATCCGGCTGACAGTAATCACCGGCTGTCACATAGCCGCATCTTCAAAAATAACGCCGCCAATGTCAGAACTTTACCTACGTAAAACTTGGTAGTGACCAAGCAAGCATCGACCCTCACTTTGCAGCTCGTCGGAGAGCAACTATCGTCGGTCCATGGCGCCAAATAGCTCTCCAATAATCGCCCCAAGTGGCAATGTTAGCAAAAAAACAAACGTATCTTGAATCGACAACTCAACATAGTCGCCCTTCGTTAACCGGAGAGCAATTGCACCCGAGATTGTAACTGCCATTGCGCATAAATACCTGATCATCCTGACGAGACGTCGGCTTGGCTCGAATGGATCGCCTTTCCACAATACCACAATCCCCAGGTTCCAACCCAGAACCTGGGTCTTGTTTAGCGACCTGACCCCGAGAACATCTCGTGCTTTCTTGAGCACGGCGTCGGGATCAAGTGCGCCAGCTTTTGTTGAAGATACTGCAAACCCAAACTTAAGAAACAGGAACCGCTTGAGGGTCTCAAGGTCCGAAAAAACCCAAGGGCAGCCAAATTTTACAACGTATGGACGATGCTCCGCGAGTTCGGTGATTAACTGGTTGCTAATGGCGATATCTTTATGACCAGCGAGCGTGTGGGCATCGACTACATCCCTGAACCATTTCAGCGGGGCGCCATTATATGAACCGCCACACTGTTTGTGAAGTCCGCTGGATACGCCTCTTATCGAGCCAGGTTCGCTGATAATTTCAACAAATTGCGGCTCCAGGCCAAGTTGATGCAGTTGCCTGGCGCAGCGCCGCATCGCGCCCTTAAAGGGGTCTATGGTGGATTCGGCTACATCTTCCTCTATCAGGTCTTCAACTAGCAGCATGCCATCGTCCTTGAGGCTCCTCATGCATATTTCTACAACTTTCTTCTGGAGCCCGACCGACCTTGTCTTATCGATCTCGCCAAGCGTGTTATATTCTAGAAGGTGATGAAAGGATGCTAGCGAAATTATTATATCCGGTTTGATAGCTTCAAGGAGGCCTTCGAGATGATCGAACGTAGAAAGCTGGTGAAGTCTGACTTTCGCAAAAGCCGAAGAGTCTTGAGTCATCTCCTTGCAAAACTCGATTGCGTCGACGTTGCTATAGCCGATACGCACAAGTTTGTCGGCAAGAAAACCGGAGCCGGACATCAAGTCTACGATTCGCAAGTGCGATCTGGCTCGCCCTCGCGCTTCGGTGTAATGGTCGAGATGCCACAGTATCGGATAAAGTTCAAGAAGCCTGGCGCACGGGCACTCTTCCAGCGCGCGCTTGTAGTCGGCCGCCTTGAGAGCGAAGCGTTCGATCTCTTTCACTTTAGTAGTGTTTTCTAAATTGAACAAACGGCCTGAACGCAACGTGCAGTATCAACACTTGCGCTCCTCCCATCAGTGCAGCGCTGAATACAGCACCCCACATTAGGCGCCAATTGTTTGGGTCAAAGGATGTGCGGCTGTAGTAGTGTTGCGATAAAGCACCTAGCCCACCCCAATATTCAATAAAATAGTCCAGCGCTATAAAAATGGCAAATACAAGGGCAATAGTTTGGCGGGCAGCGGTTAGCAGCGCAGGCATGGACTCCGGCAGGATCACCTTGAAAAAATAACCCCATTTGTGCAGACCGTAATTTATATGAAGCGTGGATCGATGGACGTTGCACTGACCAAACGCCTCATGGCACGAGGCAAAGGTTCCGAGCGCAACGGGCAACGCCAGCAACGGATAGACGAAAAAATTCAATCCGAAGAGTCTCAGAGAAGCGGGAATCAAAACTGTCACTGGAACAAAAGCGATGGCGGTAATCACATAATACAGCGCAGCGGACATTTGCGGTTTAGCGAGCCACGAAAGCGCAGCGAGACCAACACCGATAAATGAACCGGCCAGCCAGGCAGGTAGATACCCCGCGACGGTTGAAGCGGCTGCACTAAGTAATTCGCCGAAATACTCGGTTAACATCAGTTTGGACAAAAGGGTTCTAGATTATACAGACGTGCGCCCAACCGAGCGACGAAATCTGCATCGTGTGAGGCACAAACTATTGTGCAAGAATGACCACGCAAAATATCAGCGACGCTAAGCCGCAAGCAGGCGGCGAGCGTTGAGATGATTTCATCAATTACTAGGACGTCTGGGCGTTGTAGTAAACCACAGTGGAGCGCTAGAATCGCCTGTTGCCCTGAGGAAAGTGTATAGACCGGCTTCCCCATCGAAGATGTTATTGGGAAGCCCGTAGCGCTAAGTAAATTTAGCGCCTTCGCGTTTGAGTCTACCTCCTTAGTGTTAGCCGCAAGAGATTCGAAAAACTCAAGGTTCTTCGAGACTGACTTCCACGGAAGTAACAGGTCGAGGGGCCTCGTCGGAACAAATGATATCCTTCTCCCCGCCGGCACCTGAACGCTGGGTGCTGCTGAGCTATCAAGTCCTGCGATATTTCGAAGAAGAGTGGTCTTTCCGCAGCCATTTCTTCCAACGATTGCGACGCGTTCGAGGTCCTGAATGTCCAGATCGAGCTGCGTCAGCAACAAGTTGTTGTGTGGATCAAATAGCGAGCTGGAAGGAAATCGTATCATGGCACGTAAACCATGTCTTTCTCCAGTTGAAAAGCCTCCGATATGATGCTGGCTTCCTGAGCGGTCCGGACGGTGTTACTGATTACAGTAAAGTCCGTCTCCCTAGTGGTGGTAGCATCCACCCATGTGGCCGACTGTGCGACGGCGTTTGAAAGCCCAAGTTTTTCCTGCAAGATACGGCGCGCTTCTCCGGGATTCTCTCGAATGAAAACTACAGCGCGATCCCAAACTTCTAAAAAACGTTGCGCCACCTCAGGTCGGTTCCGCAAAAAAGAGCGTGCTATTGCACTTGTGCCAATGGCAGAAGGATCGGTGAATGAGGCGTAAATCGATCCAGTCAATTCTCTCGTTTTCCGGTTCTCTAGACTAGCGCTTCGAAACGGCTCGTAAACGTGTATCGCGCTTACATCGCCTTTTAGCAGAGCGGGTTCGTGCTCTTGGGGAGGAAGCTTCACAAAGGTGACTCGTGAAGAGTCAACACCATTTACTTTCAGGAAGTGCCGAACAGCCAGCTCCGAGCTAATGCCAGGATACACCGCGACCTTTTTGCCTTCGATATCCTTGAGCGTTGACGTAGTTGAGCCAGTCCCTACCAATATAGATTCGAAGGCAGGTTGCTTTCGCATGCGGCTATGCGAATACATTACCATATGCATCAAGGCTTGATTCCCAGGGCTTCCGACTGCCGTTAGGTCCACTAAGGACACTGCTGGTAGCACGTCCGCGTTGCCAGCGAGCATAGCCTCGACCATCATTCGGCTGTTTGTTACATCAACAAATGCTACATCAAGGTTCGCATTTTCAAACATGCGTTCACGATCGGCTACCCACACCGGCAGCGACGCGATAATTGAAGGTGGAGTAACAACTCGGACCAGCTCCCGTCTAGGTTTGGGGCCAATCTCATAGTATATAACCAACAAAACCAAGACCAGGATGCTTAATCCGATGGCTAGCGCGCGTTTAGGCATGGCAGCGTCACATTGGGCCGCTTAGAGGGCGCGTTGCAAGCAAACTTCAACGGGGGCATGCGGTAGCCGGACTGAAGGCTGGGGGTGCTCGTGGTCCTCGTTGGGGTGCTATCGGGGGCTTGCGCGCCGGAACAATTTGGGAGTCGCTACCCTCCAGGACCCATGACGACAAAACTAAGTGGCGGCACCAGCTCTAGCCGTGTGGAATTCTGAAATACTGCTTCCCCGGCTATTGACCGAAGTGGGTAACGTGTGGGATGCAGCGGAACGCCACGTCCGGGAGCATGATTGCACGCGACTCCCGCGCGTCGGCGAAGAAGATGTAACCCGCTTCTTGTTTCTTGAGCTTAAGCAACGCGTGGAAGCAGCAAATCTCCAGCGAGTTTTCGAGGTTGCGTTGACTCAAGATCTTGAATCCTGCGGGAATCCCGTAGCGGAGCTTAACGCTGGAAAGTGGGCACGCGGTTTAGCTGGCACGGTCACGTTTCATCAACGATCATTCGAGGGCAGGACCGGCGGGGATCTTGGCATGGCGCTTCTTTGCCCACGTTTTTTTGACACGACGTCTCCCGTGGCTGGGTTAGTGATGGCACCACAAGGTGCGCTTTGTCAGGCGAAGATAACCCAGAATTTGACGGGTTTGTTGGGTCAGCTAAGCCCTAGTCAAAAGAAAGTCCTAGAGGGGAGGCTGAGTTACGTGGCGTTACTATTGTATCGCCGCAGCGATTTAAATGGCGCTCCCATCCTGCCGTTTGAATGGTTCAAGTGCGATCGACTAAAGAGCATCCAGGAAGTAGCTCGTGTATTGCGGGAGGCAAACCTACCATCTCTTAGCTCCCGGGAATTCCTTACGGATCTGGCTACCGGACGTTTCGGGACCTCTGACCATGAAATTATCAGCGCGTGGATAGCGCCGGATTCGGAAGAACTAGCGTGGGCAGTCGACATGAGGATCGACTGGCCCGACGGTCGGCCGGACACCTCCGAGATGGCATATCAGCAATCAGGAATTCTAGCTCTGCAACGACAAAACGTCGTTGTGCAAATCAGGGCATAGCGCGTTTCCGTGGGGCACCCGGCCATCGGGTTCCAATCTCATTCCCGCTGGCGTGAGTCAGGTCCTCCTGTTGCGGCGTATCCTCGATGGTCTTTCGACCCTCCAAGGAGCAGCGAATCCCATGTTGGGCGTGGTGCACCAAGTTCGTTCACGCGTGCCGAGCCGCGGTGGCTCCTGCGAGCAATTTTGCCCCGAATTAGCGCTATCTTGGGAGTATGGCACTCGGGGTGAGCTCACATCGACATCGCGCTCCGCGTTTTTGCCGATCATCGGGAGACCCACGCGGAGTTGCGCTGATGTTATAGCTCGGCGGTGATCCCCGCGGAGATGCCGCAAAAAGTTTTCGAGAGCGGACCATTCTTCGACGGCTATCGACCACAAGGTGCGAGGCGGGACTCTGGTCGTGGAGGCCTGAGGTGCTTGCCACGATATTGAAGAAGCCGTTCCCGAACGGACATAAAGTCTTCCATGGCAGGGGCGCGAGGAAAGTGCATCGGCGAGCGTGATCGGCGGCAAGCAGGTAACTTTCCTCCTGAACGAGGGAAAATTGAGATGCCAGCCCTCTTTGGCTGTCCTACAAGTGTCCAAGCAGTGTCCAAGCACCATTCGGCGTTGGGTCGCTTCAGAGGAGAAAAGTTTGGCTCGCCTAAGGATTATGAGTCCTCTGCTCTGACCGTTGAGCTATAGGCCCGCATGCCGAAATTGGAACAGCGTCAGCGTGCGGCGCGGCTTTCCGATCTCAACACATTCCTCGCCGCGCCGCCTCACCCGCTCAGACGGTCGGAATCGGTCGGGCATTGTCCCGCCGCCGCGGCTGCGGTCGACTCGACGCGATCGAACCTCCTTACGCCATGCCCCCATCCCCCGTCGTCGTCCGGCGCGAGCCGGTCGTGTTCCCCACCTATGAGCCGCTGCCCCCGGATCGGAATCCGATGTTTTTGGAGAAACGCGTCTATCAGGGCAGCAGCGGCCGCGTGTATCCGCTGCCCTGCTACAACCGCATCGCGGAAACGAAGCGCGACCGCACGTGGGACGCCGTCTGGATCGAGAACGCCTTCCTCCGCGTCATGGTGCTGCCGGAAATCGGCGGACGCATCCACGCGGGCGAGGACAAGACCAACGGCTACAATTTCTTCTACCGCCAGAACGTCATCAAGCCGGCCCTCGTCGCCCTCGCCGGCCCGTGGATCTCCGGCGGCGTCGAGTTCAACTGGCCGCAGCATCACCGGCCCGCGACCTTCCTGCCGGTCGACGTCGAAATCGAGGAGCATGCCGACGGCAGCAAGACGATCTGGCTCGGCGACCACGATCCGCTGCAGCGCATGAAGGGCATGCACGGCGTCTGCCTGCATCCCGACAAGGCCGTGATCGAGGTGAAGATGCGCGCCTACAACCGCACGCCGCACGCGCAGACCTTCCTTTGGTGGGCCAACGTCGCGACCCGCGTGCACGAGGGCTACCAGTCGGTGTTCCCGCCCGATGTGACGGCGGTGGCGGATCACGCGAAGCGCGCGATGAGCCGCTTCCCGCGGTGCGACGGCCGGTATTACGGCGTCGACTACGCGTCGCGCGCGCGCGACGGCATCCCGGCCGCGGAAGTGCCGGCGCAGTTCGTGCCGCCGCATTCCGACCCCATCGGCGGCAACCCGGCCATCCCGCCCTACGCGCCGAACGATCTGTCGTGGTATGCGAACATCCCCGTGCCCACGTCCTACATGTGTCTCGGCTCGGAGCAGGATTTCTCCGGCGGCTATGACCACCTCCGGCAGGCCGGGGTCATCCAGGTGGCGAACCACCACATCGCGCCCGGCAAGAAGCAGTGGACCTGGGGGAATCAGGAATTCGGATACGCCTGGGATCGCAATCTCACCGACGACGACGGCCCCTACATCGAGCTGATGCTCGGCGTCTATACCGACAACCAGCCGGACTTTTCCCACTTGCTGCCGGGCGAGACGAAGACCTGGAGCGTGTTCTGGTATCCGGTGCAGCGGATCGGCGCGGCGCAGGCGGCGAACGTCGATGCGGCGATCGCGTTCCACGTCGACGCCCGCACGGCCTCGCTCGGCGTGGCGGTGACGCAACACCGGCCCGGCGCGCGGGTCGAGCTGTGGCACGGCGCGAAACGCCTGCGCGCCTGGCGCGAGGACCTCGCGCCCGACCGGCCGCTCGTCGCGACCGTGCCGCTCCCGCGACGCGCCTCAGCGCACGAGTTTCGGGTGCGCGTCGCGACGGCAGACAACCGCGAACTGCTCGCTTACGCGCCCCAGCCGCCGCACACGGGCGAGCCGCCGGCGCCGGCCACCGAACCGCCGTCGCCGGCCGACATCGCAAGCGCCGACGAGCTTTTTGTCACCGGACAGCATCTCGCGCAGTATCGGCACGCGACGCGGAGCCCGGTGCCCTACTGGGAGGAGGCGCTGCGGCGCGATCCGGGCGACGCGCGGTGCAACCAGGCGCTCGGCGTCTGGCACCTGCGGCGGGGCGAGTTCGACGTGGCGGAGAAATTTCTCCGCACGGCGATCGCGCGGCTCACGCTGCGCAACCCGAATCCCGCCGACGGCGAGGCGTATTACCAACTCGGGCTGGCGCTGGGTTATCAGGGCCGGGGCGACGAGGCGTATGCGGCTTTCTACAAGGCGACGTGGAATCACGCCTGGCAGTCCGCCGGTTATCACGCGCTGGCCGAGATCGACTGCCGGCGCGGCGACTGGACGCAGGCGCTCGATCACCTGGACCGTGCGCTGCGGACGAACACCGACCACCTGCGGGCGCGGGACCTGCGCGCGATCGTGCTGCGCCGGCTCGGGCGTAACGAAGACGCGGATACGGCGATCGCCGCGACGCTCGCGCTCGATCCGCTCGATCACTGGGCGCGGCACCTGCGCGGCGAGCCGCTGCGCTGCGCGTCGCAGACGCGGATCGACCTCGCGCTCGATCATGCGCGCGCGGGACTTTACGCCGAGGCGCTGGCGGTGCTCGAAGGCGCGGCGCCGGAGCCGTTTTCCGGCGCCGGGCCGCTGCTCGAGTATCACCGGGCGTTTTTGCACGCGCAGCGCGGCGCGCACGGGGCGGCTCGCGCGGCGTGGCGGCGGGCGGCGAAGGCGTCGCCCGACTACTGTTTCCCGGCGCGGCTCGAGGAGATCGCGGTGCTCGAGGCCGCGCTGCAGGCGAACCCGGCCGACGCGCATGCGGCGTATTACCTGGGCAACCTGTTCTACGACCGGCGGCGTTATGCGGAAGCGATCGCGTGCTGGGAGCGGAGTGCGAAGCGGGCCCCGAAGTTTTCGGTCGTCTGGCGCAATCTCGGCATCGCCTACTTCAACGTCGCGCGATCGCCGGCGAAGGCGGAGCGCGCCTATGCGCGGGCGATCGCGGCGAATCCGGCCGACGCGCGGCTGGTTTACGAGCGCGACCAGTTGTGGAAGCGGCTGGGGCGTCCGATTCGTCGTCGGCTCGCGGCGTTCGAGGCGGCGCGCGCCCAGGTGGCGGAGCGCGACGATGCGACGCTGGAGTTGTGCGCGTTGTTGAACCAGGCCGGCCGGGTGGAGGACGCGCGCGCGATCCTGGCCCAGCGGAAATTCCAGCCCTGGGAAGGCGGGGAGGGGCAGGCGCTCGGGCAGCACGTGCGCACGCACCTCGCGCTCGGTCGGGCGGCGCTGCGCCGCGGCGACGCGGACGAGGCGGTGCGTCTTTTCGGCGCGGCGCTGCAACCCCCGGCGAATCTCGGCGAGGCGCGGCACCTGCTCGCCAACCCGGGCGACATTTATTTCTGGCTCGGCGAGGCGCAGGCCGCCGCCGGTGCGCGCGACGTCGCGAGACAGTGGTGGGAACGCGCCGCCGCGACCCGCGGGGATTTCCAGGAGATGAGCGTGCAGCCGTTTTCCGAGCTGACGTTCTACGCGGGGCGCGCGCTCCAGCGCCTCGGCCGCGGCGCCGCGGCGCGCACGTTGTTTCGCGACCTTCGCGCCTACGCGGCGGAGCTGGCGCGGACGCCGGCGCGCATCGACTATTTCGCGACCTCGCTGCCGACGATGCTTCTTTTCGACGACGATCTCCAGGCCCGCCGGCAGACGACCGCGCTTTTCCTGCGTGCGCAGGCGGAACTCGGTCTCGGACATCGCGCCGCGGCGCAACGCGACCTCCGCGAGGTGCTGCGCCGCGATCCCAGCCACGCGGCAGCCGCGGACCTGTTGGCGGAACGGTGAGGCGGATTCAGGCCGTCGAAGGTGGAACCCGACGTCCTCGTCGGGTTGTTTGCGAGCGAAACGCGATCGAGCCCGACGAGGACGTCGGGCGCCACCGCGCGGCGCAGCTTCCTCGGTCGCCAGGCGGTATCGACTTCGCGACTCCGCCTGGGTCGAAATGATCCGACGATCGAGGAGCGGTGCGATGGGCGAGAGGTAGGGCCGGGGTTTCGCGACCCCGTCGCTGAGTGGTTTCGGCGGCCTTAACGCACATTCATCCCGCGCGGCCTTGTCATTGCGAGCCCGAGGCTTGCCACGCCTGTGGCGGGAACGAGGGCTTGGCGATCCAGCTGGATGGATTGCTTCGTCGCTTCGCTCCCTCCGAAGGCGGGCAAGCTTCGCAATGACAGTTAATAGGGAGCGGGACACCGGGTGCGGCGGGATCATGAGAAAGGGTGATTTGGGCCGTTCCACCGCGGCGCCGCGGGAAGCCTTGAGCTTCCCGGCGGCGACATCATAAGGGGGTTGCAGCGAGGTTTGTGTGCGCTGCCTCCCCTCAACCAAGCCCGCAACGACGATCGATGAAGCGAACATCCAGCACGGCTCGTGGCGTCGCGGTGACGCTGTTGCTGGTGGCGGCGGTCCCGGCGTTGTTCACCGGCTGGCTGCATCCGCGGCGGCCTGACTGGTCGCGGTTGTCGCCGGAGGTGGTGGGCATCAAGGAAGCGAAGGCGTGGCCGGTGGCGCCGCTGTGGATCGACGTCCGGCCGGCGGA
Organism: Verrucomicrobiota bacterium; assembly: GCA_023430825.1. Taxonomy (GTDB): domain Bacteria; phylum Verrucomicrobiota; class Verrucomicrobiia; order Opitutales; family Opitutaceae; genus Opitutus. Next base: position 2,566 of record JAEYYL010000079.1, on the reverse strand, counting down.
GGCGTTTCACCGCGATCATTTGCACGGCGCGATCTCGGTGTCGCCGGGCGGGCCGTGGGAGGAAAGCCTGGCGAAGGTCACCGCGATCTGGGCGCCGCCGCAGCCGATCGTGGTGTATGGCGAGGGGCGCTACGACCATGTGGTGCGCGAGATGGCGGAGCGGTTGAGCAACGATCTCAACGAAACGGTGTTCATGCTCCGCGAAGACTGGCGCGAAGGAAAGGAGCCGGTGCGATGAAGTGGTTGCCACCGCTATTGGGTATCGTCCTCGCGGCGATCCTGGGAACCGCGGGCGGGTTGAAGCTGATGGACCCCTTCACGTTCTCGCGCGACATCGAGCACTATCAGCTGCTCGTCTCGCCGTGGACGGGCCTGCTCGCGGTGTATCTGCCCTGGCTCGAAGTGCTGACGGCAGTGACGCTGTTGTTTCCCCACTGGCGGCGGGGCGCGGCGACGGTCGCACTCGGGCTGTCGCTCGTCTTTGCGGCGGCCCTGACGAGTGCGGCGATGCGCGGGCTCGACGTGCGATGCGGTTGTTTCGGAAGCCACGCCCCGACGACGGTGATGGCGGCGCTCGGAGGGGCGGTGGGGGTGGCGCTCCTGGCGGCGGCGGTCGTCGGGTTGGAGCGGCGGCGGGAACGGCGGGGTGCAGCAACGGAAAACCCTCCCGCGGCGAGCAGCGCCGAGAGCAATTTATGAGGCACGACGGCGTAAGCCGAGGACGGCCGGTGGGGCGTCATCGTTTTGCGTTGGAGCGGGATGGGCATCGTCCCGGGATGCGCCGCGGGCGGCCGCCGCGCGCTGCGATGAGGCCGGCAGTTTCCATGAACCGTAATGGGCGAATGGCAGCGGTATAAGGAATTGTGTAACGCAAGTAAGGGATGCTCGTGAAAAGTTGTGGCGCTACGAATTGCGTTCGTCTTGAACGATGGCGCTTTGCCCAACCCATCCAGCGCCAGCTTTGTCGAGCTTCTGCGGACCCGCGCCGAAACGCACGCCAACCACGCGGCTGTGCATTTCTTGCCTGAAGGCGAGGAGCCGGGAGAGGTGCTGAACTACGCCACGCTCGACGCCCGGGCGCGCGCTATCGCAAACATCCTGCGCGCGCGCGTCGCTCCCGGCGACCGCGTGTTGCTGCTGCAGCCCGCGGGACTGGAATTCGTGGCGTCGTTCTTCGGGTGTTTGTATGCGGGGGTCGTCGCCATCGCGGCTTATCCGCCGCGCAACGTCCGCCATATGCCACGCATCGAGGCGATTCTGGCCGACGCGCAGGTGCGGACGATCGTCACGACCCGCGACGCCCGGCTGAAGATCGAGCCGTGGCTGGGTGAGCGGGCGCGGGCGTTTTCGTTGTTGTGCAGCGATGAGATCGATCTCGCGGCGGGCGATGGCTGGCAGCCGCCGGCGTTGAGCGGCGACACGCTCGCGCTGCTCCAATACAGCTCCGGCTCCACCGGCCAGCCGCGCGGCGTGATGATCACGCACGGGAACATCATGGCGAACATGGCCATGATCCGCCGCCAGTTCGGTTATCACGAGCAGTCGACGTTCGTTAGCTGGCTGCCGATCTACCATGACATGGGGCTGATCGGAAACCTGCTCCAGCCGCTGTATCTCGGCACGAGCACGGTGCTGATGTCGCCGGTGAGTTTTCTCCAGCGGCCGGTGCGCTGGCTTGCGGCGCTCTCGCATCACCGCGCGCGCACGACCGGCGCGCCGAATTTCGCTTTCGATCTGTGCGCCCGCGTGGTGACCGCCGAGCAAAAGGCGTCGCTCGACCTGAGCTGTTTGGAACTCATCTACAGCGGCTCCGAGCCGATCGATGCGCGCGCCTTCGACCGGTTCGCGGCGGCGTTCGCCGGCTGCGGGCTGCGGCGCGAGGCGCTTTACGCGTGCTACGGCATGGCGGAGACGACGCTGCTCTCGACGGGAGGCCGCGCAGGTGCCGGTCCGCGTTATCTCGATGTCGATGCCGATGCGCTCGGCGCGCGCCGTCCGGTCGCCGCCGATGAACGCTCGCGGCAGACGTTGCGTCTCGTGAGCTGCGGCACCTCGGTCGAAGGCCAGGAGCTGCGGATCGTCGAGCCCGAGACGGGGGCGTCGCTGCCGGAGAACGCCGTCGGCGAAATCTGGATACGCGGCGCGCACGTCGCGGCCGGTTACTGGGCAAAGCCCGACCACACGCGCGACGTCCTGCACGCCACGCACGCCGACGGCAGCGGTCCGTGGCTGCGCACCGGCGATCTCGGTTTCCTGCGCGACGCGGAGCTCTACGTCACCGGGCGCATCAAAGACCTGATCATCGTTCGCGGGAAAAATCATTACCCGCAGGACATCGAGCGCACCGTCGAGACGAGTCATCCGGCGTTGCAGGCGGGGGCGTGCTCGGCGTTCGCGCTGACGGTCGACGGCCAGGAACGCATCGGCTTGGCGGTGGAAGTGCAGCGGACGGCGTTGAAAACCCTCGATGGCGACGCGGTGGCGGCGGCGATTCGCCGCGCGGTGTTGGAGGAACACGAGTTGTCGGTGCACGCGATCGCGCTGCTGCGGCCCGTGACGCTCCCGA
>JAEYYL010000053.1 GCA_023430825.1 Verrucomicrobiota bacterium | reverse complement strand
ACATCAGCGCCGCGCGGCGGTCGCCCGACTGCCAGCCCGCCGGTTTCACGACAAACAGCCGCAGCGGCGCCGCGTCGTCCACCGCGCGATAAACAAACCCCTCCGCCCCCGGCAACTCCGTCGGCGTAATCTCCCGAGCAGGCTCCGCCGCTTGCGCGAGGATCATCGACACCAGCAAACCGACCGTCGACCCGCGCAACCAACACACCCCGGCGCAACGCGGCGCGCGTTGGGCTGAGTCTCTTCTTTGCAGAGGGGCGCGCGCCAAGCGAAGAAGCAGGCGAAAGGTGGAACCCGACGTCCCGTCGGGTTGCTTGGGGAGCGCACGCCACCAAGCCCAACGGGGACGTCGGCCTCCACCTTCGAATGACCAATCCGCCGCAATCCAGTCGCGCACGATCTGCTCCTCAGCCCTTCCCCGCTTCCTCGTTGCTCACCGGCTTGAAATCCGGCCGCCCGTAACGTTGCGTCGGCGGCGTGCCGTAAGGGTTGTGTTTGAACTCATCCACGCCGCGGCAGAGGTAGATCTTGAAATTCGGATTCACCGTCAGGTCGTTCTTCACGTTCGTGCCCGAGTAGCGCAGCGTCAGCCCGGCGCGCCGCCGGTCCGACGGATTCGCCGGCGAACCGTGGATCGCCCGGTCGTCATGCAGCGAACACTCGCCGGCCTTCAGGCGAAACTGCACCGCGCGGTCGGCGTTGAAATCGCTGCCATCCTCGAGTTCGAGCGTGAGCACCGAACTGGTCTCCTTCGAACGACGGTGCTTGATCACGCCGCCTCGATGCGAACCGGGCAGCAGCTTCATGCCGCCATTGACTTCGTCGACGTCGTCGAACGCCAGCCACACCGTCACGGAATTGTGCGGCGCCATCGGCCAGTAATACGAATCCTGATGCCAGCCCACGGTCGAGAGCGTGCGCGGCTCCTTGATGAAGAAGTTGCTCGCCCAGCAATAGAAGTTCGGCCCGAGAATGCCTTCGACGAGATCGAGGATCTTCGGGTTCATCGCGATCTCGTAAAGATACGTGCTCGTCTCGTGCCACTCGCGGATGTCCTTCGTCGTCTCACCAGGCTGGAGCAGCGCGAGGAGCTGCGGCAGCTCGTCGTTGATCCGCGCCATTTCCTCGCGCGTGTAGATCGGCGGCAGTCCGAGGAGATAGCCGTTCTCGTGATAAAACGCCTGCTGGGCGGGGGTGAGCCGGTAGGTGGGGTTCGGGTTCATGGGGTGTGGGAAACGGGTTGCGCTCCGGCGGTCAGCCAGCGCCGAAGCTGTTTCTGAAACGTCGTCGCGAGCGTGTCGCCCGGCATCACCAGCACGCCCCACCCGCCGCGCGCCGGGTTGAGCGGCACCTCGCGCGGAAGCTGCAGCTCGCACATCTGCCGGTCCTCATCGAGCACGCGGATCGCAAAGTCGAGCTGCTGCTCGGGCGGCGGTCCCCGAAACCCCGGCGAAATCGCCAGCGCCCAGAACACCGTGCAGCTCTCCGCCGTATTCGGCGAAGGGATATGCACCAGCACCCGTTCGTCGCCGTCGGGAAACGACTGCCGGATCGTGGTGAAATTCGGCAGCCAGCACCGCTGGCGGCGATGATGCGCGCTCTGCAGCTTGCCCGGCAGCTCATGCGTCGACTCCAGCGCCGGGAACGGCGCATCCATCTGAAACCCGTCGCCGTGCAGCGCGATCTCCATCTCCGGAATCTTCGGGTCCGCCGCCTTGCCCAGCGTCGCGCTGTGCGCGAAAGCGAAGTGCGACATGTCGAGATAGTTCTCCACCTCGCGCCGCCACCCCGCGCCGAACGGCGTCGGCGGCCCCATCACATACGTCCACGCCGGATTCTCGAACTCCGGCACATCGGGCAAAGCGTGCTCGCTCGCGGCGAGTTTCACCCACACGAACCCATAGCGCTCCTGCACCGCGTAAGTGCGCAGATGCGAGAGCGCGAGTTTCTCCGCATTCGGTTCGACCAGCGACGGAATGCTCAGGCACGCGCCCGCCGCATCGAACCGCCAGCCGTGATACGGACACACCAGTTCGCCGTCGCGAACGCAGCCCGCCGTGAGGCGCGCCCCTTTGTGCGGACACGCCACATCCGCCGCCAGCAGCCGGCCATCGGCGAAACGCGAGAGAACCAGCTCCGTGCCCAGCAGCGTGTAAGCTTTGACCCCGCCCGCCGGAAGTTGCCCGGCATTCGCCACCGGCTGCCACGTCCGCCGCAGTGCCGCGATCGCCGCGTCCTCGGTCAATGCAGAGGCCGCGCGCGGCTCCGGAGTTTCGGCCAACGAAGGAGAAAGCGGGGAAAGCGACATGGCTGTGGGGTGAAGCCACGACTCTATCAGACCGGCGCGCCCCCGGCTTGGAGAATCGGGGCAACCCGTGTTGGCAAATCGGGCATCCCTCGTGTTTCCGAGGCAGCCGATGCCGCCTCCGTCGCGGCCCGCTGCGTGAGCAGCGGGACGATCTCCCCGCTCCCCACACCGACTCGCATCAACCACACCGACGAACCCAACAGAGGGACACAGAGAACACCGAGCTCCGACACCGAGCCCACCGAGCGAAACATTCACCTGCCAGTGCGAAGCTTGCCCACCTTGGGAGCGCAGCGACGAAGCAATCCATCTAGCGCGCATTCATCACACCCATGATGAAAAAACGATTGGTCACAGAGCGCACAGAGCTTCGACACGGAGTTCACCGAGGAGAATTCACCGATCCTATCTGGCCTCCCCTTCCAATCCGCCTCGTTTTCGCAACAAACGCATCCAACACCTTGTGGCCTCCTGCTGCCTCTGGGTCAGAGCTCAGTGTCCTCTGTGAACCATGACCTGGTTGATTCGAGTGTGACGTATCCGGGCTCGGGACTGTTTGGGTTCTGTCATTGCGCGGCCGCCCGCCTTCGGAGGGAGCGAAGCGACGAAGCAATCCATCCAGCCCGTTCGGCAAGCTCAGGGTCCCGAGCCTGTCGAGGGACTGGATCACCACGCCCTCGCTCCCACCACAGGCGGGCAAGCCTCGGGCTCGCGATGACAAAGCGGGATGTGACCGATCCCGCGCCAGATCGCCCTCGAGGGAAAGACGCCTCGACAATCCAAGGGTCGCTGCCGTCTTTTGTTCACACCTTCGTGAAAATCATCCGCCACCTCACCCCCGCCGGCCCCGCTTACGC
>JAEYYL010000052.1 GCA_023430825.1 Verrucomicrobiota bacterium | reverse complement strand
GACACGGAGTTCACCGAGGAGAATTCACCGATCCTATCTGGCCTGCCCTTCCAATCCGCCTCGTTTTCGCAACAAACGCATCCAACACCTTGTGGCCTCCTGCTGCCTCTGGGTCAGAGCTCAGTGTCCTCTGTGATCCATGACTTGGTTGATTCGAGTGTGACGTATCCGGGCTAGCTGGATCGCCACGCCCTCGTTCCTCGGGCTCGCGATGACAATCGGGAGCGTGACGAACGCGGCGCCTAACCGGCATCCATCACCCGCTCACCCGAACCCGCACCAGGCTGCGCTTTGCCTTCATTCCGTGTAACTGGCCGGGTCGGCACAAGCCTCCGAGCCGTCCGCGATCACCACCAGGCCTCGCTCGCTGACGGACGCCTCGGAGACAAACGCCCCTCGCTCAGAACTTGAACTGAAACCCCGACGACAGCGTCAGCACGCCCTGGTTGCTCGGATAAAACACCAGCCCCGGCCCCGCGATGAACGCCCGCCGGTCCGCCCCATTGTCGTAATTATAGGTCAGACCAATCTGCACGCCGACCGTGGCGGAAAGCATCCCCTTGAACCCCAGATACGCATCTACCGTGTAATAATAGGCGTCCTCGAAAAGATTCCGGTAAGTCAGCCGCTGCTCCAACGCCATCGTGGCGTTGAACGCATGCGTCAGGTTCTGCAGGAATCCGTAGCCCGGCTCCCACTTGTTATCGAAAATGAAATTCTTCTTCTCGTGCGACAGCATCAGGCCCGGCACGAAGTCCAGCTTCGTCGCCTCCGTGTCGATCAGCTTCCAGCCCACGCCGACGATTTGATAGAACGAGTGGTCGATGTTCTTCACTTCGTCGGCCATGTAGCTGGTGCGACTCACCGTGTAGTGCTTCGGCGACAACGCATGATTCCACGCCAGCGTCGCCGAATACGTGTCCGCCACCGCATTCGGATACGGCTCGTAATCCGCATACGTGTAACTGCCCTCCAGCGAGATCGCATCCGTCGCCGTCGCCCGGATGATCGCGCCCGACATCTGCACCGAATACTGGTCGCCCAACTGCCCGAGCTGCGCCCCCGTCACCCCCGGCGCCGTGCCCGGCACCACGCCCTGCTTGTAAGGCGCCGACACATACGACCCGCCGATCGTCAACGAGCGCGACCACATCACCTTCTTCGCATCCGCCGGCGTCGAGCCCGTCGGACGGATCGTCGCGGACGCCACTCCGCCCCCCGCCGTCGCCGCACCAGCCGGCACCGCCGCTGCCGCTCCCGCCGTCGCCGCGCTCGCCCCGGCGCCGACTTCCGACGAAGCGATGTCCGCCTCCTTCACCGTCACCTCGCCATAGAGATGACCCTGAATCGTCACCAGGCCGCCTTCGTGCTTGGTGATCGTGCCGGACAGGATATCGCCATTCGTGAGGCGCAGGACGTCCGCGCGTAGCGGAATGATGGATACGGCCAAGGCCGCGAGCAACCGGGGGAGAGCGGGGAATTTCATGGCTGGAAAACGTGCGCGCCCAGTGCGACGCCAATTTATGCATAGCGCAAAGCAAAATGCGCTTACGGCACGAAGCCCGCCTCGCTCCTCCCGCAAACCCACCCGTCTGCAGGTGGAGCCGCGGCGCCCTCGCCGCGCCCCTCCGGCGCAACCGTAAGCGACGACCCGCCCCGCCGGAGCACGGGCGTCCCCGCCCGTTCCCCGACGCCCGCTACGGACGGGACGCCCGTTCTCCACCACGCAACGCTGCATCCCTTTGCCGCCGCACGCCGCGCCCGCTCCCACCATCTCCCCACTCGACAACGCCCGCTCTCACCCCACGTTAACCGCGCATGGGCAAACCTTCCCGCCAACCCCGGCTCTCGAAGCAGGTTTACCGGGCGCGCGCCCTCCGCGTGCGCGAACAGCTCGTGCAACTCCAGCTCGAGCTGAAACACGCGCCGTTCAAGGTCATGCTCATCCTCGCCGGCCCCGAGGGCTCCGGCCGCGGCAACCTCCTCAACACCCTCGCCGAATGGCTCGATCCGCGCGGCGTCGACACGTTTTCCTACCACGCGCCCACCGACGACGAACGCGCCCACCCGCACCAGTGGCGCTTCTGGCGCAGCCTCCCCGGCATCGGCCGCATCGGCCTCTACGCCGGTTCCTGGTATACCGAAACGCTGCGCGAAGAAGCCCGCAGCGAACGCGCCCTCAGCCACGTCGCACGCGAGGCCGAACGCATCCGCGACTTCGAAAAACTCCTCGTCGACGGCGGCACCCTCATCATCAAGGTCTGGCTCGATCTCTCGAAGGAAGCCCAAGGCCGCCGCCTCCGCACCCTCCGCGCCGACCCCGCCACCGCGTGGCGCGTGTCCGACGAGGACTGGCACCATCACCAGATCTACGACCGGCTCGCGAAAACCGCCCGCCTCATCCGCGCAAAAACCAATCGCCCGCGCGCGCAATGGACACTGGTCGCCGCCGAGGACGAACGCGCCCGCGATCTCGCCGTCGCCCAGCTCATCGTCGCACGCTTCCGCCAACAGCAACGCCTGTTCGCCCGCCACGCCGCCCCGCCCCGCCCCGCGCCACCGCGCTCCCTGCGCCCCGCCGGCCTGCGCCGCCTCCGCGCCCTCCCGCTCGATCAGGAGTTGTCCGAATCCGACTACGACGAACTTCGCGAACGCGCCCTCGGCCGGCTCAACCGCGCCGTGCGCGAAGCCCTCGCCGCCGGTCGCTCGATCGTGTTCGTCTTCGAAGGCTGGGACGCCGCCGGCAAGGGCGGCGCCATTCGCCGCCTCACCAGCGCGATCGACCCGCGCGACTACCGCGTCATCCCCGTCGCGAAGCCCACCGTCGAGGAAAAGCACGCGCACTACCTCTGGCGTTTCTGGCGCGACATGCCGCGCGATGGCCGCGTGGCCGTATTCGACCGCTCCTGGTATGGCCGCGTGCTCGTCGAGCGCGTCGAGGGCTTCTGCCGCCCCGACGAATGGAAGCGCGCTTTCGCCGAGATCAACGCCCTCGAGCGCGAACTCACCGACCACGGCACGATTGTAGTGAAATACTGGTTACACATTTCGCACGCCGAGCAGCTCCGGCGCTTCCGCGACCGCGAAGCCGCGCCGCACAAACGCCACAAGCTCAATGCCGAGGACTGGCGCAACCGCCGGCAGCGCTCCGCCTACGAGATCGCGATCGGCGACATGCTCGCGTTGACCGACAAAAAGAACGCGCCCTGGCACCTCATTCCGGCGGACAACAAACGCTACGCCCGCATCGAAGTCCTCCGCCTCGCCACCCGCCGCATCGAAGCCGCGCTGGCCGCCGAGTAGTCCCCGCAAACCCGCCGGCCCAAGATCCGCGACCCAGCCTGGCGGAGGTGGGCCGATTCACGGTCGCGAACGGCCGCCCCTGGGAGCGCCGGCGTCCCCGCCGGCATTTTCCGGCAAAGCCGACGAGGACGTCGGCGCTCCCGCGCACCCCTCCGTCGGATCATCCCCCAACCGCCATCCGTTCTTCAGCTTGAGCAACCGTCACGAATTCTCGCTCACCCCGGCCTTGTTTCATTCGTGTCGGTTCGTGTCCATTCGTGGTTGAACCGAATTGTCACCG
>JAEYYL010000227.1 GCA_023430825.1 Verrucomicrobiota bacterium | reverse complement strand
CGGCGGACCAGGCGGCGTCGAGCGGCGCGGCGGAGCGGGCGGAAGCGGCTTCGGCGAGGGCGTCGGCGGCCTGGGCCATGAGCGGGGCAGCTTCGTCGGCGGCGGCGCGGGCGGAGGGTTCTTCGAGGCGTTCGCGGACGGTGGCGAGTTGTTGCAACGCCTGGAGCTGACTGTCGCGAAGCGTGCCGGCGTCGTCGGCGAAGGCGGGGGCAGTCGGGTCCTGCTGGCGGAGTTTCCAGATGGCGATCGAGATCTGGCGCTGGGTTTCGATGAGTTCCTCGCCGGGGCCGCCGCTGGCGCCGCCGGGCTGGTTACGGCCGCCGCCGGTGGCGTTCTCACGGAAGATTTCGTCGAGGCGGCGGACCTCGGCAAAGAAGACATCGCTGGTGGAGCGGCGGACTTCGCCTTCGGGGCCGCGGTCATCGGCCCAGGCGAACCAGGTGACGAGCTGGTCGGGTTTAACGCCGTGCGATTCGAGCGCGAGCAGGTGATTGAACGCGGCCTCGGGGCGGGGCGGGTCGCCGGCGGGCGGAGCGGCGAGGGAGAGGTAGGCGGGCGGGGTATCCGCAACGCTGATACCGAAGCCGTAGTCGAGGAGGCCGAAGTCGTCGCGGGCCTCGGCCTGGAGGTGCAGTTCCTCGATCGGCGAGACGCGACGGTCGCCGCGGGGGAACGTGAGCTTGAGTTCGGGGCGGCGGTTTTCGAGGACCTCGATGCGGAAGTCGACGGGTGCGGCGGCGGTGCGGTTGTCGTCGTCGAGGAGGTGGAGGGCGAGACGCTGGGATTGGCCCAGCGTGGTCGAAAAACGGAAACGCGTGCGCGTGGCGTCGATCGCCTCAAGGGGAAATTCGCGCTCGTCGGTGGCGCGGAGCGTGGCGCGGGCGAGGGGTTTGTTAACCGTGAACTCGTAGTCGAGTCGGGTGCCGGCGACGGCGGTGACGCGGCGGGTGTCGGCGAAGCGACGGTCGGCGAGGCCGGTGTAGTCGGGGTAGTCGAGGGCGGCGTCGGCGCGGAGGAGCGCGGGGCGGTCGAAGACGGTGAGGGTGAACGAACGGGATTGTCCGCCGTCGTATTCAATATGATAGGACGTGTCGGCGGCAATGGCGGCGAGGGTGGAGGCGAAGACCGGGTCGGAGAGGCTGCGGTGCATGGGCGCGCGCTGGGCGGCGGCGCCGGCGGGTTGCCAGACGAGGACGGCGTCGGACGGGACGGCGTCAGTGCCGAAGCGGGCGGCGATGACGACGGCGGAGCCGCGTTCGAGTTCGATGTCGCCGGGGGTGATCTCGAGGCCGGCGGCGAAGGCGGCGAGGCGGGCGGTCGCGGGGCGGTGAGCTTGAATCACCAGAATGGATACGCCGAGGGCGGCGAGCGCGGCGGTGGCGTGGGCGGCGAGAAGCCAGCGGGCGTGGCGGCGGGGGCGGCGGGCCCAGTCGTGGGTGTCGGCGTGGCGGAGGGCGTTGTCGATGACGCGGCGCTGGAGAAACGTGAACTGGCCGTCGTCGGCGGGGTTTTGCTCGGCGGCGGCGAGGAGAGCGGTGCGGAGATCGGGATGTTGTTGCTCAACGGCGCGCGCGGCGTCGGCGAGCGCGATGCGGTCGCGCCAGGCGAGCCAGGAAGCGAGCACGGCGGCGAACGCGAACGCGGCGAAGAGGATGGGGGCGGCGAATGGTGCGAGGGCGGGCGAGCGATGCTGGACGGCGAGAAGCAGCGCGGCGACGAGGGTGACGGCGGTCCAGATCACGGCGCCCTGGCGGTGGAAACGGATGGCGCGCAGGTGTGCGGCGACGCGCCGGAGTTTGTAGCCGAGGCGGAAGTCGATGGGCGGAGGCGAAGGGGCAAGCGGCATGGCGGGCGCGGGAGAGGCGTGGCGTTCAGGAGGCGGGCGCGGCGCGGCGGGAGACGGCGAACGAGGCGAGGCTTTCCAGCGCGAGAAGCGCGACGGCGGTGATGAGGAGCCAGCGCCAGAGTTGCTGGCGGTTTTCGAGCGTGGCGGCGGTGGCGGAAGGCGAGGTGCGATCGCGGGGCGCGGCGGAGGGGCGGACGGTTTCGGTGCGAAGCGGGACGCCGAGCTGTTCCCAGGTTTCTAGGGTGAGCGGGGTGAGATCGCTCTCGGCGGCGGGAACGTGGAGGGCGACCTCGCGTGTTTCGTTGGACTGGATGAGCGTGTAGAGACCGGGCGTGGTGGGGGCGGAGGGGGAAGGGGGAGGGCGATCGCCGGGACCGATTGCGCGCCATTCGGCGGGAGTGTTGGGGGCGAGGAGGCGGGCGGTGTCGCCGACGTCGGTGATGGAGGCGAGCGCGGGGCCGCCGGCGGCGCGTTCGGCGAGGGATTGGAGCCACGGGACGAATTTGGAGGAGAGCACCCACTGGCTGGCGGCGGGCGTCCAGCCGCTGCACCAAACGACGAGCCGGCCCTGGCCGATGGCGGTTTCGAGGACCGCGGGCGAGCCGTCGTCGAAGCGAGCGACGATGGTGGTGCGGGTGTTGGACGGCAGGGTGATGGGTTTGGGCTGCCAGAAGCGAACGCGGCGGAAATCGCTGTAGCGTGGGTCGGCGAACGGGGTGAAGAGTGGGTGTTGAAAATCGAGCTGGCCGAGCAGCGCGTCGGCGTTGGCGAAGGGCGCGGGCGTCCAGCCGGATTCGCCGGCGAGAGCGGCGGCGGTGGCGATCGTTTCGTCGCGATCGACGAGGACGAGGGCGAACGCGCCGGCGTCGAGGCGGGCGCGGAGTTCGGCGCGGCGGGGGGCGTCGAGGGGGGCGGTGACGAGAATGAGCGCGCGGGTGTCGAGCGGCGGGAGAATATCGGTGAGGCGGGAGACGGGATCGCGCCAGCCGGCGATGGCGCGTTCGACGTAGAAACGCGCGTGTTGGGAATCGTCGCGCGCGTGATCGCCGAGATAGGCGAGGGAAATCTCGCGGGGCGGGGCGCGGACGAGCGCGAGCCGGTTATCGAAGGGTTCGTCGTCGCCGGTGAGTTCGAGCGTGTGGGCGGGGGGGGGGTTGGCGGGGAGAGGCACGAGCGCGACGGTGGAGGCGCCTGGTAACAATTCCACGGATACGGGTTCGCCGAGCGCGGCGCCGGTGCGGGCGTCGCGGAGGTGGAGTTGCAGCGGGCCGGCGGTGTCGATCGTGCGGGAAACACGGACGCGGGCGGTGG
>JAEYYL010000143.1 GCA_023430825.1 Verrucomicrobiota bacterium | reverse complement strand
CGCGGTTGCGCCAGCTCGGCGAAGCGGAATGGGTGTTCCAGTTCGACGTGCATCACATTGCGGCGGATGGCGGGTGTTATGCGCAGTTGATCGGGGAACTGTTCCAGGCGTATCGGGGCGAGGTGCTGGCGGCCGAGCCGCTGCGTTACGCGGACTTCGCGGTGTGGCAGGCGGAGGGCGAAGGCGCGGCGGAGTTTGCGGCCAATCAGAAATACTGGGAAACGCAGTTTGCTGAAGAGATGCCGGGTGTCGACCTGCCGACGGATTATCCGCGGCCGGCGATGCGCGATTATCGGGGGGGCAATGTGTTCTTCGACCTGTCGCCGGAGTTGACGGCGAAGCTGAACGAACTGGCGCGACGCGAGCAGTCGACCGTGCACGTGCTGTTGTTGTCGATCTGGCAGATCCTGATCGCGCGGTGGGCGGGGGTGTCGGATGTGGCGGTGGGCGTCGCGGCGTCGGGGCGGGACCGGGAGGAGCTGGAAACGCTCGCCGGGATGTTTGTGAACACGCTGGCGCTGCGGAGCCGGCCGGGTTTGGACCGGAGTTTCCCGGCATATTTGGCGGAGGTGAAGCGGACGGTGCTGGACGGAATCGACCGGCAGGGATTTCCGTTCGAGGACCTGGTAGCCACGCTGGGGCTCGAGCGCGAAGGGAGCCGGCATCCGTTGTTCGACACGATGTTCGCGTTCCAGGAGCGCGAGGTGTTTGCCTACCAGGGGACGCAGCACGTGTGGGATGCGCGGGAAGTCGGGGCTTTACGGGTGGAGGGACTTCCCTCGCCGTGGCGGGCGGCGAAGTTCGATCTGGCGTTCTACGTGCGGCCGAGTGGCGCGGGGATGTCGTGTCATCTTGAATACGCGGAGCAGTTGTTTGCGCCGGCGACGGTGGAGCGGTTGCGGACGTGGTTCGTATCGATCGCGGGGCAGATTGCCGCGCGGCCGGAGGTGTGTCTCGGCGGGCTCAAGCTGGCGGAGGCGAACGAGGAAGCGCGGCTGATGGCGGCGCTGCCGGGCGAGCGGCGCGTTTATGCGGAGGAGAAATGCCTGCACACGCTGTTCGCCGAGCAGGCGGAGCGGCGGCCGGACGCGATCGCGGTGGTGGCGAGCGAGCGCCGGCTGACGTATCGCGAACTGGCCGAGAGGGCCACCGCGCTGGCGCGGCAGTTGCGCGAAGCGGGAGTGAAACCGAATCAAATCGTTGGCCTGGTGGCGGAGCGGTCGCCGGAGATGATCGTCGGGATCGTCGGAATCCTCATGAGCGGCGGAGCGTATCTGCCGATCGATCCAGAGAATCCGGAAGAGCGCATCAGCTACCTGCTGCGCGACAGCGGGGCCTCGGTGCTGGTGGTCACGGACGGGTGCGTGGCGCCGGTGAGTTTCGACGGATTTGTCGTGCGGGTGGCCGCGGATGGACCGACGGCGGCGGAAACGGGCTGTATGGAGGAAGTGAATACGCCGGCTGACCTGGCGTATGTGATCTACACGTCGGGGACGACCGGCGAGCCGAAAGGCGTGATGGTGGAGCACCGAAACGTGCGGCACATCGTGGAGCCGGCGGGCTACGTCGACGTGCGGCCGGGAGACGCGGTGTTGCAGCTGTCGCCCCCCGCGTTCGACGGGTCGATATTCGATATCTTTGGTGCGCTGACGAATGGCGCGCGGCTGGTGCTGATGCCGAAGACGGACGTCATCGATCTGCCGCGGTTGGCGGCGACGCTGCGCGAAGAGCGGATCGGGGTGGTGTTCATGACGACGGCGTTGTTCAACGCGGTGGTCGACTTCGAGGTCGAGTGTCTGGCGGGTGTGCGGCAGGTGCTGTTTGGCGGGGAGCTGGTGTCGGTGCCGCACGTGCAAAAGGCGTTCGACCGGCTGGGCGCGGGGCGGATCGTGCATGTTTACGGACCAACGGAGACGACGGTGTTCGCGACGCATCACTGCGTGATGGCGCGGCCGGAGGGGGCGACGCTCCCGATCGGCCGACCGCTGGCGGATGCCACGGCGCGGGTGTTGGACAGCGCCGGGCAACTGGCGCCGGTGGGTGTATGGGGCGAACTGCTGGTCGGAGGTGCCGGCGTGGCGCGCGGTTATCTGGGGCGGCCGGAACTGACGGCGGAGAAGTTCGTGCGCGATCCGTTTCAGAGCGACGCGGTGGCGCGGCTGTATCGGACGGGCGACATCGTGCGCTGGCGGGATGATGGGACGCTGGAGTTCAAGGGGCGGGCGGACGGCCAGGTGAAGATTCGCGGGCATCGCATCGAACCGGGCGAAGTGGAAAGCGTGCTGCGGCGGCTCGAGCAGGTGAAGGAGGCCGTGGTGGCGGTGCGGGCGGGTGCAGGCGGCGATCAGGAGCTCGTCGCGTATGCGGTGCCGCGGGAGGGGATGACGCCGGGGGACGCGTTTCGGCAAAGCGTGTGCGGGGCGCTGCACCAGGCGCTGCCGGCGTATATGGTGCCGGCGCATCTCGTGACGCTCGACGCGCTGCCGTTGACGGCGAACGGGAAGGTGAATCGGAAAGCGTTGCCGGCGCCGGTCGGGACGGGTGGGGCGGAGTATGTGGGACCGCGCGACGAACTGGAGGCGGCGCTCGTCGCGAAGTTTGTGGAAGGACTCGGGCTGGAGCGGGTGGGCATCGACGACAATTTTTTCACGCTGGGCGGACATTCGCTGCTCGCGGTGCGGTTGCTTTCGCTGATCCGCGCGGAGTTCAGCGCGGACGTGCGGATGCGGACGTTCTTCGAACGGCCGACCGTGCGGCAGCTGGCCGAACTCGTGCGTCGGGCGGGGAGGACCACGGCGACCGGGATTGCACGCGTGGCGGAGCGGGAGAGTTATCCGGTGACATCGGCACAGCGGCGGCTGTATGCGATTCAACAGGCGGACAACACGGGCACGGCTTACAACATGCCGTCGGCCTACCGGCTGATGGGGACGCTCGACGAAGGGCGGATGGAACGTGCGCTGCGCGCGGTCATGCAACGGCACAGCATTCTGCGCTCGGTTTATCGGCTGGATGCCGGCGAGATCCGGCAGTGCATCGAGGAATCGCCGCGAGTGGATTTCGAAGTGCAGGTGTGCGAGGGGTGGACGCTGGAGCGGGCGGTGGAGGATTTTATCCGGCCGTTCGATCTGGCGCGGGAGTGTCCGATTCGCGTGCGCGTGCGACGGATCGCCGAAACGGAAAGCGTGCTGCAGATCGATCTGCATCATATCGCCGCGGACGGCGGGTGTTATGCGCAGATCGTCGGCGAGCTGTTTCAGGCTTATCGGGAAGGAGAATTGCCAGGCGAGGCGATCCGGTATGCGGACTTCGCGGTCTGGCAAGTCGAAGGTCCGGGCGCCGCGGAACTGGCGGAGCATCGCAAGTATTGGATCGAGCACTACAAAGCGCCGCCGCCGGCGCTGGAGCTGCCGACGGATTTCCCGCGGCCGGCAGGGCGGAACTATGCAGGACGCTTCCAGGAGTTCGCGTTTTCGCCCCAATTGACCGACGGATTGACGGAGCTAGCGCGGCAGGAGCGGACGACGTTGCACGTGGTGCTGCTGGCGTTGTGGAAGACGATGCTGGCGCGGCTCGGTTCGGTGGAGGACCTGAGCGTGGGCATCGCGGCGTCGGGGCGCGACCGGCGGGAATTGGAAGGTGTGGCGGGGATGTTTGTGAACACGCTCGCGCTGCGCAGCCGGCCGGAGGCGGGGAAGACGTTTGCGGGCTTCCTGGCGGACGTGCGGCAGGCGGTGCTGACGGGCATGGAACACCAGAGTTATCCGTTCGAGGAACTGGTCGACTCGCTCGGCTGCGAGCGGGACGGGCACCGGCATCCGGTGTTCGACACGATGTTCGCGTATCAGGATCAGGAGATGCTGTCGTATCGCGGGCAGGACTGCTTCCAAGAAACGCAGGCCTTGGGTGACGTGACGGCGCAGCCGATTCCATCGCCGTGGCGTGGGGCGAAGTTCGATTTGACGATGTATGTGCGGAAGAGCGGGGAGGCGATCACGGGGAACGTGGAGTATGCCGAAGAGCTGTTCGCGCCGGAGACGGTGGCGGCGTTGGGGCGGCGGTATGCGCTGCTGGCGGAGCAAGTGGTGGCCAATCCCGAGGTGAAGCTCGGCGAGGTGCAACTGGTCGAAGCGAAGGAACGCGAGCGGATCGAGCGGTGGAGTCGGGGAGCGGCGCGCGACGGGCAGACGGGTGGCATTGTGGACTATTTTCGGGCGCAGGTGGCGGCGACGCCGCAGGCGATCGCGCTGAGCTGGGCGGGCGGGGAACTGACTTACGCGGAGTTGGACGCGCGCAGCGAGGCGCTGGCGATGTATCTGGTGAGTGAATACGGCATCG
>JAEYYL010000098.1 GCA_023430825.1 Verrucomicrobiota bacterium | reverse complement strand
CGCGTTGTTCGATCTCGGCGGCGGCTTGGTCGGCGCGGACTTTGGCGGCGTCGAGGTCGCGGTTGAGACGGGCGAGGACGCCAACGGTGTCGGTGACGTGGGTGCGGAGGACTTCGACCTGATTGCGTGCGTCCTGGAGTTTGGCGTGCTGGTAGCTGGCCTGCGCGGCGAGGGCGAGTTTCTCGGCGTGGAATTCGGCGAGCAGGGCGGTGCGCTGGTCGGCGAGGCGCTGCTCGTTTTCGGCGAGGGCGTGCTGGAGTTCGGCGATGGTGCGCTGGAGTTCGGCGATGGTGCGCTGCAGTTCTTCGATCGCGCGTTGCTGTGCGGCGGCGGAGCCTCGCTGGTCGAGGATCGTTTGTTGGAGTTCGGCGATGGCGCGTTGGAGATCGGCGATCGTGTTTTGTTTGGCGTCGATCGCGTCGCGCTGCTTCGCGTTTTCGGAGCGGAGGGTGACGATCTCGGCGTCGCGGTGGGTGAGGAGCGTATGGACGTGGGCGAGCGTTTGCTCCTTGGCGCGCATGCGCAGCGCGGCGTCCTCGGGGAGAAGCAGGTCGTCGTCGGACGAGAACGGATCGGGCGTGGTGAAGATCGGCGCGGCGGCGGTCTGCACCTGGGTGTAAAAGGCGAGGAGTGCGGCGGTGTTGGCGGCGAGGTCGAAGTGGCTGTGCGCGAACTCGAGCGCACCGGCGGAGAGGTGGGTGGCGAGCGTGGGATCGGCGAAGATGCGGAGGCATTTTTCGACGATTTCGTCGGCGGTGCCGGTCTCGAGGAGAAGTGCGTGGCGACCGTCTTCCATTTCGCGGGCGAGATTGGCTCGGGGGATGACGACGGGGCGGCCGGTGCAGAGGAACTCGGGGATCTTGGAGGGGAGACGGTAGTCGTTGAAGGCGTCGGCGGCGCCGGGCTGGACGAGCACATCGGCGAGCGCGAGGAGGGGAGAGAGCTGCGATTTGGGGAGGAAACCGAGATCGATGACGTGCGGGCCGGCGATGGCGGCGAGTTCGGCGGCGAGTTCGGGTGGGTTGATGCCGGTGCGGACGAGTTTGCAGGGTGTGCCGCGCTCGTTGAGGAGGCGGACGGCGAGAAGGAGGGCTCGGACGTCGGCGAGATTGGCGAAGGTGGTGCTGCCGGTGAAGACGAGGAGTTTTTCGTCGGGGCGGGCGCCGATGTGGGCGCGGAGGGCGTCGTCGGGCGGGGCGGGATGATAGAGCGCGGCGTCGATGCCGGGGAGGAGGCGGTGCGCGGGTTTGCCGTCGGGGATGAATTCGCGGAGCCGGTCGGTGATGTAGGTGGCCGCGTGAGCGAGGCGGAGAAAATTTTTGAAACGGACCGGGTGGGAAAGCTGTGGCGCGAGGCGGCGGGTGAGTTCTTCGTCGGAGAGCGTGCGCAGTTTCTCGAACGGTTCGTGGGCGTAGCTTTCGATGAGAAAGGCCTCGTTGTCCTCGAGGTGGATGATCAGCGCGGCCGCGGGGTGCTGGCGGAGGTAGGCGAGGGTGAACTCGCGAACGTTTTCGCGCGGGGTCCAGGCGTGGACAACATCAGCGCCGCGGCGGTCGGGGAAAATCGGTTCGCGGTCGAGGGCGCGTTCGAACGTGAGCGGCGTGAAAAGCGGCTCGTGGACGGCGGAGAGGGAGGCGGGGTTGTCGGGAACGGCGACCGCGCAGGCGTGACCGAGGAGCGTGAGCCGGTTGGCGAACGCGCCGATGTGGTTCAAGCTGTTGCTGGTGAAGTCGCCGTAGTTGACAAAGAGGATGTTCACGCGGGTCCGAAGCGGAAGCGTAGGGCGAGTGTTTCGCGGAATTCGAGAACCGATTTGTGACGGGATAGTGACGGAAGACCGCCCGCGCTGCGTGGGCAGCAAGCGACGGAGGATGGCGTGCGAGACGCTGGCGCGGAGGGTGGCGATCAGGCGCCGGCGGGGGGGCGCGCGAATTCGGCGAGAAGTTCGCGGACGCTCAGCGTGGCGGTGCCGGTTTTGGCCACGACGATCCCGGCGGCCTGGTTGGCGATGATCGCGGCTTCGAGAGGGGGCGCACCTGCGGCGCGGGCCAGGGCGAAGGTGGCGATCACGGTGTCGCCAGCGCCGGAGACGTCGAACACCTGGCGAGCGACGGTGGGAATGTGCCGTGGGGGGGAGCCCTGCTCGACGAGGAGCAGGCCGGCTTCGCTGAGGGTGACGAGAAGTTCGGCGGGTTGATGTTGCGTTTGGACGCGGGCGACGGCCGCGAGCAGGGCTTGATCGTCGGTCGGGGACGCGGCCGCTCCGGGGTCGGGGAGGCCGGCGAGTTCGAAGGTTTCCTTGCGATTCGGGGTGAGCGCGGTGCAGCGGCGAAGGTCGAGCGGACGGGCGGGCTTGGGATCGATCAGCACAGGGACCGCGAGCGATTGTGCAGCGGCCAGAACCTCGTCGACGAGGGGTTGATCGACGACGCCTTTGGCGTAATCGGCGATGATGACGGCGGCGGCGCCGCGCAGGGCCGGGCGCCAGAGTGCGGCGAAGGCATCGGCGGTGGCACGGTCGAGCGGGAGTGTCGTTTCGCGGTCGAGCCGGACAACTTGGTGACGTTGGGCGGTGATGCGGGTTTTGACTGTGGTGGGCCGGGCGGGATCGCGGAGGAGGCCGCGTGCCCCGACGCGGCAGGAGGTGAGGGCAGCGGCGAGGTGATCGGCGGGAGCGTCGGTGCCGGTGACTCCGAATAGATCTACCTGGCTCCCGAGCGCGGCGAGGTTGCGCGCGACGTTGGCGGCACCGCCGGGGGAGTGGGATTCGTTGACGAAATTGACGATGGGGATCGGCGCTTCGGGGGAGATGCGACGCGCTTCGCCGACGATGAGGTGATCGAGCATCACATCGCCGATGACGACCAGGCGCTGGCGGGGGAACGCGGCGCAAACTTCCTGGAGGCGGGCAGGGGAAAAGTCCATCGGCAGGGAATTCTCTCAGGCAGGGGAATGGGCGGCGGCAATACGCTTCAGGAGGGCGGTGGTGCTGAAGTTGGGCAGAAAGGGAAGGAAACGAATCTCGGTGCCGGCCTCCTCGAGCGCGGCGCGCTCGGTGGCGTCGAGGGAAGTGAGGGTGTAATCGCCGGCTTTGGCGTAAAGATCGGGGCGGAGCGCGGCGATTTCACGGACGAGGCGAGGTTCGTCGAAGATGACGACGGTGTGAACGCATTCGAGAGCATTGAGCGCGAAAGCTCGTTCGCTTTGGGATTGGATGGGGCGGTGGGGGCCTTTGAGCGCGCGCACGCTGGCATCGCTATTGAGGGCGACGAAGAGGGCGTCGCCGAGCTTGGCGGCTTCCTGCAGAAAATAGAGATGCCCGGCGTGGAGGAGGTCGAAGCAGCCGTTGGTGAGCACGACTTTTTTTCCGCGGGCGGCGAGAGTCTGGCGCTCGGTCGCGGCGTGCTCCAGGCTTCGCAGCTTGGGAAGGGGGAGCCGGAGCTTGGGCGAAGGCGTCATGCGCGCGTCAGGGTTGACGGGCAAAGCGCAGCGAAGCGAATTTTTTCCGGGTTCGCCGGAAAAGGCGGAGGGAGCGCAGCGCGCCGGAGGCTTACGCCAAGAGGCGCTGAGCGGAGACAACCTCGACGCCGCCGCTCGCCAGTTGGTCGAGGGCGGAGTTGCGGCTCACGAAGGGAGCGCGGGTCGGCTTTGGGTCGACCAAGAGCACGAGTGATTGTTGGCCGGGGAAAAATTCGGCGGAGACGCGTTCGACCAGGTAACTGCCGAAGGCCTGCAAGCTGGTCTGGAGATTGATCTCGTCGTCCTGCTGACGTGCTGCGCGGTCGGTGAGATGGGACGACGTTTGGTCGTTGCCGGGGCGGAGCGGCGTGGCGCCGAGGACGTCGATTTCGACAAGATTGTCGACCGGCGTTACGCTGTCCGGCAGCGGAGACAAGGTTCCACCGGTCTGCGTGGAGAGGATCAGAGGACGATCAATGCTGAGGTCGTTGTAGGACGAGATCGCAGTATCGGTGAGGCTCTGGGCGATCGATTCGCCAACGAGCGTCTCAGACTGGCCGGTAGAGAGCTGGATCTCGCCCCGCTCCATGGCGGCGGCTTCGGCGAGGATCGCTGCCGCCGCGGGGGTGGCAGCGGGGTTCAAGCGTTGCAGGAATTCCAAAACGAACTGGTGCGGGTCGGCGGACGGCGAGCGCAGGAGTTCGCGGAGCTCGGCGACGAAAGCGCGGGTGCGTTCGTCGGCGGGCAGCGTGATAATTACGATCGGATCGTTTGGATTCGGGGAAGGGGTGTCAGTGCCGCCGACAGGTGTGTCCGTGCCGGGGGTCGGAGGAGGGTTCCCGGGGATGGGAGGTTCGGTGCCGGGGTCGGTGATCGGATCGTCGATGACGGGCGGCAGGCCGAAATGAATCGAGGATTTCTGCAGGCCAGGCGTCACTACCAATTTCGGAATGTTGGCGAGATAGAGGGTCTGTTCTGGCGAGGCGCTGGTGAAAAGGATGACCTCACTGTCCGTGATCAGCGTGAGCTGATCGAGGGAGGAAAAGATACCGGAGAAGCCGTCCACAGAGCGCGCATTCAGCACCATCTTGGTGCCACTCAGCTTTGTCAGATCACCAGCGAACGCGACACTGAGCGAAGCGACGTCGGTCGCATCGAGTCTGTCCAGGACCGTAAGGTCGGCGGCTTTGACCGTGCCGACATCTTCGATGACGAGCATCTTCACCTGATCGGTGCCGACGAAGTTTACCTCCGCGAAGCTCGAGATGCGGATGTTGGTGATGAAGGATGGCAGCTTGTCCATGTCGATCGTGAGCACCCCATCAGTGCTGCCGGAGAGGACGAGTTGCTGGTTGCCGAAGGGCTTGCTGAACGTCGCGACGAAATCCCCCTGTCCCGACAGGGCCTGCACCGCCAGAGCGAAGTCGGCTTCCAATCCAAAAGGATCATCCGCGGCCAGAAGGGTGCGGGTCTCCAACGCTTCCAAGAGAAGGCCGCGATTGAAACTGGCAGGGGCTTTCATGTTGGAGGGAAGGTGGGCGGATTTACGAGGCTGGCGCGAGCAGCAGGGCGGCCAGACCTGGCACGGCCTGGGCCGAGCGCTCGATTTTGATTTTGATTCTGAAAGTGCCGCTGGACGGGTCGATGATGGGATCGGTGTGAACGACGGTGCCGGTGACGATGGGTTGATTTTCTGCGGAGCGGAATAACCTCACATCGACCTGTTGGCCAGTCTTGAATAGCGAAAAGAACTCGGCGTCGCAAAACACCACCATCTCCAAGCTACTTACGTCGACAACGCGTGCGACAGTCTCGTAACGCTCCACGGCTTCGCCGACGAGTTTGTTGGTTTTGAGGAAAATCCCGTCAATCGGTGAGGTGATGGAGCGGTTGGCGAGGCGGACGCGGGCGAGTTCGACGGCGGCGCGGGCTTGATCGTAGCGGCTTTGCGCCAAGTCCGCAGCGGCGCGGGCGTCGAGGAATTGTTTTTCGCTGTAAATGTTGTCTTCGCGAAGTCGTTGGATGCGGTCGAATTCGGCTTTGGCCCGTTCCACCTCGGCTTGGGCGCCGCGGGTGGCGGCTTCGGCTTGGGCGAGTTCGGCCTGCTCCTGATTGGAGTCGAGGCTCATGATCGGCTGGCCGGACTTGAGGGAGCTGCCTTCGGGCAAATGGATCGCTTCGACGATTCCAGCCGCACGCGCGCTGAGGCTCACATCGATGGCGGGTCGCAGCACAGAGCGGAACGAGCCACGGGCCGCCCCTGTGCCGAGTCCGTGGAAAGGAGTAAGAGTGCTCGAGTTGGCGGCGGGTTGAGCTGCGAGGGTGCTTAGGGAAGCGACGAGCGCGGCGACGCGCAGGAGAAAAAGGCGAGAACTCGGAAGGCGGAGACCCATGGGTGGCGAGGTGGAAGTCGCGTCAGAAGAACCGAACGCGCAGATAATCGATGAAATCGTGGAACAGCACGTAGGCGACCGAGCGCTTGCCGGCATTGAATGTGATCCGGCCAGTAAAACCGGATTTCAGGAAGGTGCTGTCGTCGAGCCGTGCGTTTAGCGGGAGCATCGCGGTGAACTGATACTCGCCCAGGGCGGTATCCAAGCCATAGGCGAGCTGATTGGGGGCGTTGAGCTCCAGTTCGTGTTTCGCGGTGGGATTCGAGGCAAGGCGGAGCGAGGCGGGCACCGGGCCGTTTTCCTGGAGGTGCCGATCGAGGAAAATCAAGTCGCGTTCGCGCAGGGTGGCCTTGACCTGCCATTGTGCAGGATCGACCACCTGCAGCGCGGGTTCGCCGATGCGGAGGACCTCGCCGATCCGGGTCGAAAGCGTTTGGGCGCCGAGCACCAGGCCGTCGAAAGGAGCACGCATGGTGGTGCGGGCGAGGTCGAGCCGGAGCTTGTCGGCCATCGCGGCGGCCTTGGCCGCGTTGAGCCGTGAAATCTGCATCTGCGCTTCGTTGCCTTGATTGAGTGCGGCGTCGCTCTCGAGCAGGGACCGTTCGTATTCCTGCTCGAGTTGCGAGAGTTGCAGCTGGATGTCGCGGGTGTCGAACCGGGCGAGGATCTGGCCTTCCTTGACCTCTTCGCCCTCGCGAACGGTGACCTCGAGGAGTCGCGCGCCGACCAGGGCAGGCAAGGTGTTTTGTCGGACGGCAAGGACGCTGGCGTTGCCCTTGAGGGTGTGATCGACGGGGAAGGCGAGAATTGCCGCCAGGATTGCCACCGGCAGACCGAAGCGCAGCCATTTTCGCTTGGTCGGCGTGTTGACGTAGTGCTGGCGCACGCGCACGAGCCGGCGGGCGATCCGCATGGAGCGGTGCTGGCTGAAATAAAGGCTGGTGCCCAAGGCCCGGCCGGCGGAGACGGCGAGGTCGAGCATCGGCTTCAAAGAGTTTGAGAGTTTCTCCTCCAGTTTGACGCCTTCGAACAAGAGGATGCCGCAGATGCGCTGATTGCGGTCGAACAGCGGAATGACGGTCGCCCAGTTCATGGGCATCAGATCGAAATATTCATTTACCTCGGGCGGGCGAGTAGCCGTCTTCGAGGGGTCGCGCATCATGAGGGTGAGCTGCGTGCGCGGCCGGCGGGTGTCGGCCGGGGCAGGAGGATTGGCGAGCGCTTTGGTCTCGTTTGCGGAGGTTGGAGCGGGGGTAGGAGGCAGGGGCGGCCGGGCGCCGTTGGCCCCGTCGTTTGAGCTGCCGGAGGCCGGAGCGGGATCACCGGTCTCGGTGGCGGCCTTGGCCATGGACATCTGCGTCAGCTTTTGAGCAACGCGCTGCAAGGTGAGAGCCTGCTCGCTTTTCGGATGCGGCTTTTTGAGTCCGCTACAGGCCTGCAGATGAAACTCGTATTCCAACGAGCCGACGACGGCTTCCTCGGCGACGACCCGGTCGTAATTGCTGGCGACGAAGAGGCAAACCCGCTCGCACGCGACTGCTTCGCGCGCGTAGTTCACCAGGTTCCAGCCGATGGACTCCAGTTCGACGTCGCCTGTCATCTCCTCGAGCAAGCGAAGATAGGTGCTGAGGCGTGTGATTTCCTGCGAAACATCGCGGGCGCGACGGGTTTTCAGGTAAAGTTCGATATCACCGCAAAACTGCCGTAGCAGACCCAAGCGCGTGGGCGACGTCGCGCCGGCGCTGAACCAAATGTGGAGAATGCCGGCGGTGGCGTCCCCGTTGGGAATGGGGATGAAGACTTGCTCGAACGCCGTGTGGTTGAACAGCGGCATTTCGTCCGGTGCAGGGGAGTCCTCCCCTGAGAGACCTTGCACGCCTGCCTTCTGTTTACTGTTAGGGGGGAGGACGAGCGGTTTTCGCTTGTCAGCCGCGATGCGCGCCGCGCGCTGGAAAGCGTTTTCCTGCTCGGGAGAGTTTTTGTAACCGAGCGATTCGAGATTGGCTTGGAGGACCCGTTGGAAGCTTGGGCCGTTCTGCATCTCGTAAACGAAACCGACCGGCTTAAACGCGCCGCTAATGCACTCGGCGTGGGCGCGAAGGTAAATGGGCAGATCCGGCGGATCCTTCGCCAGCTGCGCCAGCCGGGCGGTGATTCCGTTGATAAACTGTTGGGGGAGTTGCGGAGGCGCAGGAGACTGCACGGACATGATTTTCGAAGTTGGAAACGTTGCCATCCGGGGGGGCGTGAACGCAAATCAAATAACCATCCTGTGTGGTGCGGTGAAGGGCGGGCCGGAGCTCGAAATAGGCATTGCCACGGCGCGCGCTTGGCCTGACGGTGCGGTTTTTCGCTCGAATGGATTACCATGTTTGTCCTGCGCAGTGTGAAGTTGGCGCCCGTCCTCGCAGCGGGCTCATTCGCGACTTTCTGGCAACTTGGCGGAAGTGGGAGGGGATGCGCAGTCTGGTGGGCTTGATGATAATGGTGGCGGCGGGACCGATCGCGGGCGGGGCTGAGATGCCGCCGCAAGGCGAGACGGAGGTCGCCGACGGGGGAATCCCGGCGTCGGGGGAAGCTTGGACTCTCGAACGGGCACTCAATCGAGCCATGGAAGCGAATCCGGACCTGATCGTGGCGAAGCACGAATTCGAGCGGCAGGAGGGTATTCGGCTCCAGCTCAGGGCGCGTTTGCTGCCGAGTCTCGCGGCCAGCGCGAGTGTCAGTGAACGTGCGTTGGGTCTCGTCGATCGCCCTCCTTCGGACCCGCTGCGAGATCCGAAACTGCCGCCCGTTCCGGAAACCGCGGTGGCGTTGCCCGCTTACGACATGCGGGTAGAGGTGCGGCAGTTGGTGTTCGATGGGTTGAGTTCGTGGCATCAGCTGAAGCGCCAGCAATTGCTGGGCAAGCAGAGTTATCTGACGCTGCACGCGACGGCGATGCGCACGGCGTCTCAGGTGAGACAAGGGTTTGACGCGATCCAGATGCGGACGGAGGTGCTGGCCGCGGAAAAACGTCGGGTGGAGGAATTTTCGCAGGTGGTCGCGTGGACGGCCCGCAAGCACGAGGCGGGCGAAATTCCGGAGTTCGAGTTGTTGCGGGCCGAGTCCGAATTGGAGAGCGCGCGGGCGGAGCTCGCGGATGCGGCGCGTTTGTTGAGCCAGGCCGAGCAATCGTTTCGCCGGCTGTTGCAGCTTTCGGATACGGGCGGCGGGCTGAGGGTGGAGGGGGTCTTTGTCCCGCGCCCGTTCGATCTTTCGCTCGACCAGGCGATCAGCCAAGCGATGGCGAACCGGCCGGATCTGCGCTCCGCGGAACTGGCGGTCGAGGCGGCGCGGCGCAACCAGCTGTCGTTGATTGGTGGATACCTGCCGAAGGTGGAGGTGTTCGCGTCCTACGGTGCGCGGAGTTCCTATTATACGTGGGACATCGAGCGGGACGGCTGGACCTACGGCGCCATGGGGCAGTGGAACATTTTCGATGGTGGGGCGGCACGGGGTCGACGGGTCGCGGCGCGAGCGGAACGGCGCACGGCGGAGACGCGGCTGACCGAGCTGGAGCACCAGATCCATTCGAGATTGCGCGAGCTTTATGAGGGATTGCAGCAGGCGAAGGTGTCGATGGACGCGCAGCGGAAAAGCGTCAGCATCGCGAGTCGCGCCTCGCGGGACGCCCGCCGCCTTTACGAGGAAGGACAGACCAGTCTCGAGCAGGTGTTGCAAGCGGGCATGACGCACCGCCGGGCCGAATCGCGGTTGAGCGAGGCGGTGTTCAACTACAACTCGATCGTCGCGGACATCGAGTTTTCGGTCGGCGGCGAACTCGGTGATTCGTTCAAGGTGACGGAAAAATGGAAGCGGTGATTCCCGCAGCGGCGCCGCAACCGGCGGCGACGGCGGACAGCCGCCGGCTGGAGGCTGTAGTGCCGGCGGCACTACGCGCCGACGTCATTATCCGGCGGCAGTTTTTCAAACACGAGGAGTATTACGTCATCAAGGACCCGCTGGCGTTGACGTATTTTCGACTGTTGCCCGAGGAGGCCTACATCCTGACGCAGCTCGACGGCAAGCGGACCCTGCGGCAGATCGCGCAGCGTTTCAACCAGCGTTACCCGAACCATTCGCGCTCGGTGGTGGAACTGGCGCAGTTTATGAACCAGCTGGGCGCGAGCGGCCTGCTGAATTTGAGCGCGAGCCGGTTCATGGAGAACGCCCGGCGGACCGCTCCCCAGCGGTTGCTCACCTTCTGGGCGAAGACGCTGACGCAGGTGCTCTTCCTGAAGATTCCGTTGATCGACCCCAGCGCTTGGCTGGGGGACCTGGTGCATTTGCTGCGCTTCCTTTGGACGAAATGGTTCGTGGGTGGGGCGCTCGTGCTTTTCGTGTGGACGGCGGGATTGCTGCTCGCCAACGCCGGAAAGTTTGCGAGCAACTCCATGGATTTCTTTTCCGCGGGCAATCTCATCCTTATCTGGCTGACGATGGCCGTGATCAAAACCCTGCACGAATTTGGCCATGCCATGACGTGCCGTCGCTTTGGCGGTGAGGTGCACGAGATGGGAGTCTGCTTCATGCTCTTCACCCCCTGCGGCTATGTCGATGCATCGGATGCATGGATGATGAGGCACCGGCGCCACAAGTTGTTCGTGACAATCGCGGGTGTATTCACGGAGTTGATACTCGCGTGCATCGCGGCCCATTTCTGGCTGGTGCTGCCGGATGGTCTGGCCCGCAGCCTGGCGTTCAACGCCATGATTGTCGCCAGTGTGAATACGTTGATTTTCAACATCAACCCGTTGATGCGATTCGACGGTTACTACGTCCTCTGCGACCTGCTCGAGATTCCGAATCTTAGGTCGAAGGCGATGATGTTTTGCTCCTATCACCTGCAGCGTCTGCTGCTGGGTTTTCGCAATCGGCAGCAGGAAGCGATGTTCGAGCGGGAGGCGAACGGGAAGGTTTTCGTGATCTATGCGGTGGGCGCGTATATCTATATGATCTTCATTATTTATGGCATCACGCAGATTTTTGCCCGTTTGCTGGCCCCGGTGGGCTTGCAGGAGTTTGGACTTTATCTCGGTTATTTTGTGGAGGCGTCTTTTGTCGCGCTGCCTTTCATCAAAGTATTTATGGATGCTACCAAACCCGGCGCCCACATCGTGAAGACAGGTTCGGTTCGCAAACGGCTCTCGCTGGTCGTCCTAGGGCTGGCGGCGCTCGTCGGGCTCAGCTTGATCGTGCCGAGCCACCATCACGTGACCCAACAAGCGGTGGTCGTGCCGGAGACTTTCGAAGGAGTTGCATCTGAAGTCGGCGGGGTGATTGCGGCCGTCCATGTGCGGACGGGGCAATGGGTAGAACCGGGTGAGTTGTTGCTGACATTGAGCAATGCCGAAATCAGCGCGGAGTTGTTGGTGGCGGAAGCGACGCGGCAGCAGGCGCGGGTGCGATTCGGCGCGCTTGGGTATGCAGGTGCTTGGTCGGTCGCGCGCGGGCGCGCCGGCGCCGCTCAGGAGATAGAAGTGGCGGAGGCCGGCTACGAGCTTGCGGCTGCGCGGGCGGCCAAGTTGCAGATTCGGGCCACGACGGCGGGGTATGTGTTGACGCCGGACGTCGAAAAACTGACGGGGGCCTATGCCGCGCCGTTCACGCTGATCATGCGGCTCGGTGACACCCGACGGCTCAAACTGGTGATTCCGTTGACGGAGGACGAGGCGCAATTGATCACACGTGGATCGCGAGTGACCGGGCGTTGGTTGGCGACGGCAGAGTCATTCGAGTCGACCTTGGATGCAGTCTCGTCCCAACCGGCGCGGCCCAGTGAACTCCACCTGGGCATGATCGCTTATTTCGGCGGCCCGGTGCCATCGCACCTGATCCAGCGTCAATCACACCATCCGGTTGACTATCCCGTGTTCCTCGCGACGGCACCGTTGGAGAAGCCCGGGCACGCGGTGGTGGAGGGGTTGCGGGTTCGCGTCACGATCGATGGGCGGGCGGCGACGATCGGCCAGAAGGTCTGGCGATGGTTCATGTCGTTGTTTAGTCTGAAAGCAGACGTTGGCGCGGCGAATCGGATTTAGCTCTGGCGTTCTGTGGAGGACGAGTGGCGGATCGCGGCATTTGATCGGTGGGCGCGCGGGGAGCGCATGCCTTTCGGCTTCTCTCTCCAGGCCGCGAGCCTATGCTTAGCGCGATGGTTGCCCCGTCTGCTCTCAATGAATGTCTGCTCGATCTGGCGCTGCAGCGCAATCTCGCGGGCTTCCAGCAGGGATTGAAGCGCACGATGGAGCAGTTCGGGCTTTCGGCTTGGGCGGTGGTCTTTCCACGTGGATCGGTGGTAGGGGGACGGGCGGTGTTTATGGCCCATGGGATCGAGTCTCGTCAAAGCCCGCTTTTGATCCAGGCTTCGAAGGAGGGGATCGAATCCATCCTCCCTCCCCAAGGTGTCGAGACGCGGGTGTTAACGACGCTTGCCCGTGAGATGGAGCCGACGTCGGGGAGTCGCTTCCGCATTTTGCGCGTCCGGAGAGAAAAAGGGGGGGAGTTTATCCTGTTTTGCTACCGGCCGCCGACCGCGGCGGACTTTTCCGCCAGCGAGCTGGAGTTGCTTTCGAATGTGAGTCGGCTGCTGGACCGCTGTTTTATGGCCCTCGCGCAGGCGCAGGAGAATGAATTCGAAGCTGGCCTGTTCCGACTGGTAGGGAACCTACACCCGGAGGGGCTTTGTGTATTGGACAATCGGTTGAGGATCATTTTTGAAAACCGCCGTTTCAAGGAGCAGATGCAGGTGTGGAACCGCGGCGTAGCGGCGTTGCAAAGTCTTTCTTTGCCGAAGCAGTCCGAGCTTCCCGCCGTGTGGAGGGAAGCTTGCAACCGTTCTTTTCAAGCTTTCAAAGAAGTGAAGTTTCCGCCGGTGTCGGGACGCATGGTGGTAACGCAAGGATCGGTTTCGGCGCTCAAGCTTCCGCTCGATGCGGAGAGCTGGCTGGAGGGGGCCGTGAGATATCTGGCGTTCCAAAGTGCGATCGGGGTCCGGCCGTATTTGATGCTCACGTGTGCATATCGTCGGCAGCAACCGACGACCGCCGCTCTGTCCTTGGAAGTAATTGCTGAACGTCTAGGCTTTTCCCGCCGCGAAACAGAGCTAGCGGACTTAATTCTCCAAGGCAGCTCTGCGCGTGAGATTGCCACCAAACTCAAAATTGCGATGCCCACCGTGAAGACGCATATTCGCCACATACTTCACAAAGCCGGCGTCAAAACACGGCTTCAGTTCGTGGGGCTCTGCCGACCGCAGAATTGAGGAATGATCGGTGTCTCCGTGCGCGCGAGCGTAGGGTTGGGCGGGGCTGTGGTCGCCGAGTGCGGTTGAATTGCGAAGATTCAACCGTTCGCTGCTCACGCAACGAACCACCCAGCGCAGAGGGTCGCACAGAGCTTGCGCGCCGGAGGCTAACCTTTCTTCGTTCCACCTTCATGAGTGTTTCGCTAGTGGACGTTCGGCAGGTCTCCAAATGCTACCGGCTGTGGGCAAATCCGGCGGACCGGCTCGTAGCGATGCTCCTTGAGCAAGCTGCGTCCATCCCGGTCGTGCCGGCGGGCCTCCGACGACGGCTCGACCTAGCTGCGGACCGACATGGGGCGCGGTTTCATGCCTTGCATGAGACGAGTTTTTCGCTGCCGCGTGGTGAGAGCCTGGGAATTATAGGTCGCAACGGTTCCGGAAAAAGCACCCTTCTGCAGATATTAGCGGGCACTTTACAGCCAACCTCAGGCGGGGTGGAGATCAGCGGGCGAATTGCAGCCCTCTTGGAATTGGGGTCGGGCTTCAATCCCGAGTTTACCGGTCGAGAAAACGTGATGCTGCAAGCTGCGCTCTTGGGCTTGTCGCGGCGCGAAATCATGGCGCGTTTCAATGAAGTTGAGGATTTTGCTGGAATCGGTGCTTTTATCGACCAGCCAGCGAAGGTGTATTCTAGCGGGATGTTGGTGCGCTTGGCGTTTGCGGCGCAGACGATTCTGGAACCGGAGTTGTTTATCGTCGATGAGGCCCTAGCTGTGGGAGACGTCTTCTTCCAGGCGAAGTGTGCGCGTTTTTTCGAAGAGCGTCTCAGAGAAGGTATGTCGTTGATTCTGGTCAGTCATGACCTCGTTGCAGTGAAGGCACTTTGTCGTAACGCACTCGTGCTGCATGATGGCAGGGTTGCTTTTGCTGGACCGAGTGCTGAAGCGGTGAATCGATACCATGAACTCCATCGGATTAGGCTCTCCGCCGCAGCTGAATCCCCGGCAATGCCGGGCTCCCCACAGACTGTCGTTACATTGCCAGCGGGGGCAGTGGAACGAAATTGGAACGCGACGCAAGAAGTGGGCTCGCGGGAGGTTGAAATTGTGCACTGCGTATTGCTGGACACCGCTGGAGTTACTCGATCAGCCTTTGAATTGGGGGAACGAGTGCGGCTGGATATTTACGTTCGAAGCAAGCTCCGGCTGGAGGGAGTGGTCTTGGGTTTCGAATTGTCCGACCGGCACAACCGTGTGGTCTACGGAGCTACTTCCATTCATCTGAAAGCAGGATTCAAGACCGTGTCCCCCGGGCGATTACACCGCTACGAGTTTACTTTCGATGTCCGGCTTGGATCGGGAGAGTATCTGGTGGATGTTGCAATCGGGTGGGGAGACCGCGGGGATGGCGCGCCAGAGCATCTTATGCACCGGGTGACCCGCGTGGGGAGCCTTTCCGTGGGACACCCCGGCGGGCGTCCTGCCTTTTTTGGGGCTGCTGATCTTCATGGCTGTTTCGAAAGTGAGTAGCCTGACGCCAACATACGTTGCCGCGGATTTTACACCGGGATGGTGTCGGATCCTCACCGGTTGTTGACCCGAATCTCCCTTGTAAAATCATCCCTTGGGATGATAGGCGAAATCCCTCTCATCCTATAAGATGATTACGCTTTGAGCATTTCTGCTTCGATTGGTAAGAAGCAAAAAACCCCTGCTCGAACCCAACAAAAACTAACATGGCTAAACGTAATAAGAAACAGTCTAAGTCTCTCCTCAAGGTTGAGTCTTTGGAACAACGCCAGCTCCTTGCTGGTGGCTTCACCGAAGCTCAGGGCCAAGAGTTCTCCGATATCGTTCACGCGAACGGTAACGTATATGATCAGGTTTTGCTCAAGTCGTCCGCGATCACCGTCACGAATGACCCCGGCCAAATCACCCGCGTTTCCTTCCTGGATGTTGACGGCGACATTGTGCAGGCGGAGTTCTCTGGTGCCGGCTCTTTGACGATTTCCCTCGATCCGGACACCTACAGCGGCCCGGCGGAAGCAGCCAACTACAATCAGCCTGGCGTCCTTTATGTGAAGGGTCTCGCGTCCTTCACCATCCAAGGTTCCGACGCCTCGACTAACTTCTCGGTGTTCACCGTTGGCACCCTCACCGCCCATAACGGTGTCAACAATCCGATCTTCGCCGATGGCAAACTCGGTGGCGATCACATCTCCGACGTGCAACGTCTCACGATTGTTGCCGATCCGTCGAACCCGAACGGTTCGACGTTCGGTGGCATCCGCGCGTCCAACGCGGTGTTCTCCGCTTCGAGCGGCGTCGTCGGCATCACTGCGGCCAACGTCCACGTGCAAAACATCGTTCGTATCGGCGATATCGATGCGATGGGAAGTGCGACCCCCGCGCTGATCTTCGGCCAGGATTCCCAGTTCGGGTCCGTCGATGTCGGCGGCGGTGATCTGCTCTCCACCAACGGCAAGGCGATTAACAACAATAACTCTTACGGGTATGATGTCTCGCTGCTCGCTGGCACGGATTCCTCGGGCACGACGATTGCTGCGAAGGACACCTACAGCCAGATCATCTTCACCGGTGCCAATCCGGTGTCGACGGCACCGAAGACGCTCACCCTCACGACGGGCGCTGACACGGGCGTCTCGTTCACGGGCGGTTCCGGCAACGACTCCTATATCGCGCTGACCTCGACGCTCACCGTGGGTGATACCCTCAACGGTGGCGATGGCACGGATACGCTCTCGCTGACTTCGGTGCTGGGCGCCGATACGACGGTCTCGGGCTTCACCTCGACATCCATCGAGAATTACAACGTCAACTTCAGCGACAGTGCTGCGGGCACGGCGCACACGTTGACGCTCGATCTGCAGAACGCCGCCGGTGTTACCCACCTGATGGCGTCCGGCACGACGGCTGCGGCGGCGTTGTCCGACACGGTTGTGTTCAACAACGTCAACGCGGGCGCGGCTCTCACGGTCTCGAACGCGACGAACCTCAATGTCACCGCCAATTACGTTGCCGGTGCGACGAGCGGTTCGGCCGACGTGGCCAACCTCACGCTGAACAGTGTTACCGGCACGGCGACCACCGATGCCGTTGTGACGATCAGCAATGGCTTCGAGACCCTTAATGTGACGACCGGCGGTGGCGCCTCGACGCTGGGCGCCCTTAATTACGACGGCGGCACGCTGAACATCTCCGGCACGGCCAACCTCCAAGTGCGCACGGCGCTGGACGACGACACGAAGACGATCGACGCGAGCGGGATGAGCGGGAATGTCACCCTCACCCTAGGCAACAAAGCGAACGTTTACACCGGCGGCTCCGGCAAAGACGTCATCACCACGGGTGCAGGTGCGGTCAACGAGTCGATCAACCTCGGCGCGGGCGACGACACGGTTACCTTCACGGGCAACCTTACGGTCGACGACACGCTCACCGGTGGCGACGGCACCGACACGTTGCAAGTCAACAACGCGCAGGCTTCCGCCGGCACTACCTTCACGAAGATCACTGGCTTCGAGACGCTGGCCATCAGTGATGGTTCGACGGGCACGGTGGCCGTCGAGAAGTTCCAAGCGGGTATCAACCGCGTCAACCTGATGGCGGCTACTGCTGGTAACACCACGCTGAACATGGGCGCCGGTGCGCAGACCGTCGGCCTCGGTGCGGGTATCACCGGCGGTAACACGCTGACCGTCGATGCGTCCGGCTCCGGCACCTCCGACAGCCTCACGATTACGAACACGCAGACCTCGGGCAACATCGGCTCGGTCACCTCCGGCCTGACCGTGACGGACTTCGAGAACGTTACCCTTAACACGGGCAGCTATTCGGCGCACGCCGCGCAGGACCTGCAGACCGTCAACATCGGTTCGGGTAATGCCCTCACGCTGACGGGTTCGAATGCGTTGAACCTCGCCGGTGGTTTCACCGGTGCTTCCATCGACGCCTCCGGTATGACCGGTAGCGATGCCAAGCTGACGATGAACGCGGCGGCGACGTCGGTGAGCTCCATCACCGGCACGGCCAATGCCGACACGATCCGCGGCGACGCTTCGTCCAACCTGGACGGCGGCGCGGGCAACGACAGCATCTTCGGTGGTTCGGGCAACGACACCATCGCAGGTGGTGCGGGCAACGACTCGATCGTCGGCAACGGCGGCAACGATGTGATCACGGGCGGCGACGGTGCCGACTCGATCGACGTGTCCGCTGCGGCCGGCAACGTGAACGTCAATGGTGGTGCGGGCAACGACTCGATCATCCTGAACGGCACGCTCACCGCGTCCGACACCATCAACGGTGGCGACGGCACGGATACCCTGCATGTCAACGCGACGGACGTCTCGAATGTCAATGGCCTGTCCTTCACGGACGGCCTGAGCCTCATCGAGAATCTCTCGAACATCGAACGCATCAGCTTCGGTGCCTTGGCGACCTCGGGCACGCCGGCGAACATCGTCGACATGACCCGCTTCGACAACATCCCCTACGTCATCCTGACGGCGGACGGCGCTGCCGAAACCCGGATCAACGGCTTGGCCGAAGGCGCGACGGTTCAGCTGTCGAGCCTGCTCGGCGCTGGCGACAACCTGACGCTGGCCCTCGCCTCCACGAGCGGCACGAACACGATCAACATCGTGTCCACGGTCAGCGGCGGCGACGATGCCCTCGCGGATATCGTCACCGTCAGCGGCGTTGAAAACGTCAACTACAGCTCGATGGATACGGACGATGGCGCTGTTCGCACCAACACCGTCAACTTCTCGTTGACGGATGTCACCACCCTCACGGTGACGGGTAATGCGATCGCCGATATCGACGGGCTCGCGATCGGCGCGACCAACATCGATGCTTCCGGCAACACCGAGGGCGTTCGCGTTCTCGGTAACTTCCTGGCCCAGACCTTCACCGGCACGGCCAAGGCCGACAGCATCCAGGCGGGTGGCGGCGCTGACACGATCAACGCCGGCGACGGCGCTGACACGATCGACGCCGGCACGGGCAGCGACGTGGTCAACGGCCAGGGTGGCAACGACTCCATCGACGGTGGTGCTGGGTTGGACACGATCGACGGTGGTGCGGGTAATGACACGATCAACGGTGGCACCGAGAACGACTCGATCACCGGCGGCGAAGGTGCCGACGTGATCGACGGTGGCGCTGGCACGGACACGATCGTCCTGACCGAGAGCACCGCGGCGCGTGATCGCGTGATTGTCGGCAACGGCGAGAGCACGGTCGCCAATCCCGATATCGTGGTCGGATTCGACACCGGTTCTGGCACGAACGACGACGTGATCAACCTTGGCTCCGCTCTGGCGGCCAACATTGCAGCGTCCAACGGGGAACAGGTCTCCAATGGCCGCTTCACCTACGATGGTGACCCGGTCGACCTGAACTCGGTCATCAACCTCCTGCAGACGCTGGCCCGCAACGACGCTGGCGATGCAGTCGACAACGGCGTGGTGTTCTTCGAATTCGAAGGCAACACCTACGTGGCCGAACTCACGGGTGCGGACGGTGCCGAGACGGTTACCGACCTCGTGATGCTTCAGGGCGTGACCGGTATGAACACGATCACGAACGCTGGTGGCAACGACATGCTGATCAGCAAGGTCTAATCCGAGCCGTGGCTTAACTGCCGCACTCGTTTAATACAAAACCCTCCCGGCGAAAGCCGGGAGGGTTTTGTTCTTCTGGAGGTTGTTCGGGAGAATACGCTCAGCGGGTCGGGAATCTGAGAACCGCGGGCGGAAGGACTCGGGGCAGGCAGGCAAATATCGGAGCCGCCGGTCAGCGGGCGGTCGCGATCAAGCGCTCGACCCAGTCCAGCTGTCGGGGCAGGCAAACGTCTTGTAGATCGTAATTGGCTTGGGCAAAGGCGCGCGCGCGCCGGCCTAATTCGTCACGCGCGACCGGGTCGGCGAGGAGGGAGATCACTTCCGCGGCGAGTCGCTCGTGGTCGAAGAAGCTGACCAAGCGGCCGGTGTCGGCGTGGCGGATCGCCTCGTGCAGCGGCTGCGTATCGCTGGCCACGATCGCACACCCTGCGCTCATGGCTTCCAGCAGGCTCCACGACAGCACAAACGGGTAGGTGAGATAGACATGCAGGGTGCTGAGCTGAAGCAACGCGACGAACATATCGTAGCGCACGCGCCCGAGGAAATGCACGCGTCCCCAATCTGCATCGGCGATTTGGCTACGGACCTCTTCGACGAAAATATCCTTCCACGTGCGTCCTTGCGGTGCCGCAGCGCCATAGCCGGTTTCCGCGCCGCCGACGATCAACACGCGCGCGGCTGGCCGTTCCCGGAGGATGCGGGGCAATGCTCGCATGAAAACATGAAAGCCTCGATAAGGCTCCAGGTTGCGATTGACGAAGGTGACTACCTCGTCGCCGCGAGTCAGCACGATGCGGTCGCCAAGCTTCAGGCTCACGGCGGGATTTGGCGTGATGGCCTTGGTGTCGATACCGTCGTGGATGACGGTGATTTTGCGGCGGAAACGTTCCGGGAACGTGCTCGCCTGCCATTGCGTGGGGGAAATCCCCGCGTCGGCTATCTCGAAGTGCAGCAGATTGTTGGTGTTCTTGAGTCGCAGCCGGCAGGCGGCGTCGTCCAAGGCTTGAAACTCCGGGTCGAAACCAACATCGGCTCCGCGCGAGTGATAAAAGAATTCACAGTAGATCCCAAGGCGCGCGTCCGGCCAGACGTCCTTGAGAAAGAGGCTCTCGCCCCAGCCGTGATGAGCGATGATCACGTCCGGAGAAAACCCTTGTGCCTTCAATTTCAACGCGGCGCGAAAACACGCTTCGCCCCGGATCGTCTTCGTTTCAAAATCGGAGGCCCACGGATGGATATGGGCGGAAGTGCCGCGTTTTACGCCGTAGGGGAAAAGCCGCACGCCCTGCCATTGCGGGGCATGGGTGCGCTGCAAAGGCATGGCGACGACTTGGTGGCCTCGGGCCGCGAGCGCAGGGGCGAGGAACTTGAACTGGCCGGGAAAGTTTTGGTGGATGAACAGGACGTTCATGGCAGCGGGCGCACGTCATCGGCTCGTCGCCGAAGGAACTTGGCAATCTCGATCTGCGATCGCGCTTCTTTTTACCGCAACTTGGGTGAGTGCGTCGCTAGCAGTCTTGGCGCGCAGTCCCCACTTTACACTGCCTGCGATCCCGCTTCTCTTTTCACCCTTATGTCGACTTCCACTTTGTCTCCGACTTCCGAGGGTGCCACGCCGTATGATGTCACGCCCTATCCCAGTGGAGCGTTTCCGCAAAGCCACCCGCGACGGCTCGCGGCGATGGCGCGCTTGTTTGATGTTCGAGCGGTCGATCCGTCCAAAGCGCGTGTTCTCGAACTAGGGTGTGCCGATGGAGCGAATTTGCTGCCCATGGCCGATCAGATGCCCACCGCGTCTTTCTTGGGCGTTGATTCCTCGAAGGTGCAGTTGGCGGTAGGACAACAAGCGATCTCGGCTGCGGAACTGAAAAACGTCGAGTTGCGGCTGCAGGACATCCTCGATTTTTCCGCTTCGGAAGGGAAGTTCGACTACATCATCGCACACGGGGTTTATTCGTGGGTGCCGGGCCCGGTGCGCGAGAGGATCCTCGCCATTTGTGCGGAGCATCTGACGGAGAACGGGGTGGCCTACATCAGCTACAATGCTCGCCCAGGCTGGAATCTGCGCGAGTCTCTGCGCCAGATGATGCTGTATCATACGAAGGGATTTTCCGATCCGGCGGTGCGCGTGCAGCAGGCGCGAGCACTCGTTGCATTTCTCGCCGATGCGGTGCCCGCTGAGAACACGGCGTTCAGCTCCCTCCTCAAGAGTGAGCTGGCGCTAATGACCAGCCTTTCGGACAACTACCTTTTGCACGACATCCTGGGGGTGGAGAATACGCCATTTTATTTTCACGAGTTCATTGGCCAAGCGGCCGCCCATGGCCTGCAGTATCTCTCGGAACCGAGCATTGCCGAGATGCTCACCGCGAACTTCCCGGACAAAGTGCATCAGACGCTGTCGAAGTTGGACAAGCAGATCGTGGCGCAGGAGCAGTATATGGACTTTCTGCGTAACCGCTCGTTTCGACAGACACTGCTCTGTCGCAGCAGTGTGAAGATCCGCCGCGCGTTAAATCCCAACGTGCTCGGTCAGTTTTCGTTCCGATCCTCGCTTGTGCAGGCGACCGGCCCGGTGGAGTTGGTCGCGGGTGTCCAAGTGGCCTTCGCCACGGTGGGAGGGCTGCAAATCACGTCTGCCGATCCATTCGTGAAGGCAGCCGCGCTGTTGCTGACGGAGACGAGGGGCGTTGCAGCAATATCTTATCAGGCATTGTTGGAGGGAGCGCGCGCACGCTCGCGGCCGTTCCTGGGCGCGGTGCCGCCGAATCGCGATCAGATCGATGAAGCGACGCTGCAGACGAACCTGTTGAACCTATTGGCGAAGGGGTTGCTCGAAGTTCATTCAGACCAAGTGAACGTATCGACCGATGTCCCGGAGAAGCCACGGGTCTCCGCCTTCGCGCGGTATCAGGCCTTCAACGCGCGCCTGATCACCAATCCGATGCACCAGTCAGTGCCCGCCGACTTGGTCGCCCGTTATGTGATTGCCGCCTGCGATGGCACGCGCACGCGGGCCGAGTTGGTCGATGCCTTAATCGAGCGCGTGAAAGAGGGGAAACTTCAGGTCAACGAGGGCGCCGCGAAAGTGACGGATGAAAAGCGGCTCGCTGCTGTTCTGGCTCCCCGGGTCGACTCCGCCCTTAGCGCGCTGGCCTTAGCCGGTTTTTTTGCGGGTTAAGCC
>JAEYYL010000203.1 GCA_023430825.1 Verrucomicrobiota bacterium | reverse complement strand
TCGCGGGGGAGGCGGTGGAGTTGGACGACGGAGCGACGGACGTGATTTGCGATTCGCCGCTGAGAGGGAGGGACGAGACGGCGGCGACGGACTCGACGGCGGGGAGGGAGGCGATGCGCGTGGCGAGTTGGTCGTAGAACGCGTTGGTGCGGGAGAGATCGGGATAAGCGTCGCCGGTGAGATTGGTTTTGAACGTTAGCAACTCGGACGTGTTGAAACCGATCTCGTCGCGGAGGAGATGCTGCAGGCTGCGGGCAGCAAGTCCGCCACAGACCAGGAGGGTGACGGCCAGGGCGATCTCGACGACGGTGAGCGCGTCGCGCAGCCGGACGGTGCCGTGGGTGTCGGTGGTGCGGGCGGAGCGGTTAAGGTCTTCAGAGACGCGGGCCCGGAGCACGGCCGCGGCGGGGGCGAGTGCGATCAGAAGGGTAGTCGACACCAGCACGGCGACGGTGAAGGCGGTGGCGGTGGGGTCGAGCGAGACGTCGGCGAGGCGCGGAATGTCGGCCGGAGGAAAGGTTTTCAGGAGCTCGAGGCCGAACGCGGCGAGGAGCAAACCGCCGAACGCGCCGAGCGCGCAGACGGCGGCGCTTTCGGCGAGGAGTTGGCGCACGATGTGCCAGCGTGAGGCGCCGATCGCGAGGCGGATCATCATCTCGCGCCGGCGGACGGCGGCGCGAAGCAGGAACATGATGGAGACGTTGACGGCGGCGATCAGGAGCACGCCGGCGGAGGCGGCCATGAGGAGCGCGAGCGGAGCGAGCAGGCGGCCGAACTGGCTTTCGCGAAGCGGGGTGAGCTCGAGCGTCCAGGACGTGTCGGGCGGGTAATCGGCGGGAAGATCGGTTTGGAGCTGGCGGGCGACGCGGTCGAAGTCGTCGCGGGCGCGGTCGAGCGAGAGGCCGGGGGCGAGGCGGGCGATGGTGGAAAGCGCGCGGTCGTCGCGATTGCTCGCGGCGGCGCCGGAGAGATCGAGGGGTTTCCAGACAGCGGTGACGATCTCGCCGAAGGAAAAGAAGAACGTGGCGGGCATGACGCCGATGACGGTGTGTTCGACATTGTTGAGGCGGATGGTTTGGCCGATGGCGTCGGGCGAGCCGCCGAGGTGAGTCTGCCAGAAGGCGTGGCTGACGATGACAACGGGGTTGTGTCCGGCGTGTTCTTCGTCGGCGGTGAAGTGGCGTCCGAGCGCGGGCGCGATGCCGAGGAGCGGGAGGAGGTTCGCAGTGACTTGTGTTTCAACAACGCGTTCGGCGCCGTCAGGGACGTGGAGGGTGGCGCGGCCGATGTCGTAGGCGCCGATGCCGACGAGGGTGCGCTGGCGATCGCGGAAGTCATGGAGCTCGGCGGCGGAGATCGCGCCGTGGTTGCTACTAAGGGGGCCGCCGTGGTGGCGGAGTTCGACGAGTTCGTGAGCGGCGGGAAAAGGCAGGCCGCGGAGAACGACGCCGTAGAGGACGCTGAAGAAAGTGGTGTTGGCTCCGATCCCGAGGGCGAGTGTCAATGCGGCGACGGCGGTGAAGCCGGGGGATTTAAGGAGGGAGCGGAGGGCGTATTTCATACGCAGATTAAGATTAAGTTTAAGTGGAAGAGGTGGAGGTGGCTGGGCGGTGAGTTGAACTTGAACTTAAACTTCGCACTTCAACTGCCCCGACGGGTCGGGGCTATTCGGCGCGGAGGGCGACGACGGGGTCGACGCGGCTGGCGCGGCGGGCAGGGAGCCAGCAAGCGAGCAGGCCGACGAGGAGCAGGATCGCCGTGATGATGGCAAACACGGCCGGGACGTTGATGGACGGTGCCTGCGACCAGCGGCTCAGGATGAAGTAGAGGCCGGTGGAGCCGACGATGCCGATGGCGGCGCCATAAGAGATGAGGCGCAGGCCGGAGCCGAGTATCAGCCGGGTGACATCGTGCCGCTGTGCGCCGAGCGCCATGCGGATGCCGATTTCCGGGGTGCGTTGCACGACCAGCCGGGCGATCACGCCGTAGAGACCGAGGGCGGCGAGAAAAAGTCCGAGAGCGGCGAAGGAAATCAGCACCGTTTTGATCATGCTCAAGCTCCCGGTGGCGCGCGCGACCGCCTGGTCGGCCGTCTCGAGCCATTGCACCGCGAGGTTGGGATCGAGGGCGGCGATGGCCTGGCCCATCGGTTGGATCAGAAGTTCCGGCCGGTCCGAACGCACGGCGACCGTCACGTAGTTCCATGGCTCCTGCGCGAGCGGGCGCAGCACCTGGAACGGGATCGGATCGACGAGGCCCGCCAGCGCCATCTTGAAGTCGGGCATGATGCCGACGATCTCGGCCCACACCGGATTTTGCGGATCGTGCACGCTGATGCGCTGGCCGACGGCGTTGCCATCCGGAAAGAGTGTGCGCGCGAGCGATGCGTTGATGATGGCGACGGGAGAGGACGTGAACGTATCGGCGGCGGTGAAATTCCGGCCGGCGACCAGCTTGATCTGGAGCGTGTCGAGGTAGGACGGTTCGACGCCGTTGACACCGGCGGTCGGTTCTTGTCCCGACTGGGGCCGCTCGCGGCCCTCGACCAGGATCGCGCGGTGGGTGAGATAACCAAAAAACGGCAGCGTCCAGCCTACGGTGACATTCTGGACGCCCGGCAGCGCGGCAAGGCGCTCCTGCAGCCGGGTGTAGAACGAGTAGCTCTGCTCCGGAGTCGAATACTTGGCTTGCGGCAGGGTGATGACGCCCTGGGCGAGCCCACGATGATTCCAGCCGGGATCGATCGACAGGAGCTTGTCGACGCCGGCGATGACGAAGCCGGCGCCGGCCAGAAGCACGAGCGCGTTGGCAAACTGCAGCACGATCAGGCTGTGACGAAGACGATGCTGCACGCGGTCGCCGGTGGAGCCGCGGGTGCCGCTCTTGAGCGTTTCGTTGACCCGGGTGCGCGAAATGAACCAGGCCGGCGCCAACCCGAAGACCGCGCCGGTGAGCAACGACAGAGCGAGCGCGAAGGCGAGGATCGGCCACTCGAGCGTCAGCTTGGAATTCACCAAGCCCCAGTTCGCCGAGAGCTGGCTGGAGAGCCACTCGTTGGCCCACACGGCGATCAAGACGCCGAGGGCGCCGCCGCCCACGGCCAGGAGCATGCTTTCGACGAAGGACGGTCGCAACAGGTGCGAGCGCGAGGCGCCGAGCGCGGCGCGGATGGCGTGCTCGTGGGCGCGAGAAATCGCGCGGGCGAGCTGGAGGTTGGCGAGATTGCCGCAGGCGATGAGCAGCACGAAGCCGGCGAGCGCGAGCATCATCACCGTGGCGCCGACGGTGGCGGGATCGCGCGTGGACGCCTGGAGAGTGACGGCGCGCAAGCCGTCCTTCGCGTGTTCGGCGGGCCGCTGGGGACCGAGATTCCCCGCGATGGTTTTCAAGCGCGCGTTGAATTGTTCGAGGGTGATCCCGGCGTTTATCCGGGCGACGAGCTGGGTTTCGCTGCTGCCGTAACTGCGTTTTTCGTCGTCGGTCAGCGCCAATGGCCGGAAGACGTTACCCGGCGTAAACAGAGAGGTCGTAGCAAGCGAAGCGGGCGCGACGCCGACGATCGTGGTGGGCTCGTTGTCGAGCGTCACGGTGCGGCCGACGACCGTGGGGTCGCCGCCGAAATGAGCCTGCCAGGTGGCGTAGCCGAGAACGATGACGTGATTGCCCGGCCGATCTTCGTCGGCGGTGAAGAAACGGCCGAGCGCGGGTTGGACGCCGAGCGTGGAAAAGAAACTGGGGGAGACGCGCCAACCATCGAGGTTGGCCGCGGGGCGGCCCTCGACCGCGAGTGCGTAGTTCCAGAAACGATACGCGGCGAGTTCGGCGAAGGAGGAAACCTCGGGCGCGACGTCGAGGAAATCGGGATAGTAGTGCCGGGCGGTCTGCGACTGCGGCGTGGTGCGATAAATGCGGACGAGCTGATCGCGCTCGGGAAACGGCAGCGGCCGGAGGACGAGCAGGTTCAGCAGGCTGAACATCGAGGTGTTCAGGCCGATGCCGAGCGCGAGGGTGAGCACCGCGATCGCGGTGAAGCCCGGTGTTTTGGCGAGGGAGCGGAGGGCGTATTTCATACGCAGATTAAGTTTTAGGTTTAAGTTGAAGAGACGAAGAAGCGGGAGAACGGGGCGGGGAGCTTGAACTCAAACTTGTCACTTCAACTGCGCCGGGCGCTGCGAGGGCGCAGCGAGCTTAAGTCTTAAGTTTAAGTTGAAGAGGCGGTGGGTGGGGGTGGGTTTAACTTGAACTTCAACTTGTCACTTCAACTGCGCCGGAGGCGCTATTCGGCGCGCAGGGCTTCCACGGGGTCGACGCGGGTGGCGCGGCGGGCGGGGAGCCAGCAGGCGAGGAGGCCGATGAGGACGAGCAGCGCGGCGACGGCGGCGAGGCTCAGCGGATCGTGCGGCGAGACTTCGTAGAGGACGCTGCTCAGGAAGCGGGCGACGGCGAACGAGGCGAGGAGCCCGACGGCGAGTCCGGCAAACGCGAGACGCAGACCGTGGCCGAGCATGAGCTGGCGCACCGACGCGGCGGGCGCGCCGAGCGCCAGGCGGATGCCGACTTCGCGCGTGCGCTGCCCGACGATGTAGCTCAGCACGCCGTAGAGCCCGATGGCGGCGAGCAGGAGGGCGACGCCGCCGAAGACGGCGAGCAGGATGAGCATGATGCGCTGGTTGCTGACGGTGCTGTCGAACAACTCGTCCATGGTGCGGATCGAAAAAATCGGGAGCGTGGGCTCGACCTCGCGCATGGCGTTGCGGAGCGAAGCGGCGAGCGAGGCGGGTTCCACCGAGGTGCGCAGCACGAAGGCGAGACTGCCCGGCGGGGATTGGCGGTAGGGAAAATAGAGTTGAACGCGCGTGTCCTGACCGAGGCCGAAGTTTTGGACGTGGCCGACCACGCCGACGATCGTGAGGAAGCGCGAGGTGGCGTCCGCGCCGCCGAGGCGGACGCGTTTTCCAATCGGGTCCTGGCCGGGGTAGTGGGTCTCGGCGAACTTCGTGTCGATGATGCAGACCTGGTCCTCGCCGGGCATCTCGCGGTCGGTGAACGTGCGGCCGCGGAGCAGCGGGATGCGCATGGTCGCGAAGTAGTCGCGGCTGGCGGCGTTGTTTTCGGTGGAGAACCAGCGGCCGGGGCCGGGGTCGTCCGCGCCCTCCGGGAGGAAGAACGTTTGGTTGCCGCCGCCGGAGAGTGGGAGGGGATTGGTCAGTGCGACGGAGGTGACGCCGGGCAGTTCGCGCAGGCGGGCGAGCGCGCGATCGAGGAGTTGCGTGCGTTTCGCGGGGTCGGACCAGTCGCGGCCGGGGAGGGAATAGGCGAAAGAGACGACGTGGCTGGTCTGAAGGCCGGTGTCGGCGCGATAGAGGTTGTAGAGCGTGCGGAACATCAGGCCGCAGACGACGAGGAGGACGCAGGTGAGGGCGAACTCGCCGGCGACGAGGATGGAGCGCCAGCGCGCGTGCACGCCGCCGCTGCCGCCGCGGCCGCCGCCGGCGGAGAGCGATTCGCTGAGATTGACCTTCGAGGCGGTGAGCGCGGGGACGAGGCTGAACAGGAGGGTGACGCCGACACCGACGGAGACGGCGAACGCGAAGACGTTGAGGTCCATCATGACCTGCGGGCCGAAGGCGGAGTTGGCGGGGATGAGGGATTTGA
This sequence comes from Verrucomicrobiota bacterium, assembly GCA_023430825.1. Lineage (GTDB taxonomy): Bacteria > Verrucomicrobiota > Verrucomicrobiia > Opitutales > Opitutaceae > Opitutus. Next base: position 1,140 of record JAEYYL010000203.1, on the reverse strand, counting down.
TGGCCTCCATCGTGGTGTGGCCGATCAGGAGACCGAGGGCGGTGCCGGCGAGGCTGAGGAGGAGGCTCTCGGCGAGGACGAGGCGGATGAGCTGGGCGCGAGTCGCGCCGATGGCGGCGCGGATGGAGAATTCGCGCGCGCGGACGGAGGCGCGGGCGAGGAGGAGATTGGCGACGTTGGCGCAGGCGATGAGCAGGACGCCGCAGGCGGCGGCGAAGGCGACCCACACGCTCGTGCGTCCCTGGCCGATGACGGTGTCGACGAGTGGTCGCATCGAGATTGAATTGCCGGTGTTGGTCATCGGGTGCTCCTGCGCGAGCTGGCGGGCGATGGCGACCAGGTCGGCGCGCGCGGCTTCGAGGTCGACGCCCGGGCGCAGGCGGCCGATGCAGTAGAGGCCCGGGTGATTGCCGCGTTCGGTGAGTTGATCGGCGGAAAGCCCGACAGGAACCCAGACGTCGGTTTGTGCGCCGGGGACGCGGAAGTCGGCGGGCATGACGCCGACGATCGTGTAGATGTCGCCGCTGAGTGTGAGGGTGGAGCCGATCGCGTCGGGGCGGCCGCCGAACGAGCGTTGCCAGAAGGACTCGCTGATGAGGGCGGTGCGCGCGGCGCCGGGGCGGTCTTCGTCGGCGCGGAACCAGCGGCCGGCGAGGGGCTGGACGGCGAGCGCGGGCCACATTTCGTGGGAGAACTGGGCGCCGGAGAGGCGTTCGGTTTCGGAAGGCCCGAGGTAATTGAAACTCTGGCTGCGGAACGTGCCGAGGTGGGTGAAACTCCGCTGGCGGTCGCGCCAGTCCAAGAAATTTGGATACGCGACGGACATGTTGGGGACCTGCTCGGAGTGTTCGCCGAAGAACATGAGTTCTTGGACGGCGGGCAGGGGGAGCGGGCGGACGAGCAGCGCGTTGACGAAGCTGAACACGCCGGCGTTTGCGCCGATGCCGATCCCGAGGGTGAGGACGGCGACGAGGGTGAAGCCGGGGGTCTTGAGGAGGGAGCGGAGCGCGTGCTTCATACGCAGTTTAGGTTTAAAGTTTAAGTTGAAGAGTTGGGGGTGGCTGGGCGGTGGGTTGAACTTGAACTTAAACTTGTCACTTCAACTGCGCCGGAGGCGCTATTCGGTGCGGAGGGCGGTGA
>JAEYYL010000388.1 GCA_023430825.1 Verrucomicrobiota bacterium | reverse complement strand
TTCGTCGGCAGCGCGGCGGGAGCGCCGCGGCTCATCCGTTCGATCCAAGTTCGCGACTCGCGAGCGCGCTGGAAAAGCGTTGATGATCCGGAATCCGACGCCCACAACCTCGCCGTCGGCTCCACGGATGAATTTTCCGCAGGGAGCCGATCCCCTCCGGGGCTTTTGGGGTCCCATAATTGCCCGTCACGTTTTCCGAGGCCGCCGATGTATCAGGTCACTTTCTCCGAACAGAGCATGCGCGAACTGAACCAGCTCGATAAGCTGGCGCAGCTCGATGTCATCGAGCCGATCAGCAGCCTGCGCCCCGCCGATCTCGCCCACCCGCGCGAACCGCTCGGGCGTTTCAACCGCGGCGACCGCCAATACTACCGCCTGCGCGCCGGCGACTATCGCCTCTACTTCGAAGTCCGCGGCGAGACACTGCACACGCATTACATCCTGCACCGGAACTCGCTCGAGGATTTCGTGCTGCGCAACAAGCTCCCGATCACCGAGCAGCAGCTCGTCGAGCAGAACTCCAAATTTTGGAAATACCTCGAAAGCCTCACGAAATGACCGAGCCCCACCGCGAACCCGCCGCCGACGTCGACGCGGATTCGCGCGAAGACCCCTACAACGTCACCCAGGCCAGCCGCATTTATTTCCTGCCGAATGCGATGACGGCGGGAAATCTCTTTTGCGGCTTCATGGCCGTCGTGAGCTGCGTGCATGCACGGCTCGCAGAGACCGCGCTGGACGGCCTCTACCTCGAATCCACCCCCGCCGAACACTATCGCTACGCCGTCTGGTTGATCCTCGGCGCCGCCGCCTTCGACACGCTCGATGGCCGCCTCGCGCGCATGGGCGGACGCGAATCGCTCTTCGGGGCGGAGTTCGACTCGCTCGCGGACGTCGTGTCGTTCGGCTTCGCGCCGGCGCTGTTGATGTTCTTTTTCATCCTGTCGCCGACGCAGGGCATCCCGGAGTTTCGCAACATCGGCTGGTTTCTCGGCTTCGTTTACCTGCTTTGCGCCGCGATCCGGCTCGCGCGCTTCAACGTCATCACGAATCCACTCCTCCATCGCAGCGTGAAGGAATCGAACAAGGACTTCATCGGGCTGCCGGTGCCGGCCGCCGCCGCGACCGTCGCCGCGCTCGTGCTGTTCCTGCTGAAACTGATCGAGACCGACCGCTCGCTGAAAAGCGGCGCGCTGGCCCTGCCGTTTCTCATGCTGCTGATCGCCGTGCTGATGGTCAGCACCGTGCGCTACCCGAGCGGCAAGAACGTCGACCTGCAGACCAAGACGAAGCTGCAAAATTTCCTCGGTTTCCTGCTCGTTGCCGGCCTCGTCGTCCTTTTCAAGGAAGTCGCGGTGCTGTGCGTGTGCCTCGGCTACATTTTCTTCGGCCTGATCCGCCACTGGCGCCGCGCCCGACTCGCCCGCAAAAATCCGCATGCCGTTTCCGTGTGAGCAACCCGCCAGCAATCCACCAACAACTCGACGCGTGTGAACAACCGCCCGGTTGTTGAGGGTGGCCGGCGGAGTTTTTCACAGCCCAAAAACGCGCGTTTTACGAGGGTGACGTTCCGGTTACTGGCCTTGTTGGCGCCCTATAAGAATACTGCTCTAATTACTTATTGAACCTCTATTCTTTTAGCCTTTGTTAGCTTCTCCAAGACGCTTCGAATCACCCCTTCATGAAATTCAAAATCAATCGCGATCACTTCGCCAGCGGCCTGGCCCAAGTGCTCAACGTCGTCGGTTCGAAAGCCACGATGCCCATTCTCAGCAATGTGCTCATCGAGGCGGAAAAAGATCAGATCTCGCTCACGACCACGAATCTGGACCTCGGCATCCGGTGCAAAATCAAGGCCGACGTGAAGGAAACCGGCGCCGTCACCCTGCCCGTCAAACGCCTCACCACCATCGTCCGCGAACTCCCCAACGTCGACGTGCAGTTCGACGCGTCGCCGAATCACCAGGTCAAGCTCGCGTCCGGCGGCTCCAACTTCCGCATCATGGGCATCGGCAAGGAGGAGTTTCCCCCGCTGCCGGAATTCGGTGACGAAAAAGCGTTCACCCTCGAACAGGCCGAGCTCACCACGATGCTCAAGAGCGTGTCCTACGCGCAGTCGACCGACGAGACGCGCTACATCCTCAACGGCGTGTATTTCAATTTCAAGGACGGCAAACTCTCGCTCGTCGCCACCGACGGCCGCCGGCTCGCGCTCGTGTCGAAGGAGATGGATGTCCCCGCGGAAAGCTCCGGTGCGATCATCCTGCCGGCGAAAACCGTCGGCGAACTCACGCGCCTCCTCGACAAGGGCGAGAAGTTGAAAATCAACTTCAACGACCGCCGCGCCGCGTTTCAGATTTCGACCGACAAGGACACCAGCGGCCTGATCGATCACGTTTACCTCTACTCGAAGGTCGTCGAGGGCAACTACCCGAATTACCAGCAGGTCGTGCCGAAGGAGACGCACCAGCGCATCAAGCTCGAGCGCGAACTTTTCCTCCAATGCGTGCACCGCGCCGCGCTCGTCTGCTCCGAGAAATCCAACTCGGTGAAGATCAAACTCTCGAGCAATCTCCTCGAAATCACTGCGCAGAGTCCGGACTTCGGTGAAGCGCACGAATCGATGGCGATCAGCTACAGCGGGCCGGAGCTGCAGGTTGCGTTCAACCCGACGTTCGTGATGGACCCGTTGCGCGCGCTGGCGAAGGACGAGATCTTTTTCGAGCTGAAGGACGACGTGAGCCCGGGCGTGTTCAAGACGCTCGACAGCTTCCTTTGCGTCATCATGCCGGTGCGGCTGAGCTGAGGCCGCATTTTAGCCGCGGCGTCCGCGGCTGATTGAAGGTAGGAGCCTGCTTGCAGGCGATATCGTCGTGGCTCGCTGCGTGAGCAGCGGGATTTGCCCGCCATCGCCTGCCTGTCTCCTACCTCGGCAACGTCGCCAGAGCCGCCCGCGGCCAATCCTCCGTCTTCCCAGTCGCTTTTTCCGCGAGACGCGCCAACTTACGATTTCGCCGCGCGAAAATTCCCGTGTCCCTCCCTTACATCGTCCTCACCGCTGTCGTCGTTTCGTTGATCGTCATGCAGGTCAACCAGCGGATCGCGTCACCGCTGCTCTCGATCGCCGACCGCTGGTTGCGCTGGCTCGTGTTTGCTTTCGGCGGCGCCCACCTCTGCGCCTATTACGAGCTGATCGATCGGCCGTATCCCGTGCTCGTCGGGTTGTTTTTCATCCTGTGGTTTCTGGCCGAAACGCTCCTCAACTGGCTGCGCATCCACGCGCTGAGCGTGAGCCCGCTGCCGCTGTTCCCGCGCTACGAGGTCAACGAAGACGGCGACGAATGGCCGATTCAGCCGCGGTTGTTGAAGGTGCGCGAGTGGCTGCGCGCGCAGGGTTTCAAGCAGGAGCAGGCGCTCAAGGCGGAGATCGGCGGCGGGATCTACCTGCGCGTGTCGGTTTACCAAAACCCCGAGGCGACGGTGCGCGTGCAGGTGACGTTCATCCCGCAAGCGAGCGGCGCGATCACGGTGTGTTACTCGATTGTGTCGCTGGGGGCCGACGGTGCGCGCTACATCACGGACAACCTTTACGTGCCGTTCGCAGGTTTTTATCCCGAGCACTGGTTCGTCGAACGTGCGCCGTGGCGGCGTTCGCTGGAGCGGCTGCTCGCGCGGCATCGCGCGCGACTCGCGCGGGCGGGTGCGGCGCCGGAGCCGTTCATCGACGAACCGCTGACCGATCTCAATACGACGCAGCAGGAACTGGATCGCATCAACACCGACCTGGGTTTCCTCCACCAACCGCCGCAGCGCGAAGACTTGGGCAAAATCACGCACGAGGGCCGTTACCGCGTGTGGAAGGAAATCTGGATGCTCAACTACCTAGGCCGTGCAATGCGGTATGAATGAGGGGCCTGTTGCGCTGCGACGCGCAGCGTCGGCAATGATTCGAAGGTAGGAGCCTGCTTGCAGGCGATTCCGATGTGGCTCGCTGCGTGAGCAGCGGGATGGCACACCATCGCCTGCAAGCAGGCTCCTACCTCCGGCAGAATCACGGCCTCACCCGCCGATATAGCTCATCTCGATCTTCTCGCGCGCCTCGCCCGCCGCGAGCACTTCGCTCCGCTCGTCGCTGTAACGATCCAGCCGCCCGCCCCAGATCCGCGCCAGATAACGCTCCAGCCCCGCGTCGTCCGCGCCGGCGCGCAAACACCCGAGCACGTCCCAACCGAGCG
>JAEYYL010000367.1 GCA_023430825.1 Verrucomicrobiota bacterium | reverse complement strand
TGAAATGGTCCACGCCGGGCGGCGTGCGCCAGCTCAAGATCCGCGAGGTCACCCCCGCGGTCCCCGAAACCTCATCGGTCTATTCGCTGCCCGGCGTCGCGCTCGCCGCGGCGCGTTAGCCGCCTTCGTATGCGTCCGCCACCGCCCGCGTCCTCCCGCCTTCCGGACATGATCCCCATCCCGCTTCGCAGCAGCCCCGGCCCGTTTGCGTCCGGGGACGAATGTGCCCGGGCGCTGGCCCGGCTGATCGGAAACCTCCGGGGCTTCGTGTATCGACGTCGGCATGACAGAACCTGGACCATGGAGTTCGTCAGCTCCGGCTGTCGCGATCTCACCGGCTACGATCCGCATCGCTTCATCCGCAACGAAAGCGTCGCGTTCGCCGAGCTCATCGCGCCCGCCGATCGCGAGCGGGTCGATGCCGTCATCCGCTCCGCCGTGCGGCATCGCAGCCGCGCGACGGTCGATTACTTCATCCGTGCGGCGCATGGTCTCTGGGTGAACATCGAGGATCGGTTCACGCCCGTCTTCGACGCCGCCGGCCGGCTCGTCGCCATCGAAGGCGTGATCGATCGGGCGGACGGCGAAGCGCGGGCAGCCGCACGGCCCGCGTCGACCGGCGAGCGCCGCGTTCCCCCATTGCGTTCCGTCTGAACGGTCACCTCTGCCCATGAATCAACGAACCCTCGGCCGCACCCAGCTGCACGTGGCGGAACTCTGCCTGAGCACGGCACCGCTCGGACGGGTCGACGACGCGGCGGCCTTCGCGCTGCTCGACACCTATCAGGCGGCCGGCGGCAATTTCATCCAAAGTCCCGGATTCTGCCCGAATGCCGACGCGCTGCCGCCGATCGGAACCGCTCCGGAGGACGTCGTCGGCCGCTGGCGCGAAACCCGCGCGATCGGGCGCGACCGCGTCGTGCTGGCCACCCGCGTGAAATTCGTTCGGCCCGCGCATGGCGGCAGCATCGCTTTCGCCAACACCATCCGCGAGTCCTGCGAGCGCTCGCTCCAACGGTTGCGCACCCGGCATCTCGACCTGTTGATCTGCGATTGGGACGAAGGCCTGCTGCCGGTCGACGATGTCCTCGACGCCGTGGACCGGCTGATCCGCGCCGGCCTGGTGCGCTACGCCGTGGCCGGTGACTTTCCGCCGTGGCGGATCGTCGACTCGCTGCACCGCTCCAGCGCGCGCAATCGCGTCCGTTTCGAAGCCCTGCAAGGCGGCTATTCGCTGCTCACCCGCGCCCGGTTCGAAGCCGAGGCGCTCGCCATGTGCCGCGAACACCGCCTCGGCTTTCTGGCGCGCTCGCCGCTCGCCGGCGGCAGCCTGGCCGCGCCGTTCGACGGGCTGTATCCGGCTGGCAGCCCGCACGCCGCCGTCCTCGCCGTCCTTTCCGACCTCGCCCACCGGCGGGGCGTTTCCCCCGCCCGCATCGCGCTCGCCTGGGTGTTGCGCCAGCCCGAGGTGAGCTCCGCCCTCGTCTCGACGACGAGCCCGCGCGAGCTGAACGACCTGTCCCACGCCACCCGGCTCGTGCTGGACCACGACGAAATCGAGGCGTTGGCCGAGGTCACGTCCGTCCCCGACGAACGCATGGAACTGCGCCCCGCCTGACTCCGGCCCCCGCCCGATGACCCTCCTTCTCGCCTTTCACAGTCTGCTTCGCGCCGTCTGCCCGGACGCGGCCGATCGGCCGGCCCGATCCGTTTCCCGCGATTAGCTTCGTATCGCGGACACGGATACGTCCGCCGATCGGAGAATCACTCCCCTCCCGCTCGCCTCTCCGCGAGCCGCGCCGCCGCCTGCGTCCGCTGGCGGCTCCTTCCTTCCCTCGTTCAACCCGGGCGACGAAGCCGTCCATCCCATTACCATGAATCAAGAATCCAAGACTGCTTTGAGTAACAACAACCTCCGCCGCATGCAGGGCTGGGCACGCGCCGTTTACACCGGCGACTGGCAGGATCGCTGCGCCGTCGTGGCGGAATACCTGTCGCAACTCGATGAGGACACCGCCGCCGCCCTGATCAGAAAGGGCTGGCCCGATGTCTTCTTCGCCGCCGAACGCGACTGGCCGGAGGCTTTTGCCAACTGGGAGAAATCGGAAACCCACGGCGGGTAACGCCCGCGCGGATCCTGCCCCGTGCGGGGCAGGATCTGCATTCGCTTTCGCCGCTCGAGCGGGATTCGGCGCGCCGGCTGCTTACGCTGGGAAGGCGTCTCACGTTTTCCGTCGTTCCCATCTCCCGTCATGCTCCTTCTCGGCCTCAACATCGATCACTGCGCGACCGTGCGCCAAGCCCGCTATCGTCACGCATCCGCCCCAGTCGGCGGGACGGTGGAGCCCGATCCCGTCTCGCTCGCCCTCCTCGCCGAGCGTGCCGGCGTCGACGGCATCACCCTCCACTTGCGGGAGGACCGCCGGCATATCCAGGACAGGGATACCTGGCGCATCCGCGAAACGATCGCCACGCGGCTCAACCTCGAGATGGCCTGCACTCCCGCGATGATCGACTTCGCCCTGAAGCTGAAACCCGACTCCGTTTGTCTCGTCCCGGAGAGCCGGGAGGAGATCACGACCGAGGGCGGCCTCGATGTCATCGGCCAGCCCGAACGCGTGCGCGATTGCATCGAGGCGATGAGCTCGGCGGGCATCGCCACGAGCCTGTTCATCGATCCGGATGACGCCGCGATCGAAGCGTCCGCCGCGTTGAGCACGCCGTGGATCGAACTGCACACCGGCGCTTACGCGAACGCCGCGCCCGGCCCGGCACGCGCCCGCGAACTCGCACGACTCCGTCGCGCCTGCGTCCAGGCCGCCCAACTCCGCCTCGTGGTCAATGCCGGCCACGGCATCAACTACATCAACATCGCGGAGATCCGCACCCTTCCCCACCTCCACGAATTGAACATCGGCCACAGCATCATCAGCCGTGCGCTCTTCACCGGCATCGAGGAAGCCGTGCGCGAGATGCGCGCGCGCATGACCGCATCGCAAAGGTGAATCGCTCGCCGCGTGAGCCTCGTCGCGCGGTTTCGGCCCCGGGGACGAAACCAGGAGAACCGCGCCCACCGGTCGTTCAATCGACCCACACCGATTTGACATTCGCAAACGCGCGCGCACCCCAGATGCCCAGTTCGCGCCCGTAGCCGCTGTCTTTCGTGCCGCCAAACGGCAGGTTGAGATCGGAACGAGCGTAGGCGTTGAGAAACACGAGGCCGCAATCCAGCTGCGCGGCAATGCGGCGCCCGCGCACGCGATCCGCGGTGAAGACCGCCGCCCCCAGCCCGTAGCTCGTCGCGTTCGCGAGGCGAATGGCCGCCGCTTCGTCGCGCACCGGGACGATCGACGCCACCGGCCCGAACACTTCTTCCTCGAACGCCGTCATGCCGGGCCGCACGTCGGTCAGCACCGTCGGCGGATAAAAGAATCCCGCGCCCGGCAGCGCCGTTCCGCCGAGCAGCAGCCGCGCTCCCGCGGCGACACTCCCGGCGACCTGGCGCTGGAGCTCGATCCGCCGGTCGAGCCGCGCGAGCGGTCCGATCTGGGTCGCGGAGTCCATCGGGTCGCCGACGCGATAGGCCGCCATGGCCTCCACGAGAGCGCATTCGAAACGTTTCAAGACGGAGCGCACCACGATGAAACGCTTCGTCGCGATGCAACTCTGGCCGCTGTTGATCAAACGCGAGTGCGCGGACACTTTCGCCGCCAACCCGATGTCCGCATCCCGCAACACGAGCGCCGCGTCGTTGCCGCCCAGTTCATAGGTGCCCGGCTTCATGGCCGCGCCCGCGATCGCCGCGATCCTTTTTCCGGCCGCGGCGCTTCCGGTCACCGTGACCGCTCGCACCCGCGGATCGCCGATCAGGGTCTCGACCTCGCGCGGCGAGATCCGCAGCGACTGCACCAGACCGCGAGGCAGGCCGGCGGCGCGACACACCCGCTCGATCGCGCGTGCGCAACCGCAGACGTTGTTCGCATGCTTGAGCAACACGACATTGCCGCTCACCAACGCCGGAGCGGCCACGCGAAACAACTGCCAGAACGGGAAATTCCACGGCATGATCGCCAGCACGATTCCCAGCGGAGCGAACTCGACGTGCGCCTGCGCGGGCGAGCCCGGCGGATGTTCGCACGCGAGAAAGGCGGGCCCCTGGTCCGCATAGTGGTCGCAGACGGCCACGCATTTCTCGATCTCGCGCAGCGACTGCGCGATCGGTTTTCCGACTTCGGCTGTGAGCAGCGCCGCGAGTTCGGTCTGCCGCTCGGCCAGCGCCCGCGCGAGCGAACGAAGATGCGCCGTGCGCTCCTCCATCGGCGTTTCGCGCCAACGGCGAAATGCGCGGTCGCCGGCGGCCGTCGCCGCGGCGACTTCCCCCGAGGAATGCGCGCGATACGTCGCGAACCGCCGGCCGGTCGCAGGATTGATGGAGACAAACCCGCCGGCCGCAGCGTCTGCACCCGCTTCTTCTGCGCGCGGGCCAACCACCGGCGGCAGACTGCCCGTCACGCGGTCCAGGACGGTCTCCACGACGGGCGACATCGATTGGAACTGCGGCAGCGCGTTCATGCCGGCTCCCCGGACAACAGCGCCGGGCGTTCGGCGCGCGCCACGCGGTGCAGCCAAAAGTTTCCCGCCAGGCAGAGCGCGGCGCCGGTGAGCACCGCAACGGTCGGTCCCGCGTGTTCCGCCAGTGCGCCCATGACGAGGTAACCGCACGGCAAGGCGCCCATCAGCGCCATGACGAAAAAACTCATCACGCGTCCCCGCATCCGCTCGACGACCGTGCTCTGGAGGCGCGTGTTGATCGACGACATCCAGACCATCATCGCGCCGCCGAGCACGATGAGCGCCGCGAGGGTCAGCGGCAGAAAACGCGACACCGCGAACATCGCGACGCTCACCGGCGCGATCGCGCCCATGGCCCGAATCTGCCGGGGCAACCCCGCGGAGGAAGCGCGCCGCGCCAGCAGCAGGCCGCCCGTCACCGCGCCCACGGCCGGAGCGGCCGCGAGCAGCCCATACAATCGCGCGTCGCCGGCCAGAACCTCCGCCGCGAACAACGGCAGCAGCGCAGCATACGGCATGATGCACCCGCTCGCCAGCGCCACGAGCGCGAGACTCCGGCGGATCGCCGGCTCGCGCCACGCGTAGCCGGCGCCGGCCCGAAACTCCCGTCCCCACGCACCGCCCGCGCGGGGCGCAGTCGTAGTTGACATTCGGATACGGGTCATCGCCGCCAGCGCCAGCCCCGACGCGAGCGCGGCGAATCCGAAGCACCACGCGCCGCGGTCCAGGCCGAGCAGGAGCCCGGCGAACGATGGCCCGCCGATTCTCGCGAGGTTGAAGATCGTGGAATTGAGTGCGATCGCGTTGCCGAGGTGCGTTCGGCCCTCCACGAGATGAACCACCAAACTCTGGCGCGTCGGCCAGTCGAACGCCTGGGCCACGCCGAGCAGCAGGCTGAGCCCGATCAGCATTTCCACCGTCGCGCGACCGCCGGCGACGAGCAGTGCGAGGACCAGCGAATGGATCGCGGCGAAGACCTGGATCGTGACGACGATGCGGCGCCGGTCGAATCGATCGGCCATCACGCCGGCGATCGGCGACAGTGCGAAACTCGGAATCGTCGCTGCGGCGCCGACCAGCCCGAGGTGAAACGCCGAGCCGGTCATTTCGAAGACGAGCCAGCCGAGCGCGACCTGTTGCATCCAGGTGCCGGTCATCGCGCACGCCTGGCTCAGCAGGAACCAGCGGAAGTTCGGGAACTGCAGCGCGCGAAACATCGGGCGGGACAAATCGGGATACTCGCTCGCTCCAGGTCAGTGCCCGGCGTTTCGCGCGTGAAACGATCGTCGGCCGGCGTCACATGAATTTTTTTCAGGCATGCGGATAATGAGTCGTGGCATCGTGGGCGCAGGAGCGCGCGCGTTGAGCAGAACATGCGCCAACGCCCGCCCTCCCGCGCCGCGATTTCCGGCGCGCCGATTCGCCCCGCCTGCCCGCTCAGAACGGCGCGCGCGTCGCGGGCTTGCGCAGCGGGATCAACGTCCTCGCGCGCGCGACCGCGGCATCGAGATCCGCCACCACGTTGTCGCGCCCCACGTCGTCGAGAAAGCCCGCCTTCTCCATCGTGAAATACGGCTGCGTGTGCGGCCCGCAGAGAATCAGATGTTTTCCGTGCCGCCGCAGTTTCGCATGCAGATCCTCGAGCCGGTCGAGCGCCGTGGTGTCGATCGCCGTCACCGCCGCCAGGTGCAGGATGATCACGCGCGTCTCGCCGCCCGCCCGCCGCAGCACCGTCTCGAGCTTGTCCGCCGCGCCGAACAGCAGCGCGCCGAACACGCGATACACCACCGCCTCCTTCGGCAGATCCTTCACCGCCGCATGGCGCGCACCGTCCACCTCGCGCGTCATCGCCTGCACTTCCGTCGTATCCGCGACGCGCTTCACGAACAGCCCCGCCGCCAGGATCATTCCCACGCCGACCGCCGTCGTCAGATCGAAGCACACGGTCAGCGCAAACGTCGTCAAAAACACCAACCCGTCGCTCGCCGGCCGGCGACGCAGCCAAAGAAACTCGTCCCACTCGCCCATTCGCCAGGCCACCACCACCAGCACGGCCGCCAATGTCACCAGCGGCACGTGCGCGGCCAGCGGCGCCGCCACCAGCAGCACCACGAGCAGAAACACCGCGTGCACGATCCCGGCCACCGGCGTGTTCGCGCCGTTGCGGATGTTCGTCGCCGTCCGCGCGATCACGCCCGTCACCGGAATTCCCCCAAAGATCGGCACCACGAAATTCGCCACGCCCTGCGCCATCAACTCCTGGTTCGAATCGTGCCGGTCGTCGATCAGGCCGTCCGCCACCACCGCCGACAACAGCGACTCGATCGCGCCGAGGATCGCGATCGTGAACGCCGGCCCGATCAGTTCGTTCATCGTGCGCCAGTCGAAATCCGGCCACGCCATCGTCGGCAGCCCGCGCGGAATCCCGCCGAACTTACTCCCGATCGTCTCCACCGGCCAATGCGTGAAATACACCAGCACGGTCCCCACGATCACCGCGACGATCGAGCCCGGCACGCGCTTGCTCAACTTCGCCGGCCACTTCGCCACCAGCAGCAACGACAGCCCGCCGACCGCGACCGCCAGCCAGTTGACCGTCGGCAGCGCTTGCGCCAGCGCGATCATCTTGGGCAAAAATTCCGCCGGCTCGTGCTCCAGCTGCAACCCGAGCAACGGCCGGATCTGCGTCGTCATGATCGTGATCGCGATCCCGCAGGTGAAACCCATCGTCACCGGCTGCGGGATGAACCGGATCAGCGATCCGAGCCGCAGCGCGCCCATCAAAAACGTGATGACGCCCGCGAGCATCGTGCAGATGAGCAGACTCGGCAGCCCGTATTTTGCGCCAACCAGCGCGACCAAGCCCACGAACGCCCCGGCCGGCCCCCCGATCTGCACCCGCGAACCACCCAACGCCGAAACAAGAAAGCCGCCGATGATGCCGGTATAGAGCCCCGCCGCCGGCGTCACGCCCGACGCGATCCCCAATCCCACGCACAGCGACAGCGCCACGATGCCGACGGTGAATCCGGCCATCAGGTCCTTCATGAAGCGCTCCCGGTTGTAACCGGCGAGCGCCTCGAACAATTTGGGTCGAAAGGACATATAACCGTCGGTGCCGTTCATCTTGGTGCCCGCGATTGTGCGCCCGCCGATCGGCTGCGGCAAGCCGCGCTCCTTGTCATTTTCTGCGCATCCCTTGCGCCGCGACATCGCTCGCACCGGGTGAGGGGAACGCACGAGCCGGCGCGAGGGATGCGCCGGGACCAATTGGGAGTTTGGTTTGCGATGACGCGAGCGCTCGCCTTAGTCACGCGCACCCATCATGCGCATCGCTTCCCTTCTCTTGTTGGCCTCTCTCGCGATCGGTGCTTTCGCCGCCGAACCCGCGCCGGCCAACCCGCAAACGAACCCAAAAACGCGAGCGATCCTCGCCTACATCGCCGGACTCGAAGCCCGCACCGAGAAACGCGTCCTCTCCGGCCAGTTCACGAATTTCGGCGACACCGGCACGTTGGCGATCATCGAGAAGATCCACGCGAAAACCGGCGAGTGGCCCGCGATGGCTGGCTTCGACTATGTGGATTTTCCCTCCGGCGGCCTCGCGACGAAAGTCTCCAACGAAAGCGCCATCGCCTATTGGAAAGCGGGCGGCCTCGTGACCGTCGGGGTCCACCTCTACAACCCCGCCAATCCGGCGGGCGGCGGTCTGCGCGACAAGGGCGTGGATCTGAAAGACCTGCTCGATCCCACGACCGACACGCATCGGCGCTGGATGCAGGAACTCGACACCCTGGCCGCCGGTTTGCAGGAACTCGAGGACGCCGGCGTGCCGGTGTTGTGGCGCCCGTTTCACGAGATGAACGGGGCGTGGTTCTGGTGGGGCGCGAAACCGCCCGCCGATTTCATCGCGGTGTGGCGGCACATGTTCGACTATTTCACGCACACGAAGCGCCTCGACAACCTGCTCTGGGTTTACGGGCCGAATCACATGGCCAACACCGGCGACTACTATCCCGGCGACGCTTACGTCGACCTCGTCGCCTTCGACGCCTACACCGATCACATCGATCCCAAGCACATCAAAGGCTACGATGCGCTCGCGGGTCTGCCCAAGCCGTTCGGCTTCGGCGAATACGGCCCGCATGGCGCCCAGAACCCGCCGGGCACCTACGACTACCGTCGCTTCATCGAGGGCATCGTGAAGCATTTCCCCCGCACGACGTTTTTCATGAGCTGGAACGACAAATGGAGCCTCGCGGAGAACGAGCATGTCGCCGAACTCCTCGCCCATCCGTGGATCGTCAACCGCGACGACCTGCCCGCCGGCCTCACGGGCAAAGCCGAGTAACGCCCGCCCACTCGATGATGGAGCCGCGGCGCCCCCGCCGCGGTCTCTTATAAACAACTGACGCTGCCGACGAA
>JAEYYL010000363.1 GCA_023430825.1 Verrucomicrobiota bacterium | reverse complement strand
GACGTAAGGGCGCGCGGCCGGCGCGGGGCGGGGCCGGTGTTTCCAGGTGTGTCGGATGATGAAATAGCCCGCGATTCCGCCGACGACGCCGATGATGAGGGCGCCGAGGTAGAGCGAGGTGACGGCGTCGCCGCTAAAGATGCTGCGCGGTGCGGCGGTGACCTCGCGCCAGACCTCGCCGGGGGCGCGGCCGCGGACGACTTCGCCGACCCAGTAGCAGGCGGGCAGGTGCACGGGGGCGGTGAGGGGCGTCGAGAGGAACTGGAGCGCGATGCAGAGCAGGACGTTGCCGCGGACGAACAAGGCGAGGAAGCAGGCGAAGAGCGACTGGATGGGGAGGAAGGGAATCACCGTGACGGGAAATCCGACGAGCCAGGCGCGGGCGAGGGAGTCGCGGCTCGGTTTCCACAGGGCGCGATCGAGCAGGCGGTCGCCGAGCCAGGAGTGAAGGAAGGTGCCGCGCAAGCGGCTGCGGGAGAGGCGGCGCCGGTGCAGCCACCGGAGGACCCAGAAAGGGAGGCGCATCAGGATTTCGCCGGGAGGGCCGCGGGCGGTTCGATGCGGGCGAGGAGGACCTTGTCGACGCGGTGGCGGTCCATGTCGACGACCTCGAACCGCCAGCCGTGCCAGACGAAGAATTCGGCGGCTTTGGGGATGTAGCCGAAGCGGTCGAGGACGAAGCCGCCGAGAGTTTCGAAATCCTCGTCCTCCTCGCCGGGGAGGGGCGGGAGGGAGAAGCGGCGGCGCAGGTCGTCGACGGGCATGCTGCCGTCGACGAGCCAGGTGCCGTCCTCGCGCTGCACGGCGCCGGGCGCGAGCCGGTCGCCGGGTTCGGGGAGATCGCCGACGATCGCCTCCATGACGTCGATCATCGTCACCAAACCCTGGATACTGCCGAACTCGTCGGTGACGAGGGCGAGGTGGCGGCCGGTTTTCTTGCAGGTTTCGAGGAGTTGGGCGGCGTTGATGGTGGCGGGGACGAAGAGGGGTTTGGTGAGGTGGTGGCGGAGGCTGTTGGCGACGCCGGCGGCGGCGTTGGCCCAGAGGGATTTTACCGAGACGAGGCCGATGACGTTGTCGCGCGAGCCTTCGAAGACGGGGAAGTGCGAGTGGCCGCTGGCGACGATCTTGCGCCAGTTGAGTTCGTCGGGGTCGGCGATGTTGAGCCAGACGATGCTGGTGCGGCGGGTCATGATTTCGGTGACGGGGCGTTCGTCGAGGCGGAGGACGCCCTCGACCATGGCGCGTTCGGCGATGTGGAACACGCCGGCGGTGGTGCCCTGTTCGATGAGGTGGCCGATCTCCTCGGCGGAGGGCGGGGTTTCGACGTTTTTGCCGAGACCGAGGAGTTTGAGGACGAGGTTGGACGAGGCGGTGAGGAACCAGACGAACGGTGCGGCGATGCGGGAGAGGGCGGTCATCGGCCGTGCGACGAGCATGGCGCGAGCTTCGGGGTTGTTGAGCGCGATGCGTTTCGGCACGAGTTCGCCGAGGATGAGGGAGAAGTAGGTGATGGCGCCGACCACGACGAAGAGGGCGAGGGCGGAGCTGTAGGGGGCGAGGAGGGGGATGCGGTCGAGCGCGGCGGCGAGTTTTTCGGAGAGGGTGGCGCCGCCGAACGCGCCGGCGAGGACGCCGACGAGGGTGATGCCGATCTGCACGGTGGAGAGGAAGCGGGTGGGCTCCTCCGCGAGGTCGAGGGCGGCCTGGGCGCGGGGGGAGCCGTTGGCGGCGAGGGTCTTGAGCCGGGCTTTGCGAGCGGAGACGATGGCGATCTCGGCCATGGCGAAGACGCCGTTGGCGAGGAGCAGGAGGAAAATGATGAGGATTTCGATCGAGAGGTTCATGCGGGCGGCGGGTGACGGGAGGCGGGTGCGCCGGGACGGCGCGGCGGAGGCGAGCAGCGGACGGGTGTCCGCGGTGGCGGAAGGTGCGCGCCAGGCGCGCCGTGCGCTTACAAGCGCAGGGCAACCAAGCCGATGAAACCGTGCCGTGCGGGTGGCGGGAGAACCGGGCCGGGGTGCGGGAGGGAGGCGGTCGCGTGGAGGCTGGCGGCGCGAACGGGGCTGAAACGAGGGTTCAGCCAGAAACGCTGGGGATCGGAGCGGAAGACGCCCTCGGTGCCGGCGTCGGGGCGGGGCGAGGAGAAATCGTCGACCGCATCCGCGTCCGCGGCCAGCGGGGCGGCGCCGGGCTCCTGAAAAATCAAGTCTTCATGCTCGAGCGTGCCGAGGAGGACGGCGGCGAGGGCGAGCAAAGTGACGAGGTTTTTGAGCGGGGAGCGGAGACGGCGCACAGGCCGGGAAGTATCGGCAGCGGCCCGGCGGCGTCAAATGGAGTCGCGCGGGCGGGTGCATGACGCGGGGCTACAAAGCGGTGCCGTCGAGGTAGGGCTGGCCGGCGCTGAGACGCAGGAGGTTGTCGGTGGTGACGCGGGCGATTTCGCCGAGGGCCTCGTGGGTGAGGAACGCCTGATGGGAGGTGACGAGGACGTTGGGGAACGACAGGAGGAGATTGAGTTCGTCGTCGAGGGGCACGGCGCTGGAGTGGTCTTCGAAAAACAGGCCTTCCTCTTCCTCGTAAACATCGAGAGCGACGCCGCCGAGGTGGCCGTTTTTCAGGTGGTGGAGCAGCGCGGTGGTGTCGATCAACTTGCCCCGGCTGGTGTTGACGACGAAGGCGCCGGGTTTCATCCGGGCGATCGTGCGATCGTTCAGGAGGTGGTGCGATTCGGGCGTGAGCGGGAGGTGGAGCGAGAGGATATCGCTTTCGGCGAGGACGGTGTCGAAGTCGGTGTAGACGACGCCGGCGGTGGCGGCCCAGGCGGGGTCGGGGAACGGATCGCTGACGAGGACGCGGGTGTCGAAGCCGCGGAAAATGCGGGCGGCGATGCGGCCGATCTTGCCGGTGCCGATGATACCGACCGTCTTGCCGTGGAGGTCGAAGCCGACGAGGCCGTTGAGGGAGAAGTTGTGTTCGCGGACGCGGTTGTAGGCGCGGTGGATCTTGCGATTGAGGGTGAGCAGGAGGGCGACGGTGTGTTCGGCGACGGCGTGGGGCGAATAGGCGGGGACGCGCACGACGGGGAGGCCGAGGTCGCGCGCGGCGGGGAGGTCGACGTTGTTGAAGCCGGCGCAGCGCAGGGCGACGAGCCGGACGCCGGCGCGGTGGAGGAGCCGGAGGCAGGGAGCGTCGAGGACGTCGTTGACGAAGACGCACACGGCCTGGGCGCCCTCGACGCTGGCGGCGGTGTCGGCGGTGAGGCGGAATTCGTGGAAGGTGCGGCGGAGCCGATCGGCGTGCGGGGCGCGCTCGAAGTAGAGCCGGTCGTAGGGCTTGGTGTCGTAGAAGGCGGCGGTGATCATGACGGGAGTAGGGCGGTGGCGGGTGCGCGGCGGGCGTCGAACCATTTTTTGGCTTCGACGATGGCGAAGATGAGGAGGCCGAGAACGAAGATCTTGAGCCAGGCGAGCGCGTCGATGGGAGCGCTGCCGAACAGGCGGTGCATGAAAGGAGCGTAGGTGAAAAGCAGCTGGGCGGCGAGCATGGCGGCGATGCCGCCAGGGACCCAGGGATTCGACGTCACGCCGAGGGAGAGGAACGAACGCGTGAGCGAACGGCAGCTCAGCAGGTAGAAAATCTCCACGACGACGACGAGGTTGACGACCATGGTGCGCGCTTCGGGCAGCGGCGTGCCGTGGCTGGTTTCCCAGAGGAGGAGCGCGTAGCCGCCGGCGGCCATGAGGACGGAGACGATCGCGATGCGCAGGAGGAGGAGCGGCGTGAGGATGGCTTGCGCGGGATCGCGTGGCGGACGGGCCATGAGGCCGTCTTCCTTGGGCTCGAAGACGAGGGTGAGGCCGAGCAGGAGGGAGGTGCCCAGGTTGATCCACAAGAGTTGCACCGGCAGGATGGGGAGCGCGCCGCCGAGGAAGACGGAGGCGAGAATGAGGAGGCCTTCGCCGCCGTTGGTGGGCATGGTCCACGCGATGAACTTCGTGAGGTTGTCGAAGACATTGCGGCCCTCCTCCACGGCGGCCTCGATGGACGCGAAGTTGTCGTCGGTGAGCACCATGTCGGCGGCGCCCTTGGCGACATCGGTGCCGGTGATGCCCATCGCGATGCCGATGTTGGCCTGCTTGAGCGCGGGGGCGTCGTTCACGCCGTCGCCGGTCATGGCGACGACGTGGCCGAGGCTTTGGAGGGCGCGGACGAGCCGGAGTTTCTGTTCGGGGGCGACGCGGGCGAAGACGGAAGTGCGGGCGGCGAGGTCGGCGAGTTGCTCCTCGGGCAATTGCTCGAGTTCGCGTCCGGTGATGGCGAGGAGCGGCCCCTCGCTGGCGGCGGCGCTGCGGAGGCTGAGTTTTTCGGCGATGGCGAGGGCGGTGCCCGGGTGATCGCCGGTGATCATCTTCACCTCGATGCCGGCGCTGCGGCATTGGGCGACGGCGCGGATGGCTTCGGGGCGGGGCGGATCGATCATGCCCTGCAGGCCGAGAAAGGTGAGGCCGCGGGCGACGTCGTCGGGCGAGAGTTTCGTATGACTGGCGGGGACGCGGCGGCGGGCAAAGGCGAGCACGCGAAGGCCCTGGGCGGTCATGGCTTCGACGGCGGCGGGGACCGTGGCGGGATCGAAGGCGACGTCCTGGCCGGCGGCGTCGAGGGCGGTTTCGCAGCGTTCGAGGAGCCGTTCGACCGAGCCCTTCACGTAGATGACGTGGCCATCCGCGGCGCGGTGGAGCGTGGCCATATACATGTGTTCGGATTCGAACGGGATGACGTCGAGGCGGGGCGGAAGGTCGGCGGCGTCGCGCTCGGGAAGGCGGGCCTTTTGCGCGGCGACGAGGAGGGCGGCTTCGGTGGGATCGCCCTCGACGGCGAGGCGGCCGTCCTTGCGGACCAGTTGGGAGTCGTTGCACAGGAGGCCGGCGAGGAGCGTTTCATGGAAGGCGCGGTGGGACTTCGGATCGACGGTGCGGTCGCCATCGCGGAATTCGCCGTCGGGCTGGTAGCCGCCGCCGGTGATGTCGCAGGCGGCGCCGGCGGCGTAGAGGCGGCTGACGGTCATCTGGTTTTCGGTGAGCGTGCCGGTTTTGTCGGAGCAGATGACGCGGGTGCTGCCGAGGGTTTCGACGGCGGGCATCTTGCGGATGATGGCGTGGCGGCGGGCCATGCGGGCGACGCCGAGGGCGAGGGTGATGGTGACGGCGGCGGGGAGACCCTCGGGGATGGCGCCGACGGCGAGGGCGACGGCGACCATGAACATGTCGGCGGCGGATTCGCCGCGGAGCAGGCCGACGACGAAAGTGAGGGCGGAGAGGCCGAGGATGACGTAGAGCAGGACGCGGCTGAACTCGGCGATTTTGCGGGTGAGCGGGGTGGAGAGATCGGCGGCCTCGTGGAGAAGGGTGGCGATGCGGCCGGTTTCGGTGCGGTCGCCGGTGGCGACGACGAGACCGGTGGCCTGGCCGGAGGTGACGAGCGTGCCGGCGAAGGCGAGGTTGCGGCGGTCGCCGAGGGAGGTGTCGACGGGCAGCGGATCGATGTGTTTCTCGGCGGGAACGGATTCGCCGGTGAGCGCGGCTTCCTCGATCTGGAGGCCGCGTGCCTCGATGAGCCGCAAGTCGGCGGGGACGCTGTCGCCGGATTGGACGAGCACGACATCGCCGGGCACGAGTTCGGCGGACGCGATCCGGCGGCGGTGGCCGTCGCGGCGGACGGTGGCTTCGGTGCGCACGAGGCTGGCGAGGGCTTCGATGGCTTTCTCGGCCTTGGCTTCCTGAATGTAGCCGACGATGGCGTTGATCAGGACGACGCCGAAGATGACGACGGCGTCGACCCATTCGCCGAGGGCGGCGGAGATGGCGGTGGCGGCGAGCAGAATATAAACGAGGGCCTGGTTGAACTGCTGGAGAAATTTCAGCCAGCCGGGCGTGCCGCGGCGGGCGGTGAGTTGGTTCGGGCCGAATTCGTGGCGGCGGCGGCTGGCTTCGTCGGCGGAGAGGCCGAGCTGGGGATCGACCGTCAGACGGCGGGCGGTTTCGTCGGCGGGGAGGTCGTGCCAGGCGGTGGGCGGTGCGTCGGATGGAGTCATGGTTCGAAGCGGCTCGGGAGGAGGACGGGGCCAGAGGGCAGGCAGCGGCCTGGGCGCGCTGGCGTGGAGCGGAGGCGAAGAAGGCGCAATTGGCGCCGGACCTTCGCGTTCCGAAGCTGTGCGGGGGATGCGGCGGGTCAAACGGCGGCGGCCGAAACGGGCGGGTGAATCGGCGAAAAACACAAAACCGCGAGCGCGGGAGTTGCCAGCGGGCGGTTGCTGGTGTCTTTGGCGGGTCGCGCCCCATGTTTCGCCTGCTTTCATTTTCTTCGTCCGGTCGTGCAGGTGCACGAAGACAGCGTGCGGTGGCGGCGCGGAGGCGGGTGCGGTCATGAGCGGGGATTTTTCGCCCGAGCTGCGGAAGGAGCTGCTCGACGATTTTTATGCGGAGTGCGACGAGCTGCTGATGGCGGTGCGCGAGGGTTTGACGGTGCTGGAGCGGTCGCCGGCGGCGGGGGTCGAGGGATTGTTTCGTGCGGTGCACTCGTTGAAGGGGATTGCGGCGATCGCGGGGGTGCGCGAGGCGGAGGAGCTGGCGCATGCGATGGAGGATATGTTGCGGGCGTTGTCGGAAGGGGACGTGGCGTTGACGGCGGGGCGAGTGGGGGTGTTGCTCGATGCGACGCGGCGGCTGGAGCAGATCATCGGTGCGCATCAGGCGGGGAAGCCGGCGCCGGAGCACGCGACGCTGGCGAAGAAACTCCGGGCGGAAGGGGGCGCGGCGAAAGGAAAGGGTGGACGGAAAACGCGTGCGGCAGCGGCGAAGGAAACGCGGGAGGAAACGGCGGCGGCGATGCCGGCGGAGGATCCGGTGGCGGCGGCGCGGGCGAAAGGCTTGCAGCCATGGCGGTGCACGTTTGCGCCGTCGGCGGAGTTGGATGCACGCGGGGTGAACGTGAATCGCGTGCGGGAGCGGTTGAGCGAAGTGGGGGAGATTTTTCAGGCGACGCCGGTGGTGCGACCGGGGGCGGGCATCGCGTTTGTTTTTGTGGTGGGGCTGCGCGAAACGCCGGCGGATCGGGCGGCGTGGGCGGCGGATGGGATGACGCTGGAGCCGGTGGTGGAAGCGGCGGCGGGCGAGGCGTCGTCGTTGATGCCGTCGCATCTGGTGCGCGTGGATCTGGCGCGGCTGGACGATTTGATGCGGATCGCGGGGGAGATGGTGATTCAGCGGTCGCGGCTGGAGGATCGCATCCGGCAGCAGTTCGGCGGGAACGAGACGTTGAAGGAAATCGACCTGGGGCTGGCGCGGTCGTTGCGCGAGTTGCGCAAGGCGATCGCGCGCGTGCGGCTGGTGCCGATCGCGGAGATTTTTACGCGGATGCCGTTCGTGATTCGCGATCTGGCCGCGGGGTCGGACAAGAAGGCGCGCGTGGTGCTCGAAGGTCACCAGACCGAGATCGACAAATACGTGGCGGAGCGGCTGAAGGAGCCGTTGCTGCACCTGGTGCGAAATGCGTTTTCGCACGGGATCGAGGCGCCGGCGGAGCGGGTCGCCGCGGGGAAACCGGAGGAGGCGACGGTGACGTTGCGCGCGGAGAGTGCGGGGGAGTTTGTGACGATCCAGGTGCGCGACGACGGCGGCGGGATCGATGCGGAGGCGGTGGTGGCGCGGGCGAAGGTGTTGGGCGTCGCGGTGCCGGAACGGATGGACGCGTCGGGGCTGCTGGGGATTTTGTGTGCGGCGGGATTTTCGACGCGGGAGGAGGCGGATCGGGCGGCGGGGCGGGGCGTGGGGATGGCGGTGGTGGCGAATACGGTGCGCGAGCTCGGTGGGACGTTGACGCTCGAGACGACGCGCGGCGGCGGAACGACGTTCACGCTGCGGCTGCCGCTGACGCTTTCGATCGTGGATGCGATCGTGGTGGCGGTGGGCGGGGAGATTTGCGCGGTGCCGCAGAGCGGGGTGGACGAGATCGTGCAGGTGGCGGCGGGCGAAAGCCGGAGCATCAACGAGACGGAAGTGCTGCCGTATCGCGGCGGGCTTTTGCCGGTGGTGCGGTTGCGGGGGGCGTTCGGGCTGGAGGCGGCGGCCGGCGGGGTGTTGACCGTGCTCGTGGTGAGTGCGGAGCGCGGGGCGACGGGGCTGGTGG
>JAEYYL010000358.1 GCA_023430825.1 Verrucomicrobiota bacterium | reverse complement strand
TCCCATTTGAGCGACTCGTCGTTCTTGAGTTTTTCCTCCTCGGCTTCGTCGAGTTCCGGAAGGTCGTCGGCGTCGCCCTCGTCGTCGAGGTTCTTGGCGGGCGTCTCGTCGTCGGACTCGTAGCCGGCGGGCATGAAGTCGAGGATGGAGGTGAGTTCCTCGAAGGAGTGGACGGCCTTGCCCTCGATGAAGTGGCTGTTCTGGTCCTCGCGGAGCTCGTCTTCGACTTCGTCGACGGTGAGCTTGGATTCGAACTCGAAGAGGTCGTTGAGCATTTTCACGCGGCAGCGCGTGATGTGGTCGAGCAAGTCGGCGTAAGGGCCGTTTTCCTCGTCGAGGATGTCGGGCAGGGCGAAGAGTTTCTCGTCGGATTCGAAGAGCGACTCCTTGGTGCGCTTGAGGCGGACCTTGCCGTTGCCGAGATCCTTCTCGATGCGGAAGAGGATGAAGGCGCGCTCCATCATATCCTGGTCGAAACCGTAGTCGCGGAGGGGATCGACGAGGTCGATCAGGTGGGCGAGTTGGCGGGGGTCGATGATGCTGAGGCCATCGACGTCCCAGCGAACGGGATCGCTGGTCTCGTCGACCCACCAGTTGTGATCCTCGCCGAGCCGGACGGCGCACCAGTCGAGGGTTGAAGTTGCTTTGGCCATGAAAGGAAAGGGAGTGATTTTTGGCGCAGCGTGCGAGGGGAGGTTGAAAAAACAAGCACAAAAGCGCGGCGTTTTTGCATCAAAAAACCGCGCGCGATTTCGTGCAGAAAACCGCGCGGGTCAGGAGGTTTTAGGGCGTTCCGCGCCTTGCATTTTGGGACAGCGATTTCAGTGTCGCGCGATATGGGCGGTTTCTACGAGAACGTGTTGCGTCGGCGATTGTTCAAGCTCGATCCCGAGCACGCGCATGAAATGGCGGTGAGCGCGATGACGCGGCTGGGGCGGTTCGGGCCGTTGTGTCGCGTGCTGGAGCGTTGGCACCGGATGCCGGCGTGGACGCGACCGATCGAGGCGTTTGGTTTGAAATTTCCGAATGCGGTCGGCCTCGCGGCGGGTTTCGACAAGAATGCGACGGGCTGGCCGGCGGCGGCGGCGCTGGGTTTCGGGCACGTCGAGGTGGGCACGGTCACGGCGCTTGCGCAACCGGGCAACGAGCGGCCGCGGGTGTTTCGTTATCCGGCGGAGGCCGCGGTGATCAATCGCATGGGGTTCAACAACGGCGGCGCCGAGGCGGTGGCGGCCACGCTCGCGCGGCAGCCCGGGCGCGGCCAGCGGCGGATTCCGCTGGGGATCAACCTGGGCAAGTCGAAAGTGACGGACATCGAGCGGGCGACGGCGGATTATCTGGCGAGTTTCGAGCGGCTGGCGGATCACGCGGACTACATCGCGCTCAACGTGAGCAGTCCGAATACGCCGGGGCTGCGGCAGCTGCAAGATGAGGCGCGCGTGCGCGAACTTCTGGGGGCGATTTCCGCGGCGAACCGCGGGCGGGCGCAGCGCGTGCCGCTCTTGTTGAAGATCGCCCCGGATCTGGGGTTTCGCCAGATCGACGCGGTGCTGGCGGCGATTGCCGAGTTCGGTTTCGACGGTATCATCGCCACGAATACCACGCTGGCGCGGCCCGGTTTCTTCGCCGGCGTGAACGAAGCGGGCGGGCTGAGCGGGCGGCCGCTGCGGCGGCGGTCGACCGAGATCGTCAACTACATCGCGCGGGCCACGAGCGGGCGGCTGCCGATCGTGGGCGTCGGCGGGATCGAGGACGTGGAGACGGCGGCCGAGAAACTCGATGCCGGCGCGACGCTGGTGCAGATTTACACCGGGATGATCTATCGCGGGGCCGGGCTCGCGGCGGCGCTGGCGCACGGGCTGGCGGACCGGCAGCGCGGGTGAGGACGGCCCATCGCGCCGGCGCGATATTTTTTTCCGGCGGGTGACTCAGCCCGCGGACGAGGGGCGTAGTAAAGGGTGATTTCACCATGATGGCTTCCTCGATTATCAACGCTGTGCGTCGTGCGCGGTTCGCGCTGTTGCTCGCGGCTCCGGTCCTCGCCGCGGAGGCGAAGGTGGAGGCGGACGTCGGCGTGAGCTATTTCGGGCTGCGCGGCGCGCGGTTCGAAGCGCACCCGGCGCCGTTTTTCGTCGACGAAGGCTCGAAGGCCGCGCCGTTCGTGGCGGCGGGCTACGCGTTCAGCGAGCGCTTCGCGGTGCGGGCGTCGTATCATTATCTGCATGACGTGAAGGCGACCGCCGGCTACGGCCATCCACCGGGCGTTCCGGGACAGGTGGTGCTGCCGGTGGTGGTTTACGGACACTACGAGGATGACGTGCATCTGGTGGGGCTCGCGCCGGAGCTGCGTTGGGCGCCGGCGAGGAAGGTCGTGATCACGGTGGCGCCGGTGTTGAACTGGGTCGCGAGCCGGGGCGTCGCACGCTATTCGTTTGTCCGCACGGATCCGCTCGCGCTGGTGGCGCCGATTCCGGACCAGCGGCACGACGAAGCCGGCTTTACCTTCGGCGGAACGATCGGTGCGGCGTGGACGATCGGCGAGCGTTCGGCGCTGCTGCTGAGTTACCGTTACACGGATCTCGATCCGAGCTGGGACCGGGAGGCGCACATCCTTTCCGGTGCGCTGCGCCTGAAGTTCTGATGCGCTCAACCGCTGACGAGAATTGATCTCCGTGGTCCAGGCAATTAGGCCATCCCGCACTGTGCTGCCCTTCGATGCCGACGCCCTGGCGAATCATCGCGAACTGGTCGCGCGCCTGGCCAAGGGCGATGCGGAGGCGCTGCAGTTGCTCTACCTCGAGTTCAGTGCGCAGGTGCATGGCATCGTGCGCCGGATTCTCGAAGATCCGGAGGATGCGCGTGAAGCGGTGCAGGATACGTTCATCAAGGCCTGGCGGCAGGCCGGCAGCTATCGGCGGGATCGGGGCGAGGTCGTGTCGTGGCTGGTGTTCATCGCGCGGCACGCCGCGATCGACCGGTTGCGCAAGGGCGCGCGGCGCCGCCTGCTGCACGAGGCGTTGCAGCGCGAGCCGTCCGACGTGGCGATGCCGGCGCGCGAGCTCTTCGACCAGCGCGAGAATCTTTCCCGCCACCTCGGCGAACTCTCGCCCGCCCAGCGGCAGGCGCTGGAGCTGGCTTTTTTCGGCGGCTGCACGCAGGCGCAAATCGCGTCCGCCATGCAGACGCCCGTGGGCAACGTGAAGAACCACTTGCGCCGCGGACTACAGAAACTCCGACAACTCGTCCGACATGACTGAACAATTTGAGACCGAAGCGCTGGGGTATCTCCTCGACGACCTCGACGCCGACCGGCGGGGGGCCTTCGAGGAAAAGCTGGCTCGCGAACCCTCGGCGCGCGCCAGCGTCGACTGCCTGGCCGATTCGCTGCGCGTGTTGCGGCGGCAGGCGCGCGATCTGCCCTCCTTCGGCGGCTTCGTGCACGCGGAAGTGGAGTTGATGCTCGAGGCCACGGTGGAACGACCCCGGCGCCAGCTCTGGCGCGGACTGCAGAAAATCCGGCAATTTGTCGCCCTCACATGACCGAAGAATTCGAGAACGAAGCGCTGCACTACCTGCTCGACGAGCTCGACGAGGGCCGCCGTGACGCATTCGAGGCGTTGCTCGCGCGCGATCCCGCGGCGCGCGCGGCGTTGAAGACGTATGCGGAGGCGCTGGCACGCTTCGGCTGCGACACGGCGCCCGCCGAGCCGATGGCGGCGGCGGACCAGCGGGCGACCCTGGCCGCGATTCTCGCGGCGACGAACGAAGTGGAAACGCCCGTGGCGATCGAGCGTCCGTCGAATGTGATCGCCTGGACACGTTACGTCTGGCCGGTGGCGGCCGCGGTGCTGCTGGGGCTGAATTTCGTGCGCTTCGACCGCCCGGTCGATCCGCTCGTTTTTCGGGAATCGGGCGAACCCACGGGAATTGCCACGCTGGACGATCAGCCCTCGTTCGAGGACGACCTCGCGGGTGACGACGGGGCCGGCCCCGGGGAATCCGCCGCGCGTGACCGCACGGATGCGCTGGCGCACTCGACCTCGGCTCCGATGAAGGCCGCGGCGGACGCGATCAGGGCGAATCCCGTGGAGATGCAGCGCGAACTGGACCGGTTGCGCGAGGCGTATGCGGACCTCGCGCGGACCAGTGCTGCGTTGCGGGCGGACTACGACAGCGTGATGCATCATATTGCGCAGCGTGCGATCGCGGAACGCGGGCTGGGGCGGCTCGCGGCCATGGAGTTGGTCGACGCCAACAGCTTCGCCAGCGGCAACCGTCGTGGGCTGGTGGACCTGGCGCGGGGGATTTTGACGGAACCGGGCGTGGTGGCGGTCGAAGCGGAGCCGCCGCCGGTGAGCCCGCCGACGGATGGTCTCGGCGTAACGCTGCAGCCGGAGACGCCCGAGCCCCCGCGTGCATCGCCGGTGCCGTATGCGTGGTCGGTTTACGACGAAGCGGAGCACCGCGGTTACCTGAACCTTTATAACCTGCCGCAGGTGCCGGCGGACGGCACGTTGCAGCTGTGGGTGCGCGCGCCCGCGACGAACACGTTTCAGCACGTAGGCGAGGTGCCGGCCCAGTTCCAGGGTGGTAACGGCAGTCTTTTCTACACGCTGCCGGAGGCGAGCCTGGCGCCGGTCGAAATCCTCGTGACGCAGGAGCCGACGGGAGTCGCTCCCGCCGCGCCCACGGGGCCGGTGGTGCTGCGCGGGCCGTGAGGCTGCGAGGTGGGAAACGCGGCGGAATGAGGTGCAGCTACCCGTGTTTTTCGGTGATGATTTCGGGGCTTTACAAGGCCGGGGCGATTGATCTTAGTGCGCCTTCCTCGCTACGAAATGCTCAGGTGGTGGAATTGGTAGACACACACGTTTGAGGGGCGTGTGCCGTAAGGCGTAAGGGTTCGAGTCCCTTCCTGAGCACCATTTTCCGGCGACGGGTTTGTTTCCCGAAATGTCGCAGGATCTCGTGGATGGGTAGCGACAGGAGACCTCCGGCCAGCAGGTTGACGCGGCGATTTTCGCGCGGCGCGAATGGCGCCGGGCGGGAAAAGGCTGGGAAACGAGGCGGTGAAGTTCTGGAGTGAGTTTCGAAATTTTCCATGCTCTGGGTTTACCGCTTATTGTTTCTGCCTGCGCTGGTCGTGCTCGCGCCGGGTTATTTTTGGCGGATGCGGCGGCGTGGCGGTTACGGCGAGAAGTTTGTGCAGCGGTTTGGCGCGCATGGCGGTCTGCCGGCGAAGCGAGCGGATCGGCGCCGCGTATGGGTGCAAGCGGTGAGCGTGGGCGAAGTGTTGGCGATCGCGCCGCTGCTCGAGACGCTGGTGCGGGGGGGCGGCGTGGAAATTTACCTGACGACGACGACGAGCACCGGACACCGGCTCGCGCGGGAGCGTTATGCGGGGTTGATCCTCGGGCTCGGCTATTTTCCGATCGACTGGTGGCCGTTGGCGCGGGCCGCGTGGCGGCGGATTTCGCCCGACCTGGTGATTTTGACGGAGGGGGAGCGCTGGCCGGAGCATCTGCAGCAGGCGAGGTTGCGCGGCGTGCCGGTGGTGTGCATCAATGCGCGGCTGTCGGACCGAAGTTTTATGCGATTGCGGCGGTTTGGGATCGCGCGCGATGCGGTGTTCGGGGGGATCACGCGTCTGCTGCCGGCGTCGACGCACGACGAGGCACGGTTTCGCGAACTCGGGGTGCCCGCCGAGCGGATCGCGACGACGGGCAACATCAAACTCGACGTGCGGATCGCGCGGTTGGGCGAGGTGGAGCGGGCGAGGTTGCGACGGGAGCTGGGGCTCGGTGAGGGCCTGGTCCTGCTCGGGTCGTCGACGTGGCCGGGGGAGGAGCGAGCGTTGATCGCCGCATGGCGGGCGGCGCGGGCTGGCGGAGCGGCGTGTGCGCTCTTGCTCGTGCCGCGGCATGCGGAGCGTCGGCCGGAGATCGCGCGCCTGATCGGGGAAGTGGGGGCGACGGCGCATTTTCGTTCGCAGGGCGCGGCGCCCGGCGCGGTCGATATCGCGGTGGCGGACACCACGGGGGAGCTGCGCACCCTCACCCAACTCGCCGATCTGGTGTTCGTGGGAAAAAGCCTTGCGCCGAACGACGGCGGGCAGACGCCGGTGGAAGCGGCGGCGCTGGAGAAGCCGATCCTGTTCGGCCCCCGGATGACCAATTTTCGGCCGATCGCCGCGGAGATGCTGGCGTGCGGGGCGGCGGCCGAGGTGCTGGATGGACGGGCGTTGACGGAGACGGTGACAACGCTGCTCGGCGATCCGGCGCGGCGCGCGGCGATGGCGCGTGCCGCGGGAGAATGGCAGCGGACGAACGCAGGTGCGGTCGAGCGGACGCTGGCGGTGATCCGCGAGGAACTCGCGAAAACGCGCCGGTAAGCGGGCAGGCCGCTACGCGCGCACGGGCACGCCGAGGTCGAGGTCGGCGGATTCGGTCGGCGGCTCGTCGATCGCGGCGGGTTCGGCGGGCGAGAAGGGAAACTCGCGGACGAAATCGGCAAACGAGACCAATTCGAAGCGACCATCCCAGTGCTCGACGATGGCGGTGAGCGACTCGACCCAGTCGCCTGAATTCAAATAATGGATATCGCCGAGCATCTTGTCGGCGGGCGTGTGGATGTGGCCGCACATTGCGCCGGTGCAGCCGCGGGAACGGGCAAGGTCGGCGATGTGGTCCTCGAACTTCGAGACGTGGCTGACGGCCTCCTTCACCCGGGCCTTGATCGCCTTGCTGAGCGACCAGTATTCCTTGCCGCGCCAGGCCCGCCAGACGTTGTAAACGCGGTTGATTCGCAGGAGTGCGCGGTAACCCCAGTCACCGAGGTGCGCGAGGAAGACGAAATTTTTCGTGACGGTGTCGAATACATCGCCGTGCAGGACGAGATAGCGACCACGCGGGGTTTCGTGGACGTAGTCCTCGACGATCTGGAGGTTCTCGAATTCGAGCGGGAGAAAGGAGGTGAGGATGTCGTCGTGGTTGCCGCGCAGATAAACGATCTCGGTATCGCGCTTTTCGAGTTTCTTGAGGACGATGCGCACGAAGCGCGTGTGGGCCTTCGTCCACTGTCCGGTGCGGCGGAGCTGCCAGCCGTCGATGATGTCGCCGTTGAGGATCAGCCGCGCGCAGCGCGTGTGGCGGAGAAAATGGTTCACCTCGTCGATCTTGCAGTCGGGCGTGCCGAGGTGAACGTCGGAGAGGATGACCGTGCGAACGCGAAGGAGCGGTTTCATGGCGAAAAATTGCGATCCCGCGGCGCCGACGCATCCGGCGCAAAGTAACCCAAAGGGTTACTTTGCGAAACGCTGAGAGCTCCTTCGTCGCGGGCGGGCGAGGGGGCGGGAGAGTAGCCCAATGGGTTACTTTGGGCGGAGGGCGCGGAGGATCGGGCGGGGAGGAGGAGGCGGAGGCTGCGGGGGTGGACGCGGACTTCGACGGCGGCGGCGGTGGCGTGGGTTTCGCCGTCGGTGTGGATCAGCGCAGTGGCGGGGCGTTCGATGACGAAGCGGGCGCTGCGCAGGTGCAGCACGCGCGAGCTGCGGTCGAAACCGCCGAGGAAAAGCCGCGCGACGAGCGGCAGCGCGGTGAGGAAATTGACCGGGCGGATCGCGACGAGATCGAGCTGGCCGTCGTCGACCCGCGCGCCGGGGGCGAAGCGGGCGCCGTTGCCGTATTGGTCGGAGTTGGCGACGGCCACCAGGAGCGTATCGAAATTGTGGTGACAGCCGTCGGCGCGGATCGAGACGCGCTGCGCGCGGTGGCGGACGAAGGCGGCGAGGCCGGTGCGGGCGTAGGCGGGGAGGCCGCGGCGGGCGAGCTGGTTGAAGCGGCGGCTGATCTCGGCGTCGAAGCCGGTGCCCATGGCGTTGAAGAAAGGGTGACCGTTGGCCGAGCCGGTATCGATGGCGGCGATACGCGCGGAGCGGTCGACGGCGAGTTCGAGCGCACGGCGGGGATCGGTGGGCAGGCGGAGGTGCAGGGCGAGGCCGTTGCCGGAGCCGCAGGGGACGAGGCCGAGGGCGGCGGGCGCGTGGAGGAGGGCCTGGGCGATCTCGTGCATCGTGCCGGCGCCGCCGACGGCGATCACGCGGGCGCAGCCGTCGGCGAGGGCGGCGCGCGCGAGGACGGTGGCATGACCGGGGCCGTTGGTGGAAACGAGCGAGGCGTCGAGGCGGTGTGCGGCGATGAAGGTCCGGATGTCGGCCGCGAGCCGGGGGCGGCGGGCGTTGCGGCCGGAGCGCGGGTTGAGGATGAAGCGCGTTTTCATGCGACGCGGACGGTGGCGAAGCGCGGCAGGGGCGCCGCGGCTCCAGTGGATTCGGCGAGAACGTGGCGGGCGATATCGTCGGCGGCGTCGGGACGGGCGAGGGGGCGGAGCGCGGCGCGCCACTGGCGCCAGACGCGACCGCGGTCGGCGAAGGCGCGGCGGAGTTCGACGAGGACGGCGCCGGGCGTTTCGGCGAGGGCGCCGGCGGCGTGCCGGCGAAGCAGTTCGTAGTTGCCCTCCTCCTGGCCGGGCACGACCTGGCTGACGATCATCGGGCAGAGCGCGGCGATGGCTTCCTGCGTGGTGGCGCCGCCGGCTTTGCTGACGACGGCGTGGTGTGTCATCAACAAGTGCGGAATGCGGTCGGTCCAGCCGAGGATCAGCGTCGGCGCGCGGCGGGTGGCGGCGAGGGCGAGGAGACGGTTTTGCAGAGCCCGATCGCGGCCGACGGCGCAGGTGATTTCCCAATCGGTCTCGGTGAGCAGGCGGCGGGCGGTTTCAGCGGCGTGGCGGGTGCCGGAATTGATGATGTGGAGCACGCGCGGAGCGGTGGTGCCGGTGAGATCGGGCGGAGAGAGCCGGCTGGCGTTTTCCGCGAAGAAATTCGGCACGGGAAAACCGCAAACGCGCAATGAGGCGGAAGGGAGGCCCGCGGCGCGCAGGACCTCGGCGGAGTCCTCGTTGGGCAGGAACCAGCCGGCGCAGGGCGCGCGCCACCAGAGGGAGTGGATGCTGATCGAGTCGGTGACGACGTTGTAAACCGGGGGAACGCGCACGCCGGAGCGGGCGAGCTGCTCGAGGAAAAACGCGTAGAGCGGATAGGTGCAGCAGATCGCCGCGGGCTGCTCGCGGGCGATCAGGTCGGCGAGGACGCGGGTCTCGCGGCGGAAAAACCAGAGCCGGCGCTGCACGAGCTGCGAACGATCGATCCAGTCGTAAACCCGGCTCCAGAGCCGCGGGGCGTCGTTGATCAGTCGAAGATAGAACCGGCGTGCGGCGTAGTTGAAACGTGGAGACGCGAGGGAGAAGGCGTCGGCGATCAGGGCGGAGCCGGGGCCGGCGGTGCGGTCGACGGCGGCGGCGAGCGCGCGGGCGGCGGCATTGTGACCTTCGCCGAAGCCAGCGGTGAGAATCAGGACGCGGGAGGGCATGCGAGGGGACTCAGCGCTGGGTCGGCGACGGCGCGGTGCGGGGAACGAACGCGGCGCGCGGGCCGGGCCGGGAGGAGTTTGGGTGTTCGCGCACGACCTCGAGCAGGTCGGCTTCGAAACGCCCGACCACGCGATCCCAGGACTGCGCGAGCAGCGCGTCGCGGGCGCGGGCGCGAAGGCGGTTGCGCAACGGCGCATCGGTCGCGAGTTGCACGCCCGCGGCGATGAGCGCGTCGGCGTCGTCGCAGGGCACGGCGAGGCCGTTCACGCCGTGTTGGATAAATTGCCGGGCGGCGGCGTAGTCGAAGCCGGCGACGGCGAGACCGCTCGCCATGGCTTCGGTGAGGACGTTGCCGAAGGTTTCGGTGAGACTCGCGTGGATATAGAGGTCGGCGGAGGCGTAGTAGCGGCCGATTTCCTCGCGGGAGAAAAAGCCGGCGAAGATGTGCTCGGGGTGGTCGCGGGCGAGCTGGGCCTTGAGCGGACCTTCGCCGGCGAGGACACAGCGCACTCGCGCATTGGCGGCGCGCATGGCGTCAAAGGCGCGGAAGAGCAGCGGGTAGTTTTTCTCCGCGGCGACGCGGCCGACGTGGATCACGACGAGATCGTCGGGCCCGGCGCCCCAGGAGGCGCGGAGTTCGTCGGAGCGGCGCGCGGGATCGAAGTGCGTGAGGTCGACGCCGCGCGAGAGGACGCGGAGATGGCGGAAGCCGAAGCCGCGCAATTCGTCGCAGAGTTCGGCGGTGGGAGCGAAGGTGCGCAGGGTGCGGTTGTGCACGCGGCGGAGCCACGCGAGCGCGATTTTTTGGAGCGGGCCGAAACCGTAGTGGCTGGTGTAGCGGTGGAAGTTGGTGTGGAAGCTCGAGGTGACCGGCACGCCGAGCGTGCGGGCGGCGGCGATGGCGGAGGCACCGAGCGGACCTTCGGTGACGACGTGCACGAGGTCGGGGCGGTGTGCGCGCCAGCGGCGGAGAAACGCCCCGCGGGCGGGCAAGCCGAGACGCAGGAGCGGATAGCCGGGAATCGGAACGCCGCGCACGAGCACCTCCGCGAATTCGGCAGGGGGCGAGTGGTTCACCAGATCGTCACGCCGCGGTCGCCAGACGGTGACCTCGTGTCCGCGCCGTCCCAGTTCGCGGGCGAGATGGCCGAAGGTCATGGCCACCCCGTTGACCTCGGGCGGGAAGGTTTCGGAGACGATGGTGAGTTTCACGTTTTCGGTGGGCGAAGCGAAGGAGACGCGAAAACGATAAGGGGTGCGGATGGCGGACGCGTGGCGGTTTGGTTACGAAGCCGTGAAAAAATTCCCGTATGGGAGAAATCCTTACTTCGGGATTGCACCACCTGAGCCGAATTCTACCGTCGCCCCTTTTACGTGAATGCAGTCGCACGGCCCTAAGCGCGTATATACTCCCCAGTCCCTGGAATTTTGGTTCGACCGACTCGAACGTGACTGGGCGAACGCGTTTACGGAAGGTCAGTTGGAGCAAGGGCGTCGCATCTACGTCGAAGGCGAGGTGCGTGAGCTGGAGTTGACCGTGAAGGACGCGATCATCCACCGGCGGGTGGAAAAAAAGGACGAGTATGCGGTGATCGAGTGGGGGCCGGAGGGGCTGGCGGTGCGGTCGTCGACGACGGATTTGGACGTGGCGCATGCGCTGGCGGTGGCTGGATTGCACGAGATCGAGGAATTGGTGGCGGACGAGATTTCGCCGCTGCCGGATGATTCGCCGAAGGCGACAGAAGGCACGAACGGCCACGCGAACAGTCACGCCGGGGCAGCGAATGGGCACGGGGCCAACGGCGCGGGCACGAAGCCGAATGGCGCGAACGGCGATGGAGCGACGAACGGCAACGGCGCGGTGCCGGCGCGTTCGCGGACGCTGTTGTTGGTGTTCAAAACCAAGACGGCGGGACTGACGTTTCAGGCGTATTGGGCGGAGGCGGACGGCAAGACGCGGCATCCGGCACTCGGCGCGGCGGCGCATGCGAACGGCAACGGCCACGTGTCGTCGGGCGAACGCGCGAAGCTGATCGGCCTCGCGGCGTATGCGCGGAAGGCGCACTTCCATTATCATCAGGAGACCGGCGTCTATCTGATGGAGTCGTTGGTGGAGATTCCGAATTTCCTGAAATCGGTCCTGCCGGCGTGGAAACGGATGTTTGCGATCGAACTCGACGACAAGGCGCTGAATCTCACGAAGGGCACGCGGGCGATCGAGCTCGAGGCCGTGGCGGAGCCGGCGCTGTCGGGTGACGGAAGCGCGGGTGCGGGCGCGACGGCGGGCGAAGTCAACGGGCTGAACCTGCGGTGGATTTTCCGCGCGGGCGAACGGATGCTGACGGACAGCGAGGTGAACACGCTGCTGAAGAAAGGTGGCGCGCCGGTGATCCTGCCGAGCCTCGGCATCGTGTCGCTGTCGGGCGAGCGGTGGGCGTCGTTCAGCGCGTGGCGCGACAATCTGGAGGAGGCGCATGCGACGGGCGCGTTGTCGCCGTATCTGGTGTTTTCGCTGTTCAACGATGCGCGGTTGAAGCTCACGTTGTCGCCGGAGATCGAGGCGTGGCGCCAGCGGGTGCTGGCGGCCCCGGGTGTGCCGCCGACGCTGCCGGAGATTTTGCGGCCGTATCAGCGGCGGGGCGTGGAGTGGCTGGCGCACCTGTGCGACGTGGGCTGCCACGGTTTGCTCGCCGACGAGATGGGTCTCGGCAAGACGCTGCAGGTGATCACGCTGCTGGCGACGCGGCCGGTGGGCGACAAGCCGGCCCTGATCGTGTGCCCGGCGAGTGTCGTGCCGGTGTGGCGCGAGGAGATCGCGAAATTTCAGCCGGAGTTGAAGGTCGACGTGTTGAAGACGGGGCACGATTTCTCGTCGCGGACGGACAACGTGGTGTGGCTGGCGAGTTACACGCAGTTGCGGAAGCACCGCGAGATCCTGCCGGCGCACGAGTTCGGTTATGCGGTGCTGGACGAAGGTCAGTTCATCAAGAACCCGGACGCGAAGGTGACGCAGACCTGTTTCGCGGTGCGCGCGAAGCATCGCATCGTGCTCACGGGCACGCCGCTGGAGAACCGGCAGCTCGACCTGTGGAGCATTTTTCGGTTTTTGCTGCCGGGATTGCTCGGTTCG
Organism: Verrucomicrobiota bacterium; assembly: GCA_023430825.1. Classification (GTDB taxonomy): domain Bacteria; phylum Verrucomicrobiota; class Verrucomicrobiia; order Opitutales; family Opitutaceae; genus Opitutus. Next base: position 1,344 of record JAEYYL010000358.1, on the reverse strand, counting down.
CGGTCGAATTTCGAGAACGCGCTCAACGCGGATCGCGCGGGCACGCTCGAGCGGCTGCGCGCGCAGCTCGCGCCGTTCATCCTGCGGCGCACGAAAAAGGAAGTGGCGACGGAGCTGCCGCCGAAGGTGGAGATGGAGCTGTTGTGTCCGCTGACGGATGTGCAGCGCGCGGAGTATGCGAAGATTTGCTCGGAGGGTCTGGAGCGGCTGGGCGACGACGTCGGCGCGGCGATGCGGGAGAAGTCGTTCGGTTTCCTCGCGCTGCTGACGCGGCTGCGCCAGACCTGTTGCGATCCGGACATGCTGCCGTGGCTGAAGGCGCCGCTGACGGACTCGGGCAAGATCAACCTGCTGGTGGAGAAACTGGCGGAGGTGGTGGGCAGCGGGCACAAGGTGGTGATTTTTTCGCAGTTCGTGATGCTGCTCGACCGCGTGCGCGCGGCGCTGGCGCAGCATTTCCCGGATTTGCCGCGCTACGAGCTGACGGGGATGACGCTGGACCGGTTGAAGCCGGTGCAGCAGTTCCAGACGGCGGCGGGCGCGGCGGCGATGCTGGTGTCGTTGAAGGCGGCGGGCACGGGCATCACGCTGCACGCGGCGGACTACGTTTTCCTGCTCGACCCGTGGTGGAACCCGGCGGTGGAGGCGCAGGCGGTGGACCGCGTGCACCGTATCGGGCAAACGAATACGGTGTTCGTTTACCGGATGGTGACAGCGGGGACGATCGAGGAGCGGATCGAGGCGTTGAAGGCGGACAAGAAGGATTTGTTCGACAAGCTGATCGGCGGCCTCGGCGGGGATTTCGACCTGAGCCAGCATTTCAGCTCGCTGCGCGGGCTGGTGCAGTTGACGGCGCAGGTGGAGGCGGAGCAGACGGTGTAGGGCGGAGACGGGTTGACGGAGGACGGAGGGGCAGAAGACAGAGGGCGGAAGACGGAGGGGGACGGCGGAGGGCGGAAACGGAAAGGGGGAGGGCGGGGCCGGAGGTCGGCGGGCAGAGGAGGGAGTGGGGGAGGCGACGCATGAGCCGCGGAGCGGCGATCGAGGTTAGCCCGGCGATTCATCGCCGGGATGCGAATTGCCAATGATAGGTCCGTCGCGTAGCGACGGTTGAGGCGTGCGATGGCGAACACCTACACCTCGCTTCACTATCACGTTATTTTCAGCACGAAGAACCGTGAGCCGTTGCTGTCGGTCGACGTGCGGGAACGCGTGTGGCGTTACATCGGCGGGATTGCACGGGCGAACGAAATGACGGCGCTCGAGATCGGCGGTGTGGCGGATCACGTTCACATGCTGGTTTCGTTGCCGGCGAGTCTGGCGATCGCGAAAGCGGTGCAGTTG
>JAEYYL010000329.1 GCA_023430825.1 Verrucomicrobiota bacterium | reverse complement strand
CGCCGCCTCCAGCGCGCGCATCTGTTCCTCGAGCCGCCGCTGACGCTCCAGCGCCGCCTGCGCCGCGCCGTCGTCCGCCAGTTCAAACCTCCGCTCCGCCGCTTCCGCCGCCTCCTCGAGCCTCCGCACGATCTTCCGCATCGGCCCGCCAAACGGATCGACCGGCGGCGTCTGTGTCGGCCGCACCAGCGGCGGAATCCGCTCGCGCGGCGCGTCGAACACCTCCGGCACCGGCTGCTCGAAAACATCCCCCGCTTCGGCCGCGCGACGCTCCGCGATCTTCCGCCGGATCTCCTCCTGCACCCGGCGCGTCCGCTCCGCCGCCTCCGGGTCGTCGAACTGCGGCGCCACCCGGCGCGGCGGCTTCTCCGCGTCGCCTTTCAGCGTCTGAAAAATGCCGCGCAGGAAGGACACCGCCGCAATGATCACGACGACGACCAGCCCGAGATTTTCCAAAATCCACTTCATCACGGAAGCGCGCGGACGTTTACTTCTGCCCTTCCGGCTTCGCGATCGAACCGCGCATCGCCGTGTCGGCCTGCACGTTTTCCATCCGGTAATAATCCATCACACCGAGCCGGCCCGTGCGAAACGCCTCCGCCATCGCCTTCGGCACCTCCGCCTGCGCCCGCACCACCTCCGCCTGCATCTCCTGCACGCGCGCCTTCATCTCCTGCTCGACCGCGACCGCCGCCGCCCGCCGGATTTCCGCCTGCGCCTGTGCGATGCTCTTGTTCGCCTCCGCCTGCGCTTCCTGCAGTTTCGCACCGACGTTCTCGCCGACGTCCACGTCCGCGATGTCGATCGACAGAATCTCGAACGCCGTCCCCACATCGAGTCCGCGGTGCAACACCGTCTTCGAAATCGCGTCCGGGCTCTCCAGCACCGACTTGTAGCTCTCCGCCGAACCGATCGTCGACACGATGCCTTCGCCCACGCGCGCGATGATCGTATCCTCCTTCGCACCACCGACGAACCGATCCAGATTCGTGCGCACCGTCACCCGTGCCTTCACCTTCACCTGGATGCCGTCCTTCGCCACGCCGTCGATCGTCACACGCCCGCCTTCCGGATTCGGACAATCGATCACCTTGGGGTCGACCGAGGTGCGCACCGCTTCCTCCACCGATTTTCCCGAGCCCTTCGTCGCCAGATCGATCGCACACGCCCGCTGCCAGTCGAGCGCGATGCCGGCCTTCTGCGCCGCAATCAACGCGTGCACGCACGAGATCACATTGCCGCCCGCCAGATACTGCGCCTCGATGTCGTCGATCGACAGATTGATCCCCGCCTTCGTCGCGCGGATGCGCGCATCCACCATCACACTGTAGGGCACCTGCCGCAGCCGCATCGCGACCAGGTTGAAAATGCTCACCGGCGCGCCCGCCAGCAACGCCCGCAACCACACGCTGAAGAACGACACGATCAGGCCGAACACGATCAGTGCCGCTACGCCGAGGACGATAAACAGAATCAGGGTCAGGTTCATGGGATTAAGCTTGGGTTACGATGAGGTGAAAATTGCTCATGCCGACGATGCGGACTTTCGCGCCTTTCGCGATCAGGCCCGATTGCGACACCGCTTCATAGCGGCGGCCCTCGATCGACACATAACCGCTCGGCGCCATCGTCGTCAGCGCCTCCCCCGTCCGGCCGATCACCGTCGCCTCCGCCGGCGCCGGCTGGCTCTTCGCCTCGAGCGTGCGCGAAAGAAACAGTTTCCGGCCGAACCGCGTCCGCGGCAAAATCCGAAACTCCACGAAAAGCCCGATCCCCAGGCAGCCCAGCGCGATCGCCGTCGCCAGCCCGCCGCCGCCGGCACCGAATTCGTAAAACGCCAGCGCGCACCCCCCGAGCATCGCCAGCCCGCCGAGCACGCCCAACACGCCGCCCGGCACCACCACCTCGAACGTCAGCAGCAGGATTCCGAGCGCAAACAGGATCACGATCGTCGTCATGAGTGAGCCTTCTCCACAATGACGCCGAAATCGCTCCGCCGCCGGACCACCACCGCCGTGCCCGCCGCAATGTCGCCCACCTCCACCGACGCTTCATAACGCCGGCCCGCGATCTCGATTTCCCCGCCTGGCCGCAAATCCGTCACCGCCACGCCCCGCGCCCCGACCAGATCGCTCGACCGTTGCGCGAGCCGCTCGCCACCTTGCTGCGCGGTCGCCGACACCGCTGTCGCCAGCACCAACCGATCCCAAAACCACCCGCGCGGAATCAGTCGCGCGAACAAAACCCCGAGCGCCACCGCGATCAGCAGCCCCAGCGACAAATTCGCCAGCGGCGCGATGAGCACATCCGCCGACCACGCCACCGGCACCGCCTCCTTCGGCCAGTGATCGAGCATCGACCACACCAGCGACGCCACCATCAGCAGCAGCCCGCCGATCGCCAGCACGAAGACCCCCGGCACGAAAAACAACTCGATCGCCACCAGCAGCAGCCCGAGCCCGAAAATCAACATCGGCTCGTGCCCCGACAATCCCGCCACGTAATTGCCCAGAAACACCACCGCCAAACACGCGATCCCCGCGATGCCGAAAATCCCAAAGCCCGGCGTCTTGAACTCGATGAACAGCGCGAGCATCCCCAGCCCGAGCAGCACCGGCGAAATCGCATTCAACCACACCGCGAGATTCTCCGACCACGTGAGGTTCAGCCGCGTCACGCCACCCGCCGCCGAGCCGAACCGCTTCGCCATCAGCTCGTCCAGATCCTTCGCCATCCCCGCCGACAGCAACGGCTGCGGCGGATCGCCATAGGTCTTCGCCGCCTCACTCGCCGTGAGCGACAACAGCCCGCCTTTTTCTTTGATCACTTCGTCGCCGATCTTCAGCTCCTGATCCGCATCGATCATCGCCGAAATTACCGCGCCGCGATAACGCCCCTTCCCCTCGCTCGTCGAGCGCACCCGCGCCTTCAGATAACTGATGATCTTCGCGCGCATCGACGCCTCCACTTCCTTCCCGCCGATCGACACCGGCGCCGCCGCCCCGATGATTCCGTCCGGCGAAAACCAGATCTCGTCCGTCGTCGCCGAAATGAACGCACCCGCCGAAATCGCCTCCGAATTCACATACGTGATCGTCGTCCCCGGAAACCGCCCGATCGCCTCCATGATCGCGAACGTCTTGTCCAGCGCGCCGCCCGGCGTATCCATGTCCAGCACGACCGCGTCCGCCTTCTGCTCGATCGCTTCCTTCACCCCGCGCCGCACCACATAGAGCACCGCCGACCCGATCTGCTCGCGCACCGGGATCACATACACCCGCTGCGGTCCGCTCGCGACCTCGCGACTCTCCGCCGTTGCGGCCGCGACCGGTTCCTCCTGCGCCACCGCAACGGCACATGCGAAACAAAGGCCGAGAAGCTGTGAGATCCAAACGCGCATGGCAGCGTGCAGTGAATAACTTTATGTCTTCGAAGAGCAAGCAGTCGCTCGCTCGAAAAGCCCGTCACCTTTCCATAAAACGCTTGGCGCGCACCACGCGCCGCGAAATCGTCACCCTTCATGGAAACCGTCGCCTACCAGGGTCAATCGCTCACGCGCTGGCGCGTCGGCCGCTCGACCTTCCTCGCGCTGCCCGAGCGCGGCGCCCGGTTGATGAACTGGTGCGTCACTCACGCCGACGGCTCCGTGCGCGATGTCATCCACTGGCCCGAGCACGCCGACTTCGCCGAGTTCGCCCGCGTGCGCGGCGGCAATCCCATCTTGTTTCCCTTCGTCGGCCGCACCTTCGATCGCGGCGACATCCACTTCTGGCGCGCCCCCGATGGCGTGCGCCGCCCCATGCCGATGCACGGCTTCGCCCGGCAGGGAAACTTCAAAACGCTTTGGTGCGATGCCCGCGGCTTCGCCGCGCAACTCCAGCCCGACGCCGCGGCACGCGAAGCCTATCCCTACGAATACGAGTTCGTCGTCACCTACCGCTTCGAACCGCTCGGCCTCGTGTGCGAGTTCTCCCTGAAAAATCTCGGCGAGACGCCCCTCCCGTGGTGCGCCGGCCATCACTTCTATTTCACCCTCCCCTGGACCGAGGGCGCGAACCGCGCCGATTACACGCTTCACCTCCCCGCCGCGGAACGCCTCCGACAGGACGCCGCCGGCCAGCTCGTCGCCGGCGCCGCATTCCATGCCGACGAACCCCTCGCCAACGCCGCCCTGTCCGACACCCTCCATACCCAACTCCGCAGCAACGAGGTCATCGTCCGGGAAAAAGGCCGCACCAGCGCGCTGCGCCTGCGCCTCGGCACCGCCGACGTGCCGCCCCCCGACGCCGCATTCGTCACCTGGAGCGCCGACGAAACCACCCCTTACTACTGCGTCGAACCGTGGATGGGGCCGCCCAACTCGCCCGAACACCGCCGCGGCTTTCACCTCGTCCCTCCACTCGAGACCGGCACCTTCACCGTCAGTATCGCGATCCAGTAGCAGCGCAAAAGCGCGTTTGCCCTTCGCCGTTTTCATTTCAGCGTAATTTTCCGCCATGATGTCCGACCCACTCTCCCTCGCTTTTCTGCCCGACGTGGGTGGTGGAGAGATGATGCTCATCCTCCTCGTCGTCCTGCTGCTGTTCGGCGGCGACAAGATGCCCCAGATGGCCAAGAAATTCGCCAAGGGCCTCCGCGAATTCAAACGCGCCGCCAGCGAGGTCGAACGCGAAATCAAGCGGGCGATCGACGAGGTGCCCGACCTGCCCGACGTCCGCAAGACCGTCGACGACGCTCTCGCATTGGAGGACAAGCCGAAAGCGCCCGCCGCCGCCTCGCCCCCGGTCGCCGCTGCCCCGCCGGCCGCCAGCTCTTCCGCGAGCCCGCCCCCCGCGCCGCCAACGCCTCCGCTCGCGTGAACGACCACCCGCAGCGCGACGCTTCTCCCGTGCCGCTGCCCATCTCCGGCGAACTCGACCTGCATACCTTTCGCCCCGCCGACCTCGGCGAACTCATCCCCGCCTACCTCGCCGAATGCGCCGCCCGCGGGATTCGCGACATCCGCATCGTTCACGGCAAGGGCACCGGCACGCTCCGCACCAGCGTGCACGCCCTCCTCCAACGCTCGCCCTTGGTGCGGTCGTTCCGTCTGGGCGACGAAACCAGCGGTTCGTGGGGCGCCACCCTCGTGTCGTTGAAAACATGATACACCGGTTGCCTCTCCTCCGCCTGGCCCTGCTGCTTCTCGCGTGCGCCTTCCTCCCGCGCACGTCCGCCGCCGAAGCTTCGCCCCCTCCGCTGATCCTGATCTCCCTCGACGCGTTTCGCTGGGACTACTGCGCGCTGCATCCGGAAGCGACGCCCCACCTGCGCGAACTCATGCGCCGCGGCGTCTCCGCCCGCGCGCTGATCCCCGTGTTTCCCTCCAACACTTTCGCCAATCACTACACGATCGTCACCGGCCTCTACCCCTCGCACCACGGCATCATCAACAACTCCTTCTACGACCCCGAACTCGGCGCATTCTTCCGCCCGATTCCCAGCCGCACACTGCAGGAGTCCCGCTGGTGGGGCGGCGAGCCCATCTGGGTCTCCGCCGCGAAACAGGGCCGCACCAGCGCCACCTACTACTGGATCGGCTCGGAAGCCGAGATCGGCGGCCACCGCCCCACCCACTGGAAAACCTTCGACCCCCGAAACCCGCCGCCCTTCGAACGTCGCATCGACGAACTTTTCGGCTGGCTCCGCCAACCACCGGAAACGCGCCCGGCCTTCATCACGTTCTATCTCGAGGAAACCAACAGCGTCGGACATAAATTCGGCGTCGGCTCGCCCGAACTCATCGCAACCATCCGCCTGCTCGACCGCCAGGTCGGCGCCATCGTCGACCGGCTCGCCGCCGAAGCCATCGCCGCCAACCTTGTCATCGTCTCCGATCACGGCCTCACGCCCATCAGCCCTGAACGCGTGATCCTGCTCGACGAGTTCGTCGAACCCGCTTCCGTCCAGATGGACTTTGAAGGTCCCGTCGCCGGCCTCCGCCCGCTCGACGGCGACGTTGGCAAGCTCGTCGCCGCCCTCGCCCCGCTCCGGCACGCCAAGGCCTACCGCGTCGAAGATCTCCCCGCCCGCTTCCGCATCACCGACAATCCCCGCAATCCCCCGGTGTGGATCGTCCCCGACGAAGGCTGGGAGATCTATTTCCGCAGCCGTTTCGAACTCTTCCGCGAAACGTTCAACCGCGGCGACCACGGCTACGATCCCGCCTTGCCCTCGATGCACGGCATCCTGATCGCCCACGGCCCCAGCTTTCGCGACGACGGCACCGTGATCGAGGCCGCAGAAAACATCCATATCTACAACCTGCTCTGCGCCGCCACCGGTCTTGCCCCCGCACCCAACGACGGCGACGACCGCCTCGTGCGCACGATGCTGCGACCCCGCTGAAAGCCGCGTGGGTAAGAAATCTTGAAATTGCGGCCGGCTCCGCCAACGCCGGCGAAATGTCGGATTCTCGCTGCCCGATTTTCAGTTTTCACGATTCCGCCTGCGACCGTGATCCACGAACAGGCGCGCCGTCCGCATTCGCTCCCGCACCCGCGCCCAATAATTTTCGCGTCGCTGCAACTTTTCGCGAGAGGAGGGGTTCTTCGCCCATCTCAGCACACAAACCCTCGAATCCTCCTCCCATGAAACTCGCCTCCCTCTTCTCTCGTATCAGCGCCACCACGACGGCTCTCGCTCTCGGCGTCGCGCTTTTTTCCGGCCATCACGCCGTCACCGTCACCTGCTTCGCCATCGCGGCCGTCGCTTTCGTCGGTGTGATCGCCGCCCGCGACTACGCCCCGCGCAGCCGCCGCTGGCAGCCGTCGCTCGCCACGCCGCATCGCGCGCCGGCCCGCGGCGCGCAGCGTCTGCGTCTGGCGGCGTAAACAGCCGCAACTCGCCGCTCCCCGCTCCGTCTGCGTATTGAAAACCTCCCCGCTTTCCCTCCCGCTTCCCGCATGAACTCGATGCACGTGATCGACTACAAAATCCACGGCGACGACCTTCAGTTCGTTGAAATCGAACTCGATCCGTCCGAGGCCGTCGTCGCCGAAGCCGGCGGCATGATGTTCATGGACGAAGGCATCGGGATGGAGACGATCTTCGGCGACGGCTCGCCGCAGAACTCCGGCTTCATGGGCGCGCTCCTCGGCGCCGGCAAGCGCCTGCTCACCGGCGAGTCGCTGTTCATGACGGTGTTTCTCAACCAGGGCGCCGGAAAAAAACGCGTCGCCTTCGGCGCGCCGTATCCCGGCAAGATCCAGCCCGTGCATCTCACCGACCTCGGCGGCGAAATCATCGTGCAGAAGGATTCGTTCCTCTGCGCCGCGAAGGGCGTGAGCGTGGGCATCGCTTTCCAAAAACGTCTCGGCGCCGGCCTCTTCGGCGGCGAGGGCTTCATCATGCAGCGCCTCACCGGCGACGGCTGGGCCTTCCTCCACGCCGGCGGCACGCTCTACGAACGCACGCTCGCCCCCGGCGAAACACTCCGCGTCGACACCGGCTGCATCGTCGGTTTCCAGCGCTCGATCGACTACGACATCCAGTTCGTCGGCGGCATCAAAACCGCGCTCTTCGGCGGGGAAGGGCTCTTCTTCGCGACCTTGCGCGGCCCGGGAAAAATCTGGCTGCAATCGCTGCCGTTCTCCCGCCTCGCCGGCCGCATCGTCTCCGCCGCGCCGCAAACGGGCAAAGGCGGCCGCGGCGAAGGCTCCGTGCTCGGCGGCCTCGGCCGCATGATCGACGGCGACAACCGTTGATCGCTCGATCGCCGGCGCCATCGTCGCCGGCGATTCGCAGCCCCGTCCGCTCATCTGCCCGCGCCGCCGCCGGTCACAGCGGGATTGTTTTCCTCCCGCCCAGCCGCATGCTGGCCGGCACCCCATGAAAACGTATCTCACCTACGGTTTGGCGATGGCGATCGCCTCGCTCCTGCTGACGCTGGCCCTGTTCTTCGCCGGTTATCACTCCGATCCCGACAAAGTTCAGTCCGCCCAAATGGTCCTCACCATCGGCGGTCTGGCCATCAGCATCGTCGGCATCGTCCTCGGCACGAAAGCACGCCGCTCGGAAATTCCCGCCACGGAACCCTTCGGCTACGGCCGGGCCCTCGGCGCAGGCGTGATGATCGCACTGTTCTCCGCGGTTTTTGGGACGATCGTCCACCTCGCCTATACCCAGGCAATCAACCCCGACTTCAATGAAGTGCTCCTGCAGGGCCAATTGGCGAAACTCGAAGCCGACGGCGTGCCGAGCAGCCAGCTCGACGCCGCCGAAGTCGTCATGCGAAAAATGATGCACCCCGCCCTGCAGGCCGTCTTCGGCCTCGTCGGCGGCACCCTCTACGGCACCGTCGTCGCCCTCATCACCTCGATTTTCCTGCGCCGCCGCGCCACCGACCCCATCCCCCAAGCCTGAGGTCCCGACTCGCTCATCCCCCCATCCCTCGCGCGGAGCCCACCCGGCACCGCGCTTTTTTTGTCCCTCCTCGCCGAACCCGAAAAATAAAAAGGGGCCCGGATTTCTCCGAGCCCCTGTTGTAGGATACGTTTTCGCTCTTATGAACGACCGAAAACCCGCTTCCAGTTAAAGCGATATTCCAACCCGACAAACGCCAGCAGCATCAGGACGCTGCCGTAGCCGACGAGGGTTTCCACATTAACCGGGGAACGGAGAGAAAGCACGACAGCGGCAAGCGCGATGGCGCTGGGGAGGGCCGCAAGGATCAGTTTGTTATTCTTCATGTGTGTTGTTGTTGGCAGTCCATCACCCCACTGGCGTGCTGGACTGCCGCTATATTACGCCACATCGGGCAATAGTTGAAATTGCGTTTTCCTATCGTTGCCATTGCTTCGACCTATGGAACTGCACCAGCTCCGATACGCCGTAGCCATCGCTGAAACCGGCAACTTCACCCGCGCCGCCGAGCGCTGCCACGTTACACAGCCATCTCTTAGTCAGCAAATTATAAATCTGGAATCGGAAATCGGCCACAAGCTTTTCCACCGCCTCGGACGCAAGGCCGTGCTCACCGAAGCCGGCACCGTCTTCCTCGAACGCGCCCGCCGTATCCTCTTCGAGGTCGAAAACGCCTCCCGCGAACTCAGCGATCATCCGTCACTCGACCGACGCATCACCGTCGGCGCTCTGCCGACCGTCGCGCCTTATCTTCTCGTCCCACTCATTGCCCGCTGCCGCAAAGAGTTGCCAAACCTCACCATTCACGTCCGCGAGGACTTTCGCGCTCATCTCGTGCGCGGCGTCGTCGAGGGCGATCTCGACCTCGCCATCGTCACCCTGCCCGTCAAGGACCCGCAGGTTTCGATCGAACCGCTTATGACAGAGCCGCTTCTGCTCATTGTCGGGAAGAATCACGCGTTCGCTCACCGCGCTGAAATCAGTATCAACGACCTCGCCGAGGAAACCTTCGTCACCATGGGCGACTCCAGCACGCTCGCCGCTCAGATTCAGGGGTTTTTCGGCGACCACAATTTCAGCCCGAAAATCGGTTACCGCTGCGCGCAAGTCTCTACATTGAAAGCATTTGTCGCCATGGGCGCCGGCATTTCCATCCTGCCCCAAGTCGACCGCATGCCCGAAGACCGCGATACGCTCACCTACCTCCGGCTCGCCGGCAGCGCCCCCACGCGCCAGCTCGCCGTGATTCGCCACCTCCAACGCTACCAAAGCCGCGGCGCCGAACAATTTCTCGAAATCCTCCGCCAACACGCCCGCACCAAGGAGAGCGAGAC
>JAEYYL010000308.1 GCA_023430825.1 Verrucomicrobiota bacterium | reverse complement strand
GGTGAGGACGGCGGGGGGAAGATCGGGGGCGGCGACGATGTCGAGAGTGACGCCCTTGGCCTCGGCGCGGGAGCGGAACATGCTGCCGATCTGATCGAGGAGGACGGCGGGGGAGACGGGTTCGAGGTGGAGGGTGAGGTGGCCGGCCTCGATCTTGGAGAAGTCGAGGATGTCGTTGATGAGGGCGAGGAGGGATTCGCCGCTTTCGCCGATGATTTTGAGCCAGCTTTGTTGCTCGGCGTTCATCGGACTTTGCTGGAGGAGGGCGGAGAAGCCGAGGACGGCGTTGAGCGGGGTGCGGATCTCGTGGCTCATCACGGCGAGGAACTCGCTCTTGGCGCGGTCGGCGGCCTCGGCGCGTTCCTTGGCGGCGCGCAGTTCGTGTTCGGCTTCCTTGAGGGCGGTGATTTCGACGCAGGAGGCGATGACCTCCTGCACCTCGTTGCGCTCGCGGCGCGGGCGCATGAGCATGAAGAGTTCGATGCCGTCGGAGGTGGTGAACGTGAGGGAGAAGTTTTCGCCGGCCCAGGCGCGGGCGTAGGCGGCGTTGAGTTGGGCGGCCTGTTCTGGGGGGGCGAGGTCGTCGATGAGGCGGCCCTCCATGTCTTCGGGGGTGAGGCCGAGGCGGTTGAGGAGCTGGCCGCGGCAGAGGGTGTGGACGAAGCCGCGCGGCACGCGGCGGACGCAGAGGATCATGCCCTGCTGGAGCTCGAGGGTTTGCTGGTAGTAGCGGCTGAGGGAGGCGAGCTGGTTCTCGGCTTCGCGGCGGAGTTTCTCGTTGGCCTCGGTGAGTTCGGCGGAGGTGACCTCGAGGGTGTGTTCGAGAAACGCGCGATCCTGCCCGAACTCGGCGTAAGCGCTGTCGACGGCGGCGAGGAACTCGCGCCAGGGCGAGACGGCCGGGTCGACGTTGGGGAGGTGCTTGCGCAGCTGGCGGGCGAGGAGCGGATTCATGGGCGGATCGGCGGGGCGGGCGGCGGGACGTTCAAGGCTCCTCGGAGAACACGGTGAGGGTCATGGTTTGGTTGTGCAGATCGCAGCTGTGCACGAGTCCGCTGGGGCAGATTTCGCCATAGGAGTAAAATCCGACGGCGCGGATGCCGGCGCCGAGTTCGGAGAGGACGGCTTCGAGTTCCTCTTCGACGCGTTGGCCCATGACGAGGCGGCGGCCGACGCAGCTGACGAGCAGGGCGAAGCCGTCGCGCCGTCCGGCGGCGGTGCGTGCGGCGGATTCGGCGCCGCTGATGAGTGCGTCGCAGCCGGCCTTCATGAGGCGAACGTAGTGGCCCTGCGGGATATCGCCAGCGAAGGTGAGGGACTGGTTTTGCTCGTCCACCGCGAGGATGCTGCGGACGAGTCCCTGTTCGGCGGTGCGTGAAGCGAGGAGGTGAAGCGGGAAGAGCAGGCCGGTGGCGGGGAGGCCGGCGGCGCGTTCGCCGAGGTAGCGTTTGTAGAGGGCGAGGGCGGGTTGGTCGTCGAGGGTGAAGAGGACGTTGCCCTGGGAGTGGGTGACGAGACGGCGGGGGCCGAATGGTTCCCAGCCGCCGGCCGATGCGTGGGCGAGGTGCAGGCTGTCGCCGTAGAAGCCAATGGCCACGACTTTGCCGGGTGCGAGTGCGGACCCCAGGCCGACGACGGTGGAGTGGAATGCGGCGCCATCGGCGGCCATCCCTCCGGTGACATGGACATCGGCGGGCAGGCTGGCGCGGAAACCGGCGGTGAGGGAGCTGCCGTTGACGAGGAGGCCGTCGCTGAGGATCAGCACGTGGCGGAGCGCGGGCGAGGCAAGCTGGCAGCCGAGGGAGGCGGCGGCCTCGAAGCTTTCGGCGGCGGATCGCACGACAATCGATTCGGCGCGGATGGTGGTGTGGTCGAAAGAGACGCAAAGGGCGACGAGGTCGTCGTCGGAGACATCGCGATCGAGGATTTCGCCGGCGGTGCTGCAACCGGCGCAGACCGCACGGGAGAAACGCGCGGTGAGAGCGGCGCGGGGGCCGGCGGGCTGGCAGAGCAGTTCGCGCGGGCCGAAGTAGAGCACGAGGTCCGCGGTTGAAGGCCAGCTCGCGACGGGGGGCGTCCAACCATCGTGCGGGGTCCACCGAAGAGCGGCGGTTTTCATGCGGGGTGGGGTTGAAGAGGGAGGCTGGATTCCGGGAGGGGTGGCCGGGGCGGGAGGAGTGAGACGGGCAGCGCCGCGGTGGGTGACGGACGGGAGGTCAGCCGCGCAAGCCGAGGAAGCGGGCGAGGGATTTGACGGCGGGCTGGGCGCGATGTCCACGCCGGACCGAACGGCCGACGACGATCAGGCGCCGCGCGGTGCGGTCGGCTTTCGGGTCGATGTGACCGACGATGGCGTCGCCGGCGAGGAGGGGAAGGGCGTAGTAGCCGCGGACCCGTCGGGCCGGTGGCGTATAGACCTCCCACGTGTAATCGAAATTCCACAATGACTGCGTGATGCGGCGGTCGTAGATCAGCGGATCCAGCGGGGCGAGGAGCAGCGCTTCGCGCTGGTTTGGGGTTTGGAGTTTTGTTTTTTGGGTTTCGGTGGACGCGGCGTCGAGGAGCGGGAGGTCGGTGCGGAGGCAGTGGAGCGTGGGGCAGCCGGCGACGGACAATGGTTGGACGAGGTCGGCGACGGCCTGGAGCTCGGCGCGTTTGAGGAGCGCGAGCCGGCGCTGGCGAAGTTTCAGGAGGGCGAGCCAGCGGGTGGTTTCGGAGGGATCAGGAGCGGAGGTGGCGAGGACGCTGGCGGGGAGCACGCGTTCGGGGAGATCGTAGAGACGGCGTTGCGCGACGCGGCGGCTGATGAGGACGCGGCCGTGAAAAAAGAGTTTTTGCAACGTGGTTTTCGCGAGGGTTGCGGTGCCCCAGACGCGGCGGGTGCGACGGGGATCGGCGAAGACGTCGGAGGACAACGGCCCGCGCGTGGCGAGTTCGGCGAGGAGCCGATCGGCGAGCGTGCGTTCGCGCGGCGTGAGTTTCCCGGACCACGGGCCGGCGGTGCGCGAGCGGCGGTGCATGGCGGCGAGCAGGTGCGGCCAAGCGTCGAGCGGGAAGGCGGCGAGGACGTTGGTGTCGGGCAGGTGGTGCTCGAACGCGGTGCGTTGCGCGGCGGGGAGGGGCGTGGCGTCGGAGCCGTGGAGGTGGCGCATGAGATCGCCCTCGCGGTAATCGTGGACGCGGTTGCGGAGGATGAGATCGTGCATGCGTCCGCAGACGTTGATCGGATCGATCTGCAGATAGCCGTGATGGGCGAGGGCGGAGGGGACGTCGGGAGCGGGCTGGTCGAGGAGCACGGCGCGACGCATGAAGCGGCGGGCGGCGGCGGGGGAGACGACGAGCGGCGTGGACGGCGACGGCACGGGAGCCCGCGACGCTGGAAGGGGGCGCCAAAAAAAACAAGCCGCGCCACGTAGGGTGGCGCGGCCTGTCAGGGGGCCGTGTCAGTCGGACAAGGGAGGAGGCGCGACGAGGGCGTCGCGGCTCCATGAAGAAATCAAGACCTCAGGCGCAGGCGATCTGCGGACGGCCGTAGCTGGCGCGAGCGGGGAGGAACCATTCGGCCGGAGCGGCGCCGGGTTCGAACTCGGGGCAGGCTTCGGCGAGGAGGGTGCGGAGGTTTTCCCGGGCGCGGGCGATGCGGCTCTTCACGGTGCCGACATTGATGCCGAGCGTGGTGGCGATTTCCTCGTAGGAACGATTGAGGACGTTGCGCAGCGTGAGGATTTCGCGGTGGCGCGGATCGAGTTTCTCCATGCAGGCGTCGACGAGGGTGGAGAATTCGCCGGCGACAGTTTCCTGCGCGGGGTCTTGCACGACATCGGCGACGAGGTCGGCGAACGTCGCGGCGGAGTCCTCGCTGAGCGCACAGTCGAGGGAGAGCGAGTCCTGGCGACGGCGGCGGAAGAAATACCAGTAGCGGTTGCGGGCGAGGTTGACGGCGATGCGGTAGAGCCAGGTGGCGAGGGAGGAATCGCCGCGGAAGTTGGCGAGGCCGCGGTGGGCGCGGATGAAGGTGTCCTGGGTGATCTCTTCCGCGTCGGCATGGTTGCGGAGGAGGCCGAGGGTGACGGTGAAAATTTTCCCGCGGTAGCGCTCCATGATTTCCACGAACGCGGACTCGTCGCCCTCAGCGAAGCGCTTGACGAGCGCGTCGTCGATGGCGGCGTCCGGCGTGGCGCGGCGCATGTTTTCGGAGGCGTTGGCGCGGGCGGGCTTGGCTTGGGTGGTGGTAGCGTAGGCTGGCATGGTAGTGGAAAGGTTGAGTTGGTGTCGTTGAGCGACTCCCCCTTTACCTCGCGGCGTGCCAGCCCTGCTTGGGAATCTGTAAAACCTTGATAAGTAACTGTATAAATTTCGTTAGGGGAATGCCCGATAGCGTTTTTTGGGGTTGGACCCGTGCAAAATGCAGGGGGGAGGGACGCGATTCGCGCAAACCGCCCTTTTTCCCGGGTGGGCGACGGGGAAATGCACATCGGAGAGGGTGAGGAGCGGATCGCCGGGTGGGAGGCGGCAACGGCTGGAGAGGAAAGGGGGCAATACTCCTGCAGCGTCGTAGGGCGGAACCTCGGGGCCGCGGCAGTGGGCGAGTCGCGGCGTGAAGCGGGGCTGGGACTGGCGGTGCCGTGGGGCGGAGGTGGGAACGAAAGTGCAAAACCCCGCGCGGTGTGCTCACTCGTCGGCCATGACTTTGGCGCAATGGGAGCGGGCGAGGGGATTGTTGTGCGGCTTGCAGACGCGGATTCGCGAGACCTTGCAGGCGGCGCGGGCGAAGCAGGCGCGGCGTTTTGCGGACATCGCCGCGGTGACGACGGCGGACACGATTTACCGGATCGATCGGTTGAGCGAGGAGGCGATCCTGGCGTGGTTCGAGGAAACCTGGCCGCGCGCGTGGCCGGTGCAACTGGTGATGGAAGGGATCGAGGACGATGAGGCGTGGACCTTTCCCCGCGGAACGCCGGTGGGGAAAACGATCCTGATCTGCATCGTCGATCCGATCGATGGCACGCGTGGGCTGATGTATGACAAGCGGAGCGCGTGGGCACTGGCGGGGCTGGCGCCGCAGCGCGGGGCGAGGACGACGCTGGCGGACATCGTGGTGGCAGCGATGACCGAGCTGCCGACGTCGAAGCAATGGCGCGCGGACCAGATCAGCGTCGTGCGCGGGCGCGGGCCGAGCGGTGTCGTGGCGCGGGCGGTGGATGTGCGCAGCGGGAAGGCGACGGCGTTTCGACCGCGGCCCTCGCAGGCGCGGGATTTTGAGCACGGGTTTGCGTCGTTCGCGCGATTTTTTCCCGAGGGCAAGGCGCTGACGGCGCAGCTCGAGGAAGCGTTGTGGCGGGAGTTGCACGCGGGGAAGGACGCTTTGCCCGTCGTGTTCGACGACCAATACATCAGCACGGGCGGGCAACTCTACGAATTGCTCGTGGGCCATGATCGGATGCTGGGCGATTTGCGCCCGCGCGTGCTGGCGAAGCTGGGCCTTGCGTCGGCGCTGACGTGTCACCCTTACGACATCTGCACGGAGCTGATCCTGCGGGAAGCGGGCGGCATCGTGGAAGGACTGGATGGCCGGGCGTTGCGCGCGCCGTTGGATACGACGACGCCGGTGGCGTGGATCGGATTCGCGAACGCGGTGCTGGCGCGGCAGGTGCGGCCGGTGTTGCGGCGGCTGGTGAAGGCGTATCTCTGAGCCGGTTTGGGCGAGGGAAGACCGGGCGCGATTGCGGTGCGCTCGTGGATACGCTCGTTTTGACGTAAGCCCTGGCCGCGCGGAGCGCCCGGAGGTTTGTCATCCATTATATGACAAACGACTGGGGGGGGAGGGCGGGGGCGTGGCGGGCGGACTTGCGCTGGCGGGGGGAGCGTCCTGTGATTCGTGGCATGCCCCTTTCCCCCTTTGCCCGCGTGCGGGCCGCCGGTGCCGGCTTGATGCTGGTTTTCCTTCACGTTGCGTTCGCGGCCGAGCCGGCGAATCCGATCGTCTCGGGCGTGACCGTGGCACAGGGCCGGCTGGCGGGCGTCGCGGGCGAGGACGCGGCGATCGCTGTGTTCAAGGGCGTCCCGTTTGCCGCGCCGCCGGTGGGCGCGCTTCGCTGGCGGCCGCCGCAACCGCCGGCGGCGTGGCAGGGTGTCCGAAAAGCGGATACGTTCGGGTCGAGCGCGATGCAGGCGGACCAGCGCTCGTTCGGTCCGTGGACGGAGGAATACATGTTTCGCAACGAGGCGGACGAGGACTGCCTCACGTTGAACGTGTGGACGCCGGCGCGTTCGGCGGACGAACGGCGCGCGGTGTTCGTCTGGATCCATGGCGGCGCCTACCACAGCGGTTCGGGCGAGGTGCTGCTCTACGACGGCGAAGGGCTGGCGAAGCGCGGCGTGATCGTGGTGACGTTGAACTACCGGCTGAACGTTTTTGGATTTTTCGCCCATCCGGAGCTCACGGCGGAGTCGCCGCACGGGGCGTCCGGCAACTACGGGCTGATGGATCAACTGGCGGCGTTGCGGTGGGTGCGGGAGAACATCGCGGCGTTCGGTGGCGATCCCGAGCGGATCACGGTCGGCGGGCAATCCGCGGGCGCCGGAGCGCTGCACCACCTGCTCGTTTCGCCCGAGGCGCGCGGGCTGTTTCACCGGGCGATTGCGCAGAGCGGACCGTGGCGCCGCCGCGCGTCGAGCCTGCCGCTGGCGGAGGCGGAGCGGCAGGGCGCGCGGTTCGCGGCGGCGATCGCCGCGCCGACGCTGGCGGAATTGCGGGCGCTGCCGGCGGCGGAACTCTTCGCGCGCCATCAGGCGCAGGAGGTGCGCTTCCGTCCGATCGTGGATGGCTGGATCGTGCCGGAGGCGGTGACGGCGGCGCACGAGCGGGGCGGGCAGATCGACGTGCCGCTGCTGACGGGTTGGACGGCGGACGAGACGAGTTCGCAGCAGGGCTACGGGGTGTCGACGGTGGACGGGTTCGCGGCGCAGGCGGCGAAGGAGTTCGGCGACCGCGCGGCGGCGTTCGCGGCGTTGTATCCGGTTTCCAACGACGCCGAGGCGGGCGAGGCGCAGAAGGAGTGGCGCCGCGACGCTGCGCGGGCGGAGCTGCAGGGATGGACGGCGCTGCGCGCGCGGCACGGGCGGGCGAAGGACTGGGGTTATTATTTCGACCGGGCGATTCCGTGGCCGGAGCATCCGGAGTATCAGGCATTTCATTCGGGCGAGCTGCCCTATACGTTCGACAATCTCCGGCTGATGAACCGTCCGTGGGAGGAGATTGACCGGCGGCTGGCGGCGCAGGTCGCAAGTTATTGGGTGAACTTCATCAACACCGGCGATCCGAATGGGCCGGGATTGCCGCACTGGCCGGACGACAACGGCCAGCTCCTGCGGCTCGGCCGCGAGGTGGCGGCGGAACCGGTGTTGAGCGCGGAGAAGCTCGAGTTCTACCTCGGCGACTCTCGCTGAGGTGGGGCGACGCGGCCGGACCGCGGTTCATCGATCGAGGAACCACGCGAGCATTTCGATGGAGAGGTCCCAGCTGACTTCGTGGCCGAGATTCGTTTCCCGAAACGTGACATCGTAGCCGGCCTGGCGCAGCGTCGGAACGATGCCCTCGCGAGTGGAGCGGAAAGGGAGGACGGCGTCGTTGGTGCCGTGGGAAACGAAGAGGCGTGGGCGGCTGCGGGGTCTGACGGGTCGGATGGAGCCCGGGGCGAACGCGATCACGTGGGTGAAGAGGTCGCCGTTGGCGGCACCGAGGGACAGGGCATAGGACGCACCGTCGGAGAACCCCGCGATCGCCACGCGTGAGGCGTCGATGTGGTAGCGCGCAAAGACGCGAATCAGCGCCTGGTCGATGAACGCGACGTCGGGCCCCCAGGCGCCGAGGAGGATGTCCCATGTGCGATGCGAGCGCGAATCGATCGCGAGCAGGATGAGGCCGCGCGGGCCGGCCAGGGCGGTATAGGGCGTCCACGCGGATTTAGCGGCGCCGCCGGCGCCGTGAAGCAGGACCAGCAGCGGGCTCGGCCGGGACGGGTCGTAGTTGTCGGGCACATACACGAAGCCGTCGCGCCGCCTGGCCAATCCGAGGTCGTGGAGGCCGTGGACGGGTTCTTCCGTTGGCGCGCCCGGTCGGGCCGTGAGCCGAGGCGAGGGCCGCGGGGCGGGGTGGGCGGCGGTGGCCAGCAGAAGCAGGAGGCTGAGGCCGACGGGCGCGGCAACGCAAACGCGGGAGAAGCGCGAGAACGCGGCGAAGCGCGAGGGCAGGGGCACACGCGGTTCAACCCCGCGACGGCGGTCATCCCTTTGGCGGTGCACTGGCGGAGAGGGTGGGATTCGAACCCACGGTGCCTTTCGACACTCCGCATTTCGAGTGCGGTGCGATAGACCACTCTGCCACCTCTCCGGTGCAGAAACGCGAGACGGTAGGCGCCGCGGTCGAAAACGGAAGCAGAAATTTCGCCGGGGGGCGCAGAACGGAATTTCCGCAAGAAATGCGGCCGCATGCGTAATCGGCGCACGCAAATCCGGGAGTATAGCGGGCAAGCCCTTCCTTTCCACCTCACCCGGCTCGCCGTTTCCCTCCCATGAACTCATCCCCGACCTCACGCGCTTTTCGCGCCGTTCTCGTCGCCGGCGTCACGTTCGCCGCCCCGTTCACGCTCCCGGCCCAGCGCACGCTGGAGTCCTCCGACGCGAGGATCAAACACCGCGAGAAGGCGGGGGAGATCTCCGTCGAGCAATACGGACGCCAGCGGCGCTACAAACCCGGCGACGCCATCCCGTTGCGGGCGCGCCCCAAGGACGATGTAAAACTCATCGTCACCGACCCGAACAATTTTGTTTTCACCTACAAGCTGGGCGAACGCACCGAGGCCTACACCGCCGATTACGAGGCGTTGAAGAAACTGGCCGAGGCGCTGGCGGGGATATTCAAGCAACCGGCGGCAACACCTTCGAAGACTGAGGCCGTCGCGATCCAGCGTGTTGCGGAGAGCGTGTCGGCAGGAGGCGTCACCGTGAAATTCGAGGAAGGTCGCAAGGCAGCGAGTGAGCTCGCCACCGCCCTCGGGACGATCGTCAACCTCCCGAGCTTGTCGCTGACTCGTCCGCTCACCGACGCTGATTTCAATCCCGTCGAGGTGGAGGGATTGCTTGGGACGATCGACCAACTGCTGGCGTTCTTCGGCGAAGTGGAGATCGCGATGCTCAGGCTTCAGTCTCCTTTGATCATCGTCAGTTACGACGACGGTTCGCTGACCCGGATGACGGCGGAGGATTTCTGGCAAGCTTTCGCGCCTTTGCGGCCCGTTTTCGACGTTCGGCAGCGACTCGCCATACTCCGCGATGGCGTGCGCGCCTTCGTCGCCGACTATAAAGCTTATCTGCAGGACCGCCCGGGGCGTTTGGTTGCGACAGTGACGGTGGACGCGCAGAAAGACATCACGCAGCCGGTCATCATCGCGCCCAACCCGGCCTACGCCAACGATCCGGCGGTCAAGGCGGAGCAGGCGAGTTTCGCGGGCACGTATAATTTCGTCATCTCGCCGGCGCAGTCGTTTCACTACCGGATCGGCGCCGGGCTGATCTACAGTTTTGTCCGCAATCCCGACTACAGTGTCGCCACGGCAGCCGACGGCACGCTGACGATTACGGAAAAGTCCGCCGACTACAACGAGGTCGGCGGCGCGGTGGCGTTGAACATTTATCCCGACCGCTTTTTCCACGAGGGCGTAAAATGGTTTGGCCAGATCGGCGCGTCGCCGGCGAAGGACGCTCATGCGCTTTTTGCCGGCGCAGGCTTCTTCGCCTTCGAGAAATTCACGCTGGCGGCCGGTCTCATCTATCAACAGCGGCGCGAACTGGGCGGCGGCCAAACCGTCGGCGCGACGCTGGCGAAGGCGGAGGACTTGAACGTGCGCGTCGCGTTCAAGGCCGGCTTCTACGTCCAGCTCGGCGTCGATTTTTAACTCAACCTGCGAACTCCATGAAATCCTCCTCGATCTCCGGCGGTGCGATTCCCGCCTATCATCCCGACCAGGTTCTGCTCAAGCTGCGGCCCGGCGCCGTGGAATCCCTGGAGCTGGCGGGCGCCGCGCCCGCGATGTTCACGGCGGCGGCGCGCTCGTTGCCGGGCCTCAGTGCGTTGCACCGGCTCGAACGCGGCGGCCAGATCAGACGCGTGACGCCGCTATCGCCCCGCGCCGAGTTGGCGGCGAGCGATGCGGGCCCGTCCCACGCGTTTGCCAGCCTTGCCGCCGCGGCGCGGCCCGTTGCAAAACCCGATGCCAATGCCGGCGTGAGTCTGGTGGAGCTCGAGCACGGCGCCGATCCCGATGCGCTTTGCCAGGAACTCGCCGCCGATCCGGAAGTGGAGGCGGCGAGCCGCGTGCCGGTGCGCTACTGGTGCGCGCGGCGTCGTCGTGCCGACGCTCCGGCAGCAGCAGGTGCGACCGCGCCCGCCGCCACTCCGCCGATCAGCCCGATGTGGAATCTCGCCCGCATCCGCTGGGCGGAGGCGCGGACTCGCCCCGGCTTTCAGGACGCGAATGCCGTGCGCGTCGCCGTGCTGGATACAGGGATCGACGCCGCTCACCCGGATCTCGCGGCGGCGGTGAAGCATTATGTTTATGCGCATCCGCACGGCACCGCTCCCTCCGGGCCGAAGGACTACATCGGGCACGGCACGCATGTTGCCGGCACGATCGCGGCCACCATCGGCAACGAACTCGGGATCAATGGCGTGTGTGCCTGCGAAATCCATGCCTGGAAGATTTTCGACGACGAACCCGACTACTACGGCGGGTATTTTCATTATTTCACCGACACGGTCATGTATCACCGTGCGCTCGCCGATTGCGTGGATGGCGGCATCCAGGTGGTGAACCTCAGCATCGGCGGCACGGGTCTGCCGGATTTCAACGAGCGCCGGCTTTTCGATGCGCTGCTGTCGTCGGGGATCACGGTCGTGGCGGCGATGGGCAACTCGCGTGCGTCGGGCAGCCCGACGTCTTATCCCGCGGCGATCCCGGGTGTCATCGCCGTGGGCGCGACCAACATCAAGGACGAGGTGGCTTCGTTCTCGAACCGCGGTTCACACATTGCGCTGGTGGCGCCGGGGCAGGACATCTGGTCGACGTTGCCCACCTACCCGGGGCAGACGGGCTTTCAGGTGCGCTACGAAAATGGGAAGCCGGTGACTGGCGTGCCGGCCAAGCGCGACACCGACTATGCGACGTGGGATGGCACGTCGATGGCGGCGCCGCACGGGGCCGCCGCCGCGGCGTTGTTGCACGCGAAGCATCCCGGGATCGCGCCGGATCAGGTGCTCGCGCGCTTGAAGGCGTCGGCCGACAAAGTCCCGGGCATGCAGGGTCGGGCGGAGCACCCGGATTACGGCGCCGGCCGCTTGAACTTGTTCCGGTTGCTCGCCTAGGTTCGGCCCGACCGTGCAACACCTCAGCGTCAGCTTCAGGCCCGAGTCCACGCCGTGCGAGCGCGATGCCGCGCTGGAGAAAATCCGTCGGATGCCGGAGGTGCGGCAGGCGGATTTCCTGAAGCGCGATGCGACGAATGCGGAAATCCGCCGCATGGCGGTGGTGGCGTTGCCGGACGACGCCGCCGGCGACGTGCTGGCGGCGCAGATCGCGACGCTGCCAGCGGTGGAGTCGGCCGAGGGAGCGGCGCGCCGCCGCCCGCTGGGCGGTTGAG
>JAEYYL010000285.1 GCA_023430825.1 Verrucomicrobiota bacterium | reverse complement strand
GGGGCGCCGGGGCGCCGGGCCCCCGCGGTTCCGGGTTCCGGGTTCCAAGTTGAGGGGTAGGAGCCTGCTTGCAGGCGAGAGGATGCGTCACCGGCGTTCGACGCGCGCAATCGCCTGCAAGCAGGCTCCTACCTTCGGAATCGGTTAGCGTTACGCGAATTTTTAGCGCACACCGTCGCGATGCCGGAGCTGCGTGACATCGCGGTTTATATCGAGTCGCTGGAGCGGCGCGTGGTGGGACGCGTGCTCGAGAAGATCCGGTTGCTCGACCTATTCGTGCTGCGGACGGCGCGGCCGCCGATCGAATCGCTCGAAGGGCGCAGGGTGGAGGCGTTGCGCCGAATCGGGAAGCGCATCGCGTTTGGCTTCGAGGGCGGGCGCTGGCTCGTGCTGCATTTGATGGTGGCGGGGCGTCTCCAGTGGGCGGATACGGGGGCGAAGCCGGCGGGGCGAAACGCGCTTGCCACGTTTCTGTTCGCGAATGGGACGTTGACGCTGACGGAGGCCGGCACGAAGCGGCGCGCGGCGTTGCACGTGGTCGAGGACGAGGCGGGGCTCGCGGCGCACGATCCGGGCGGGATCGATGTAATGACGGCCACGGTGGAGGAATTCGGTGCGGCGCTGACAAAGGAAAATCACACGCTGAAGCGCTCGCTGACCGATCCGCACGTGTTCAGCGGAATCGGGAATGCGTATTCGGACGAGATCCTGCATGCGGCACGGCTGTCGCCGGTGAAGCTCACCCAGAAGCTCACGGAGGGGGAGATCGGACGGTTGCACGCTGCGACGCGAGAGGTGTTGCGCGCGTGGACGGAGCGGTTGAGCGGTGAGGCGCGGGAGAAGTTTCCGGAGAAAGTGACGGCGTTTCGGCCCGAGATGGCCGTGCACGGAAAATTCGGGAAACCGTGCCCGGTGTGCGGCACGGCGGTGCAGCGGATCGTGTATGCGGAGAACGAGGTGAATTATTGTCCGCGCTGCCAGACGGGCGGGAAGCTGCTCGCGGATCGTTCGCTATCGCGGTTGTTGAAAAGCGACTGGCCGCGGACGCTGGAGGAGGCGGAGGCGCTGAAGCGGTCGCGGGGGTGAACGGGGGGCGGTCAAGCCCGGCGGGGACGCCGGGGTTCCTGCTACAGGAAGTATTGCTGCTGCCAGCCGAGGAGGGATTTTGCTCGGTCGTTGGCGAGGAGCGGTTCGCGGGCGGTGAAAGGGCGGCGGAGGTCGGTGACGGACGGGAGGAACTGCTTGATCAACGCGGCGGAGGGGCGGTCGGATGACGTGTCGTCGGCGCTGACGATGAGCGGCTGGCAGCCGAGGTTGTCTTTCTCGATGCAGAGGCGGCAGACGATGGCGAGGTCGCGGGCGTCGATGTAGGACCAGAGATTGCGCAGTCGGTGTTCAGGATTTGGATACGTGGCGCGGACGGGCGCGTGGTCTTCGGGGCTGAGGACGTTGCCGATCCGGAGCGAGACGATCTGCATGCCGGTGCGGCGGTGAAAGCTGTCGGCGGTGAGTTCGTTGACGACCTTGCTGAGGCCGTAGGCGTCCTCGGGAAGTTGCGGGTGGGCTTCGTCGACGGGGAGATATTTCGGCGCGAAAAATTCGGACGCGAAGCAGAGGCCGTAGGAGGATTCGCTGGAGGCGATGGCGGCCTTGCGGATGTTGAGAACCGCGCAGGCTTCGAGGACGTTGTAGGTGCTGAGCGTGTTGACGCGGAAGATCTCGTCGTTGGGCGATTCGTGGGCGCGCGGAATGGCGGCCATGTGGATGACGCCGACGTAGGGGCGGCGGTCGCCGGTGCCGAAAGGAGAGAAGGCGGACACGACCTGCCCGAGTTGCGTGAGGTCGGCGACGATGGTGCGGCACTGGGCGACGGCGGGGCGGCGGGTGTCGACGTTGACGACCTCGTAGCCGGATTCGAGGAGGTGTTTGACGAGCCAGTGGCCGACTTTGCCGCTGCCGCCGGTGACGAGGATGCGTGGGGTGCTCATGAGGTGATGAGTGGAGGTCGTTTGGGGCGGGTGAAAGGTTGCGGCAGGGATTTTGCCTAGCAAGTGCGGGGTCGGCGACTAGCTTCGGCGGGCACCGGCATGCTTTTTCAATCCGCGACCTTTGTCTGGGCGTTTCTGTTGCCGGTGGTGATTTTGTTTTATGCCGCGGCGCGATTTGGAGGAACGCGGTGGGCGTTGTGGGTGCTCGTGGTGGCGTCGCTGATTTTCTACGGCTGGTCGCGGCCGGGACATCTGGTGGTGTTGCTGGGATCGATCGCGGCGAACTATCTCATCGCAGGTGGCGTGATCGCGCGGCGGGGCACGAGGGCCGGGCGGGCGCTGCTGGTCGGAGGCCTTGTGCTGAACCTGGGGCTGCTGGCGTGGTTCAAGTATTCGCTGTTCGCGGCGGAGACGATCGAGGGGCTCACGGGCTGGGAGTTGGGCTGGCACGCGGTCGTATTGCCGCTGGGCATTTCGTTTTTCACGTTTCAGAAGATCGCGTATCTCGTCGATGCGTGGCGCGGGTATTTCAGCGTGCAGCGCCTGTCGGATTACGCGCTGTTCGTGACTTTTTTCCCGCAATTGATCGCGGGACCGATCGTGCATCACACGGAATTTTTTCCGCAGCTCGGCGGGTCGGAATTCGGGCGGTGGCGGACGGAGCGGATGGTCGGCGGCGGGGCGATCTTCGTATTGGGGCTGGCGAAGAAGCTTTTGCTGGCGGATGTCTTCGCGAAGGAGGCGGATCGCATCTTCGGTCATTTTGCGGTGGAGCGGGTGCTGGGTGCGGTGGATGCGTGGCTCGGGGTGCTGGCTTACACGTTCCAAATCTATTTCGATTTTTCGGCCTACTCGGACATGGCGATCGGGCTGGCGCTGCTGTTCGGCATCACGCTGCCGGAGAATTTCGCGGCGCCTTACCGGGCGACGAGCATCATCGAGTTCTGGCGGCGGTGGCACATGACGCTGTCGCGGTTTCTGCGCGATTACCTCTACATTCCGCTCGGGGGAAGCCGTGGCGGGGCGGTGCGGCAGGCGCGGAGCCTGGCGGTGACGATGGTGCTGGGCGGGTTGTGGCACGGGGCGGCGTGGACCTTTGTGGCGTGGGGGGCAATCCATGGGGTGGCGCTGACGGTGAACCATCTGTGGCGGCGCCAGCGGCGGCGGCTGTGGCCGGCGGCGGGGTGGGTGGTGACGTTCTTCGTGGTGGCGAGCGCGTGGGTGTGTTTTCGCAGTCCTGACTTCGCCACGGCGGGACGGGTGTTTCGCGCGATGTTCGGGTTGAACGGCGCGTGGTCGCCGGGCACGAGCGGCGTGGTGTCGTGGATACAGGCGAACCGACCGCTGCCGGAATACCGGCATTTGTATGAATTTTTTGGTTACATGGACTGGCGGACGCCGGTGGCCTCGACGGGGCTGGAATGGCGTGACGTGTTGTTCGGGCGGGGGACAGCGCAGTTGTCCATGCTGGCGTTGGCGTTTGCGCTCACGGCCTGCGCGCCGCCGGCGGTGCGCTGGCTGTGGAATCTCGAGACGGGACGGGCGCGGTTCTCGACGGTGAAGGCGGTCGTGGTCGGCGGCTTGCTGGTGGCGGTGATCCTGCAGGGGATCGCGGTGACGCCTTCGACGTTCATCTATTTTCGTTTCTGACCATGAGCGCGTTCCGCTTTCTACTCGTGAGTGTCGGGGTGTTCGGAGCGCTGGCGGTCTCGTATCTTGCGGCGTTCGTTGCGGGGTGGTCACAACCGATCCGGCCGATCGATCCATTGCGCGACATTCATCTCGTCAAGTTGCGGCTGGCGGAGGAAACGGAGTCGCCGCGTTGGCTGATCGTGGGCGGTTCGAGCGCGTGGTTCGGGTTCGAGAGCGGTTTGCTGGCGGAAGCGGTTGGGCAGCCGGTGGTGAATCTCGGCGCGCATGCGGACGTGCCGCTGTGGTTTCAGTTGGAGCAGGTCGAACGGCTCGCGCGGAGCGGCGACACGGTGCTGCTGGCGGCGGAGCTGGTGCACTACTGGCGGGCCGGGCCGACGACGTTTGGGGCGAGCAGCCTCGGGACGCTTGCGCCGGAAGCGTGGGCGAAGGCGAGCGGGCGTCAGCGCTGGGAGCTGTTGGGGGCGATCCCGCCTTCGCACGTGGTGGCGCGGTTGATTGCGAAGGCCGCGGCGGGCGAAATGTTCGAGGGAGCGCCGGCGGAAGAGTTGATGACGAATCTTCGCGCGCGATGGGCAGGAACGTTCACGGGCGAGGTGCCGGGATACTACAACTATCTCGAAATTGGTCCGCAGGGCGATTTCAGCCGCGTGCGGGAAGCCGAGGAGCACCGGCGCGAAGACTACGGGTTGAGCGAGCGGCAGGAGTGGGCGCCGGGAGTTGGGCGGGACCTGACGGAGGTCGCGCGGCGGCTGCGGTCGCGGGGGGTTGACTGCGTTTTCACCTGGCCGCCGTTCGAGCGGCATACGGGTATCGACTTCGAAGCGCCGGTGGTTCGGGCGAATTTGAACGCGATTCGCGAACGGCTCGGCGTGGCGGGTTGGCGGGAGGTCGGAACGGTGGACGACGCGATTTTCGATGCGGAGGATTTCTACGACACGGGTTTTCACCTGACGACGGAAGGCGCGCGGCGACGCACCTTGCGGCTCGTGGGGCGATTGCGCGCCGCGGCGGGTGGCGGGTGAGAGACTCCGCAATGCAGGGCGGTGCGCGGCCGAGAACCTGAGTGCTGAGATGGGAACGCGGCTGGCGCTGGCGGCGGAGGTGTGTTTGGTGCTTCGTTTCCATCATGCCCAACGCCCTCGCTCACGAAAAGTCGCCCTACCTGCTGCAACATGCGGACAACCCCGTCGACTGGCTGCCGTGGGGCGAGGCGGCGTTTGCGAAGGCGCGCGCGGAGCAGAAGCCGATTTTTTTGAGCATCGGATATGCAACGTGTCATTGGTGTCACGTGATGGCGCACGAGTCGTTCGAGAACGCGGACGTCGCGGCGGTGCTCAATGCGTCGTTCGTGTCGATCAAGGTCGATCGCGAGGAGCGGCCGGATGTGGACAAGGTTTACATGACCTACGTGCAAGCGATGACGGGGCATGGCGGGTGGCCGTTGAGCGCGTGGCTGACGCCGGAGCTGAAGCCGTTTTTCGGCGGGACGTATTTTCCGCCGGAGGATCGGGGTGGGCGCGCGGGGTTCGGGTCGATTTTGCGCGCGATTGCGAAAGGCTGGGCGGAGGAGCGGGAGAAACTCGTGGCCGAAGGCGAACGGGTGATCGGGGTTTTGCGGGAATACGGAGAGCGGGGGGCGGAGGACGGAGGACGGAAGACAGAAGGCGGAGGACAGAGGACGGAAAACGGAGAACGGAGGACGGGGGACAGGAGCGGTGGGGCGAGTTTGCTGGAGAGCGGGGCGGCGGCGTTCGAGAAGTGCTTTCAGTATTTCTACGAGGCGTTCGATCCCGGGCACGGCGGGTTCGGCGGCGCGCCGAAATTTCCGCGGGCGAGCAATCTCGGCTTTTTGTTTCGCGCGGCGGCGTTGCAGGGGGTGACGAGCGAGGCGGGGGCCGAGGCGGTGAAGCTGGCGACGGCGACCTTGCAGGCGATGGCGCGCGGGGGGCTGCACGATCACGTGGGCGGCGGATATCACCGCTACTCGGTCGACGAAGGCTGGTTCGTGCCGCACTTCGAAAAGATGCTCTATGACCAGGCGCAGATCGCGGTGAACGCGCTCGAGGCGAAGCAGGCGACGGGCGACGAGCGCTACGCGTGGATGGCGCGGGATGTATTCGAATATGTGCTACGCGATCTCGCGCATCCGGGCGGCGGATTTTACTCGGCGGAGGATGCGGATTCGGAGGACGGGGCGCAGAGGACGGAGGACGGAGGATGGAAAACAGAGGACGGAGGACAGGGGATGGAACACGGGGGGCGGAAGAGGGAGGGGGCGTTTTATGTTTGGACGCAGGTTGAGATCGCGGCGGCGCTGGGGGCGGATGCGCCGCTGTTTGCGGCGCATTACGGCGTCGCGACGGAGGGGAACGTGCCAGCGGAACTCGATCCGCACGGCGAGTTGAAGGGGAAGAACCTCCTGGCGCAGCGACAGACGCTCGCGGCGACGGCGCGGGCGTTTGGGTTGGAGTTGGAAACGGCGAACGCACGGCTCGTCGCGTGCCTCGAAAAGCTGCGCGAGGTGCGCGAGCGGCGGCCGCGGCCGTTGTGCGACGACAAGGTCATCACGGCATGGAATGGGTTGATGATTTCGGCGTTGGCGAAAGGCGCGCAGGTCCTGGCCGAGGCGCCGGCGGAACGGGAACGTTTGCTCGGCGCGGCGACGCGGACGGCGGAGTTTTTGCGCGCGGAGTTGTTCGACGAAACGCGCGGCGTGTTGTTTCGCGCATGGCGCGAGGGGCGCGGCGCGGCGGAGGGATTTGCGGAGGATTATGCGTTTCTCGTGCAGGGGCTGCTGGATCTTTACGAAGCGGGTTTCGAGGTGCGCTGGCTGCAGTGGGCGGTGCGGCTGCAGGCGGCGATGGACGAGCGGTTTTGGGACGGGGAGCGCGGCGGGTATTTCAATTCGCAGGCGGGCGATGCGAGCATCGTGTTGCGGTTGAAGGAGGATTACGACGGGGCGGAGCCGGCCGCGAGTTCGGTGGCGGCGGCGAATTTGTTACGGTTGGGTGCGGTGTTCGATGCCCCCGGCGCGGCGGCGGGGGACGGCTATACGGAGCGCGGCCGGCGAACAATCGCGGCATTTCGGGCGCAGTGGACGCAGACGCCGCAGGCGATGCCGCAGATGTTGTGTGCACTCGAGCTGGCGCTGGAGTCGCCGCGTCATGTGGTGATCGCGGGCGATCCGCAAGCGGAGGAGTTTCGCGCGATGGCGGCGGTGGTGCAGGCTCGGCTTGGGCCGAGGCGGGTGGTGCTCGCGGCGGACGCGGGCGCAGCGCAGGCGTGGCTGGCGGAGCGAGCGCCGTGGATGGCGGAAATGCGACCGGTGGACGGGCGGGCGACGGCGTATGTGTGCGAGGCGTTCAGTTGTCAGGCGCCGGTAAATAATCCGGCGGCACTGGCGGTGGCGCTGGGGAAGTAGCAGAGCGCTTGCGTTTCGGGTGCGAGAGGCGCACTACACGTGCGTTTCCTATGTTTTCTTCCTTCGCTTCAACGGATGGTGGGGTCGTGGAGTCACGATGAGCGCGTCGGACTCGAGCTCGATCGCTGGTGCGGTGCGACGGTGGGCGGTTCCCGGCGCGGTGCTGATGGCCGGGTTGGCGGCGAGCGGGGGGGTGTTTGGCACGGCTGCGGGGCAGCGGATGATGACAGCGGTGGCGGGCGATTTCTCGCCGTGGACTTGGGCGGTGATGGGATTCGGCGGGGCGTCGGCGGCGGTGGCGGCCCTGGTGTGGCGCGGGCAGGCGATGCGGCGGCAGGAGGCGCGGCGGGAGAGCGAGCGCGCGGCGGCGATGGAGGAGATGCGCAGTCGGCTCGAGGCGGGCAACCGGCTGCACCGCGCGGTGCTGGATGGGACGATCTACAGTTTTATCAGCATGACGCCGGATGGCACGATCGCGACGTTCAACGCGGGGGCGGAGAAGATGCTGGGTTATGCGAGTCATGAGCTGGTCGGCACCGCGACGCCGGAGGTTTTTCATTTGCCGACGGAACTCGAGGCGCGGGCGACGGAGGTGGGAGAGCGGTTGGGGCGGATGGTGCCGCCGGGGCTGGAGTCGCTGGTGGCGCTGGCGCGGCGGGGAGAGGTGGATGAGCGGGAGTGGACGTATGTGCGCAAGGATGGGCGGCGGCTGCCGGTTTTGCTGGCGATCACGGCGCAGCGGGACGAAGCGGGGGCGATCAGCGGGTTCCTATGCATCGCGCAGGATTTGACGGAGCGGAAAAAGGCGGAGGCGGCGGTGATCGCGAGCGAGGAGCGGCTGCGCCGGGTGCTGGCGCATGCGGACTGCCTGGTATGGGAGGCGAAAGTGGCTGTGACGAAAAAGGACTGGGACTGGCGTTTCACGATTTATCCCTCGGGGCTGTATCGCCGGTTGTTCAACGAAGGCGATGGGGTGCAAGGCGCGGGGCTGTGGTATCAGTTCGAGATTCCGGAGCGGGAGGAAATGAACCGCCGGAGTCGTGAGGCGATGGCGCAGGGGGCGGCGGGTTATGTGCAGGAATTTCGCGTGCCGCATCGGGGGACGGTCACGTGGATGCAGGAATCGGTGGCCATCACGCAGCCGCAAGCGGGCCACTTCTGGCTGGTGGGCGTGGCGATCGACATCACGAAGCAGAAAGAGACGGAGGCGGTGTTGCAGGAGAGCGAGGAGCGCTTCCGGCATGCGTTCGAATTTGCGGGGATCGGGATGGCGATCGTGGCGTTGGAAGGACGGTGGCTGCGGGTGAACCGCGCGTTGTGCGAGATTGTTGGATACACGGAGCGCGACCTGTTGCGCGGCAATTCGCGCGACCTGACGCATCCGGATGATCTCGCGGCGGATCACGGCCATGCGCGCGATCTACTGGAGGGGCGGAAGCGTTTTTATCAGCTGGAGAAACGCCTGGTGCACCGCGATGGACACCCCGTGTG
Organism: Verrucomicrobiota bacterium; assembly: GCA_023430825.1. Taxonomy (GTDB): domain Bacteria; phylum Verrucomicrobiota; class Verrucomicrobiia; order Opitutales; family Opitutaceae; genus Opitutus. Next base: position 9,052 of record JAEYYL010000285.1, on the reverse strand, counting down.
GATTCGTCTGACGGGATCGCTCGTGCGCGACGCGGCGGGAGCGCCGGCGCATTTCATCGCGCAGATCGAGGACATCACCGAGCGCAAGCGGCTGGAGGACAAACTGGCGCAGGCGCGGGACGAGGCGCTGACGGCGTCGCGGCTGAAGTCGGAGTTCGTGGCGACGATGAGCCACGAAATCCGCACGCCGATGAACGGCATCATCGGGATGGCGACGCTGCTGGTCGACACCACCCTGACGCCGGCGCAGCAACACATGGGCGGCGTGATCCTGCGTAGCGCGGAGAGCCTGCTGGCGATCATCAACGACGTCCTGGATTTCTCTAAGATCGAGGCGGGAAAGCTGCGGCTGGAGCCGGCGGAATTCGAGCTGCGCCAGGTGGTGGAGGAGACGCTGGCGCTGCTGGCGCCGCGGGCGGACGCGAAGCGGCTGGAACTGGCGTGTGATTTCGACGCGCAGCTCTCGTATCCACTCGTCGGAGACGCCGGCCGCATCGGGCAGGTGCTGACGAACCTGGTGGGCAATGCGATCAAGTTCACCGAGGCGGGGGAGGTGGTGGTGCGCGTCGAGCAGATGCATCATACGGCGGAGCGGGCGTGCTTCCGCATCCGGGTGAGCGATACGGGCGTGGGCATTCCGGAGGAGATCCAGGCGAAGTTGTTCGAGCCGTTTACGCAGGCGGATGGCACGACGACCCGGCGGTATGGGGGCACGGGCCTCGGGCTGGCGATTTCGCGGCAGTTGGTGGAGCTGATGGGCGGGGACATCGGTTTCGAGAGCGAGCCGGGGAAGGGCTCGAAGTTTTGGTTCGAACTCGAGTTGCCGCGGCGACCGGCCCGGGCGCCGGCGCCGGAACTGCTGCCACCGACGGTGCGCGTGCTGGTGGTCGACGACAACGCGGTGAACCGGCAGATCGTGCTGACGCAGCTGGCGCGTTTCGGCATCCGAGCGGAGGCGGCGGAGAGCGGGGCGGAGGGGCTGGCGTTGTTGCGTTCGGGCGTCGAGCTGGGTTCGCCTTATCACGTGGCGTTGCTGGACTGGCAGATGCCGGACATGGACGGGCTGGCGCTGGCGCAGGCGATCCGGGAGGCCGAGGGATTGCGGGCATTACCCCTGATCATGTTGTCGTCATCGGACCTGACGACGAGCGATGCGGCATTGGCCGGGGCGAATTTCGCTGCGATGTTGAGCAAGCCGGTGCGGGAAGCGCAGCTGCATCGATGCTTGTTGCGGGTATTTCACGGGTCTGCGGTGGCGCCGGTGATCGCGCCGGCGGTGCCGAGCCCGACGAGCCGGCCGCTGCGTTTGCTCCTCGCAGAGGATAACCCGACGAATCAGCAGGTGATCCAGCTGCTGGCGGCGCAAATGGGCCATTCGGTGGAGTGTGCTTCGAACGGGCGGGAAGCGTTGCGGCGGCTGGCGCACGAGCGCTTCGACGCGGTGTTGATGGACTGCCAGATGCCGGAGCTGGACGGGTATGAGACAACGCGGCGGATACGGGCGGGGGAGGAAGGGGTGCTGGAACCGAAGGTGCCGATCATCGCGTTGACGGCGTATGCGATGTCGGGGGACCGAGCGAAATGTCTGGCGGCGGGAATGGATGATTATCTCACGAAACCGGTCCGCACGCAGGAGTTGAGCGATGCGTTGGCGAGGAATGGCGTCCGCGACGGAGCGGCGGCGGGCGCAGTGGTGGGGCCGACACCGGAGCGGAGCAAGGTGGAGATCGACCGGAACGTGCTCGATGTGTCGGTGCTGGAGAATCTGCGGGGTGTGCCCGGGCGCGAAGGGTCGAGGCTGGTCCCGGAGCTGGTCGCGACGTTTTGCCGCGAGGAACCGGAGCGTCAGGCGGCGTTGGGACGGTTGCTGACGGCGAGGAACGGGGCCGCACTGGCGCAGCTCGCGCACGCGTTTGCCGGAAGTGCGGCGATTATCGGAGCGCGCGAAATGCGTGAGACGCTGCTTACGCTCGAGCGCGCGGCGCTGGCCGGCGAATGGGCTGCGATCCCGAGGTTGCTGGAAGAGTTGAACGCGACGGGACGGCGACTGGAAACCACGTTTCCGCTGGTCGAGGAGATGTTTTAGCCCGGATACGTCACACTCGAATCAACCAAGTCATGGTTCACAGAGGACACTGAGCTCTGACCCAGAGGCAGCAGGAGGCTACAAGGTGTTGGATGCGTTTGTTGCGAAAACGAGGCGGATTGGAAGGGGAGGCCAGATAGGATCGGTGAATTCTCCTCGGTGAACTCTGTGCCGGAGTTCTGTGCGCTCTGTGACCAATCGTTTTCTTCATCATGGGTGTGACGGATGCGGGTTAGGACAGGGGGGGACGAGGCGTAACGCCGGCGACGATGCCGGTCAGGAGCGGAGGAAGGGCAGGCGCACACCGCCCGGGGATCACCGCGGCTCGCCGTAGGTGCCGGGATCTTCGGCGGCCTCGAGCAGAGGCTTCGACGGCTGCGCGGTGCCAAAACCCTCCGCGAAATCGCGCACGTTTTGGATGATACCGAGGACGTCGGGGTGCTGCGTGGCGAAGATAAGCGATTCGGTTTGCTGGGGGTTCAGGCCGGCATTGGTCACAGCCTCGTGGAGGCGTTGGGCGGCCAAGCGAGCCGGCGCGCGAAACTGCTCAATGGCATGAACGGCGGTGGTGGTCGATTCGGGGTGGGAAAAAGGGATCCCGCTCACCGCTTCGAGCCAGAGCAAGGCGATGCTTTTCATCTCCGCGGAGTCGAGGGGGTGGCCCATCTGCTGCATCAGGAGGGCGATGGTCTTAAATTTCACCGGGCGGCCGCTCTCGATGTTGACCACGGTATTGCGGTGAACTTCAGCGGCCGCGGCGAGTTGTTCCAGGGTGAGGCCACGCGCTTCCCGCAAATTTCGGAACAGCTGCGTGTAATCCATTCGCATGGAGTAGCGACGAGAGCGGCGCGGTGTCAACGAGCTGGCAACGAGGCGAGAGGTAGAGTTGACAAAAATTAGTCGACTACAAGAAATGGATTGATGCAAAAAAAGTTCATTCGCGTGGAAGGCGGCGAGGCCGGCGATGAACGGCGGCGGCAACGGGTGCGTTTGCTGGAGACATTACGGGCCATCTGCCGGAGAGTGGAGCGGATGCAGTCGCCGGGTCTGGCGCGAAGGGCGTGCCGCGATGTCGCGGAGGGGTTGCGGCAATGGATCGAGCAGGAATCGGCGCGGTTGGCGAGAGGGGGTGATTGACGTCATGGCGGTCGTGCTGGTGATCGACGGCTATGAGGGGTTTCGCGAGGCGATGTCGTATTGCGTGCCGCGATTTGGGCATTCGGTGTTGGTCGCGGCCGACGGGGAGGCCGGGCTTACGATCGCGGGGGAGACGACCGTGGATCTTGTCCTGCTCGCGGTCGGCGGCGGTGACGATAAGGGCTATGCAACCTGTGAAGCGTTCAAGCGGGACGAGAGGGTGCGGCGAATACCGATTGTGCTGACGGCCGCGACGCTGGATCGGGATGTGTTGGTGAAGGCGCGTGCGGCGGGGGCGGAAGAGGTGATGAGGAAACCGATCGACTGGTCGGAGTTTCTCGCGTTGGTGGCGCGTATCGTGGCCGAGGCGCCGCGGGGTGCACGGCCGGCTGGATGATCCATGGACGGCCGGATTTCGGAGGCGCGGGAGCGGAACCGTATTTTCCCCATTGCCTGAGGAAGGCGTTCCGTCCCACGCTCGCTATTCAGTGAAAATCCTCGCTGTCGAAGACGATCCGGTATCTCGCGCGGTGTTGCGCCAGGCTTTGCATCGGTTGGGCCACGAGGTTTTGGAGGCGGGGGACGGAGAATCCGCGTGGTCGTTGTTGGAGCGCGAACCGATCCGTGTAGTGGTAAGTGATTGGATGATGCCGCGCCTGGATGGCTTGGGGCTTTGCCGGCGGGTTCGTGCGCGCATCGGCGGGGAATACGCCTACTTCATCCTTCTGACGAGCAGTGATGCGACGGAAGAGAACCAGCGTGCGGCAGCCGACGCGGGCGTGGACGACTTCCTGACGAAGCCGCTGGACTTAACTGAATTGTGGACCCGGCTGCGCGTGGCAGAGCGTATCCTTCGTTACACTACACAGGTGCGGCAGCTCGAGGAGCTGATGCCGATCTGCACGTATTGTAAGAAGATCCGGGATGACGGAAATTACTGGCAGCAGATCGAGGCTTACATCAACGAGCGGACTGGAAGTGAATTCAGCCATTCGATCTGCCCGGATTGCTACACGCGCGTGGTGATTCCCGAGTTGGAGAAGTTGCGGCAAACGCCTGAATCTTCCTCGTCATGAACGAAGAGATCAGGCGACTGGAGGAAAAGATCGCCCACCTCGAACACCACGTCACCGAGCAGGACAAGGTCATGCTGGAGCTGGGGGACCAATTGGCGCGATTGCGCCGGGAAATGGAGCGACTGGCGGGGAGAATCGCCGCAGCGAACAACCTGTCGGAGCCGGGGGTGGATCTCGACCGCCCACCCCATTATTGATCACGGTCTTCAAGCCCCGATGCGGTAAGCGTGTGCCTGAACCGGAACCGAATGGTGCCCAAGGGGGGACTCGAACCCCCATGCGGTTAAGCACAGGCTTCTGAGACCTGCGTGTCTACCAGTTCCACCACCTGGGCAAAGCGGGACGGCGAAAAGAAACACCGGGAAGGCGGGGGGCAAGACAATTGATAGGATTCACTTGGAGGGCGCGACGCTGGCACTCGTTCGGCTTAGGCTGTCCGGGAGAGTTTCAGTCAGGGAGAGGCTGGGCGTGTCCTCCGAGTGAGTGTTGCCATGCGCACCGGTATTTTCCCGAATTATGGCGCTGTTGACGGCGAGTGAGATTGCCCTTCGCGAGGGAACTAGGGGCGAGTGATGCACTTAAGGCGACGGTTCGCTGCGCGCTGAGTTTACCGTTGGGAATCTCTGCGGGCATAAGAGCGGAACCCACCCGTGCCGGGAGCCACCATGGCATCGCCCGTTGGGCAGACGCTGAAACCACCCCCTTATCGGAGAAAAACATCATGCTTCGCTGGATCATTACCTTCCTAATCGTCGCACTTGTCGCAGGCGTGTTTGGCTTCACCGGCGTAGCAGGAGCCGCGACTGACATAGCGCGGATACTGTTCTACATTTTCCTGGTCTTGCTGCTGGTCGCGATCGTGGCGGGCCTTTTCCGTGGGTCGCCACCCGCCCCCTGACAAGTTGCGCGAACTCTCGTGAATGGGGGGCGGCTCGGGCTGAATTTTCCGAGTAATGCACCGAAAACGCTAAAGCTAATCAAAGATATGAAAACTGAATATCTTCCGGCGGGATTGATGGGATCGTTGGACTACGCCGGACTCATGCAGCTGAGGGCAAGATAAGTTGGTGAGGGCCGGCTCTGGCGGCGAGAGCGGCAACTGCATCGCAGTCGTCGTGAGCGCTGATTTGTCGGAGAAGAACGTGCCACCAATGGCGGCGTTGAGGCGTGGCGACGGCGAGCTTGAGGGCTGCCATGGTGGTCATCGGATCCTTGAAGATCTGGTCCCACTGGCTGAAGACCGGGTTCGAGGTGATGACGACCGACTTTTTCTTGTAGCGCTCGGCGAGGACGGTGAAGAGCACCTCCATCTCCTCGCGGGACTGCTGGACGTAGCCGATGTCGTCGAGGATCACGACATCGAAGCGGTCAAGTTTCACCAGCGCGGCGGTCAGCTTCAGGTCACGTTTGGCCGCGAGCAGTTGCGTCACGAGTTTGAAGGTCGGGGTGAAGAGCACCTTCAACTGGTGTCGCTGGATCCACTCGCGGCCGAGGGCGGCAACCAAGTGTGCTTGCCGCGGCCGGGCAGACCGAAGCACAGCAGATTGTCGCCACGACGGACCAGCTCGCCCGACAAGAGCGTCGGCAGTTGGCGGCGCACCTTGTCCGGCAGCTTTTTCTCCTCGATCGTTTCGATCGTCTTGCCCGGCGGCAGGCCCGACTCTTTCAGTTGCCGCTCGATGCGCCGGCGCAGTCGCTCATTGACCTCGTTCTCCACCAGGTAGCCGAGGAAGCGACGGTAGCCCCAGTTTTCCGCCTCGGCCCGGGCGATGAGGTCCTCGTGCTCGCGCGCCATCGTCATGAGGAGCAGCGAGCGCAACGGTCCGGCCAGACTTCCGCCGGCGCTCATGCGCTCACCTCCGCAATCAGCGCGTCGTAGCTGTGCAACTCGGGCGTGAACGATGCGAGCACCGGTGGCGCCACGTCGCGACTTTTCAGCGTCGCCTCGATCGCATCCGGCCAGGGCACGCCGGCCTCGCGCAACACCACGCCGAGTGCCGCCGCTACTTCGTCCTCGCCGCGTTCGGCGGCCAGCGCGAGCAAGCGGAGGTAGTGGCGATCAGCCTTCGGTTCATCGGCGCGCACCAACCGGTCGTAGGCCTGCCGGAACGAGAGTCGCGGGAACAACTCTTCCCGGTAAATATAGCCGGCGAAGGCGCCGGGTTTGCGCACCAAGGACGCGATAAGGTGCCGATAATCGATGCGGGCCTGGTGGCCAATCGTGCGCGGATAGCGCACGACCTCGACACCGTCATGCCGCACGGCAACCTTGGCTTCAGTGACCAGCACCTGCACCATCGCGCCGATCAGTTTCGCGGGCACCGAGTAGGCGCATTGTTTCACGCGCACCGTGCTGTAGCTGGAGACGCGCACCCGCACTTCGTCCGCTTCCGGATAACGTGTCGGCGGCAGCGGCCGCAACTTGGCCCGCTCCTCGGCGAGTTTCCCCGAGCGCAGCAGGTTGATCCCCGTGCAGACCTCGGCGACGAAGCGGGCGAACGCCGCCTCGTCGGTAAACGCCCGCGAGCCACGCAACGTCAGATGCGTCGCCAGCCGCCGCTTCAAGTGCCCGTTGGCCGACTCGATGTCGCCGTTTTCATGTGGGCACGACGGATTGATCGTGCAGGGCTCCAGCCCGAGATGGCCGCAGAGCGCCAGATACTCGCCGTTGAACCCGCGCTCGCCCGTCGTGCGACTCAGCACATGCGTCGCCGTCGAGCTGTGATCGGTCTGGAGCTTCAAGGGCACTCCGCCCAAAGCCCACAACGCCGCCTGGAACCCGTGCCGCAACGACAACATCCACTCCGACCGGCACGGCACCGCCCATTCCCAGTTGGAGTAAGGCAACACCGCATGACAGAGCAGTTGCCCCATCGCTGGCCGGCGACAATCACGCCCAACTCCGCCACATGGGTCCAATCCAGCTGTAAGCTCGCCCCCGGCTCCCGCGCCTGAGGGAAAAACACTTCCCACGGCGGTCCGTGGCGCCGGCGCCAGCCGAGCACGCGGCGTTGGAAAGTGCGCAGCGCCCGCTGGGCCTGCGGCGCTTCGCTCTTCGCCAGCAGGTGCTCGAAGAGCGCCTTCGCTTCCAGTTCCGGAGCGTCGAGCAATAGCCGCTCGGCCGCCGGCCAGATGGTCGTCAACGGATCGGGCCGCCGCCGCCCGCGCTTCTTCTCCGGCTGCGGCCCCTGACCGGCCGAAAGGTATTTGGCCGCCGTTTCCCGGTGCATCCCCGCCTTCATCGCCGCCGTGCCCTGCACGCCGGTCTTCGCATATTCATTCATCAGTCGTTGGTATTGTTGCTCGGTAATCATGGGCCCGCGTGGGCCCCGAGCCTCGCCAACGTCAGACCAACGACGCTCTCAAACTCCCCGGCTTCTCTGCCGGTTTCAGAATGTCGTCAGGCTGGTTTCTGATTGTCGTCCTACAATCATGCCGTGGGTGCAAAAGCCACTGTCCGCGCGCACCAAGCTCACGCGGACGCTCGCGGGCAAACGCGCGAGCGTATCGCCCAGAAACGTGGCCGCGCCGCTGACGCAGGCGGCGTTGCCCGGCCGCAGGCAAAAATGCGCGACCTGCGGCACCTCCGCGAGCGCGGCGACAATCGGCCGGTGGCAGGGCTTCAGCCCCTTGCGCGTGTAGCCCACCCGCACGCCTTCCCGATGGCCGTCCTCGTGCAGCAGCGAGAACGAATCCAGATCGAGCGTGTAACTTTCGGGGCGGCTCGGCAGTTCTTCCAACACCAGCGGTGCAAGCCCGACAACGCCTCGCTGGCCCCTCGGCCGCATTGCGCAAAGAAGCGCGACAAGGTCGACTGACTTGGCACCGCCTCGATGCCGAGCACCTCGGCCACCGCCGGATCGTGCGCCAGAGGCGCCACTCGCGCCAACTTGTCCGCGCCGCCCAGGATGCCGCCGATGAATCCCAGCGCCGTGTCGCAAGGATCGTAAGCGTTGGGACTGGTCGGCCGATGCGGCAACACGGCGCGCAACTGCACCGCAACCCCCGTTCGGTGATAAACCGCGTCCACACCGCCAGGCCCGCCGTGCGCCGTCAGACGCTGGTCGGTGAAGCCAATCCGCATCGACTTCACTCCGTTTTTCGTGCCCAAATCCAGCCGCACAGTTTGGTTCGCCGTCCGGTCGACGGCATCAGTCGTTTTATTGTTCACACCATCAACGACGCCAAACGGTGCGCCTTTTGGCGACTACCTCCTCAACTGCATGATTCCGGCTTAATTAGGATCGCCGTTTCCGAGTGAGTGGACCGTTGTGTTTTCGGCAGAGAAAAGCGACTAGGGGAGGGCCCGTGTCGCTGCGGAATTTGAGTAATAACGGGCGAGCTGAATGGTAATAGGGAAGGCCCCCGACAATCCGCGGGGAAGCGGTGGTGCAGAATGCGACTGCTGCTCGGTCCGTCAGTGCCGTCCGGAGAGCGCCTCCTTTCACAAAGCGCGACTCACGTGGTGCTCCTTAACCCGACTTCGCCAACTGGAGTGGCAGAATGGCGATTTTCGGGTGTTTGAGGCGCGTAAGTGGCTGATGGAGCGCGAAAGGATTTTCCAAAGGGCGTGTAGGCCCGACCTGCCCCCTAGGCAGGTTGAGCGCTGACTGATAAAGTTCGGGCCATGCACTTGAAGTGCCGGGTCCGACGCAAGGACGGGAAGGAGCATCGCACGTGGTCGATCGTGGAGAGTCGGCGGGTGGCCGGACGCGTGGTGCATCACCACGTGTTGTATCTGGGCGAGGTGAAC
>JAEYYL010000262.1 GCA_023430825.1 Verrucomicrobiota bacterium | reverse complement strand
AAGGCCGGCTCGTGCTCGTCGGCGTGATGCGCCACGACCAGCAGCTCAGCCTGAACACGCTCCCGCTGCACTACGGCAAGACGCTCACCGGCTCCGAAGGCGGTTCGAGCGAACCGCACCGCGACATTCCGCGCTACCTCCGCATGATCGCCGCCGGCCGCTTCGACCCGCGCGGGATGATCTCGCACCGCTGCACCCTCTCGAACGTGAACGACGCCATCGCGACCATGCGCTCCGGCGAATCGATTCACACGATGATCCATTTCTGACGTGAACCTCGGTATTCAAGGTAAACTCGCTCTTGTCACCGGCGCCGGTCGCGGTCTCGGCGAAGGCATTTGTCGCAGTCTCGCGAACGAGGGCGCGCGTATCCTCGCCGTCTCGCGCACTGCCGCCGACCTGGAGAAACTCGTGGCCGAGCTCGGCGGAACTGCCGCAGGCCACGTTGCGCTTCCGCTCGATCTCGCCGCAAGCGACGGCCCGGCCCAGTTGATCGCTTTCGCCCACGCGCAGGGGCTTCAGCCTGACATCGTCGTCAACAACGTGGGCGGCAATCTCGGCTTCACCGATCCGCTCGGCCCCGTCGACGAATGGCAGCAGGTCATGCGCCTCAACGTGGAGATCGCCCTCGAAATCAACCGCGCGTTCATCCCGCACATGCGTGAAGCGAAGTGGGGCCGCGTCTGCCATGTCTCGTCCATCTCCGCTCTCGAAAATCAAGGCCCGCCCGCCTACTGCGCCGCGAAGGCGGCGCTGAACGCCTACGTCCGCAGCCTCGGCCGCTATGTCTCCGCCGACAACGTGATCCTCACCAGCGTCATGCCCGGCGCCGTGTTCACCAAGGACGGTTACTGGGATGTCGCCTCGCGTGAACGTCCGGCCCACGTCGAAAAATATCTCAACGAGCGCATGGCGATCCGCCGCTTCGGCCGCATCGAGGAAATCAGCGAACTCGTCGCGTTTCTCTGCTCCGAAAACGCCTCGTTCTGCGTCGGCTCCTGCGTCCTCGCCGACGGCGGTCAGGGCCGCGCTTTTTATCCCTCCGACTTCTGATCCGACCATGACCCTCAACAAAGATCTCCGCCTCAAAATCGCCCAAATGGTCAAACAGTCGGGCGAGGGCCATATCCCGAGCTCCTACTCGATCGTCGATCTCATCGATCATCTCTACGGGCACGTGCTGCGTTTCGACGCCAAAAATCCGCAGTGGCTCGATCGCGACTACTTCATTCTGAGCAAGGGCCACGGCTGCGGCGGTTTTTACGCCGTGCTGCACAAATACGGTTTTCTTTCCGATCAGGACATCGCCGACTACAGCACGTCCCGCGGCATTCTCGGCGGCCATCCCGACATGACCATCGTGCCCGGCGCCGAAGCGAGCACGGGCTCACTGGGTCATGGCTTTCCGACCGCCGTCGGCACCGCGCTCGGCCTTCGCATCCAGCAGCGCGACAACCGCGTTTTCGCTTTGCTCGGCGATGGCGAGTGTCACGAAGGCACGATCTGGGAAAGCGCTAACGTCGCCGCCAATCTCCGCCTCGGAAATCTCTGCGCGATCATCGACTGGAACGGTTCGGCCGCGCAGCTCATGCCCCACGACGACATGCCCGCCAAATGGCAGGCGTTCGGCTGGGAGACTCACGTCATCGATGGACACTCCGCGGCCGAGATGCACGCGACTTTCTCGCAGTTGAAATTCTCTCGCGACGACACCCCGAAGGTCGTGATCGCGCGCACCGTGAAAGGCAAAGGCGTGAGTTTCACCGAAGGCCACGGCAAATGGCACCACCGCATTCCCAACGACGAAGAAATGTCCGCCCTCACCAAGGAACTCGCCGCATGAAAAAGCTCCGCGAAGAATTTGCCGACACGATGCTCGAAGTCGGCCCCCACGACCCGCGGCTCGTCGTCATGGTCGGCGACATCAGCCACGGCATCCTCCAGCCCTACGCCAAGGCCTGCCCCGGTCGTTACTACAACATCGGCATCTGCGAGCCCACGATCGTCAACATGGCCGCCGGCCTCAACAAGACCGGCCTCATTCCCGTCGTGCACACGATCGCGCCATTCATCACCGAGCGTGCTTACGAGCAGATCAAACTGGATTTCGGCTACCAGATGTTGAGCGTGAACATCGTCTCCGTCGGAGGCGCTTTCGACTACGCCCAGCTCGGCTGCAGCCACCACTGCTACACCGACGTTTCGCTGATCTGCCATCTCAAGCGCGGCACGGTCGTGCTGCCCGGCAGCCCCGTCGAATTCAACCAGCTCTTCAAGGGCAGCTACGCGAACGGCCTGATCAACTATTTCCGCCTCCCCGAGCGCGCACATGGCGTCCAATTTCAGCCGAGCGACATCGAGTTTGGCCGTGGCATCCGGGTGCGCGAAGGTCGCGACGTCACGATCGCCACGATCGGCACGCAGCTCGCGAACGCCCTCGCCGCGGCCGATCGTCTCGCCGCGCAGGGCGTATCCGCCGAGGTGCTATATTTTCACACGATCAAACCCTTCGACGCCGATCTCCTCCGAGCCAGCCTCACAAAAACGCGCCGACTCGTGACCGTCGAAGAACTCTCGGCCCACGACGGTCTCTACAATCTCTGCCTCCGCGCCGCCGTCGGCCTCAACGGTCTATCGGCCGCACAAATCGCGATCGAGGATTTCGTCCACGGCTACGGCACCTACGACGAACTCTGCGCCCGAGTCGGCATGAGCCCGGAAGGCATCGCCCGCACCGTGCTCGAACTCACCCGCCAAGCCGCCTGATCTCCGCCCATGCAGTCGATCACCCAATGTGGCATCAGCGACGCCCAGGAGTTCCACTCTCTCTGGAAGCTTCCGGCCCTGCCGTTAACCGAGCGCTTCGGTCCCTACCGGCCAAAGCATGAGGACCTTTCTTACGATCAGGAACTCGTGATCTCGATCCCGACCGGACATGTGCAGCTCCGTCGCCAGCTCGACCCGCGGGTGCTCTATACGTCGTCCGACTATTCCTTTCGCACCTCCGCTTCCCAGACCGCGCGACAAGGCACTGCATTCTTCATCGCCTTCCTTAAGCGTATCGCCGGCGACCGTGCGTTTGATTCCCTGGTCGATGTTGGCGGGAACGATTTCTTTCTCGCTCGCGAACTCTCCGGCTACGCCCGCCACCGTGCCGTGATCGATCCCATTTGCGCCGCGACGGATGGTCAGACCATCGACGGCATAAAAGTCTTCGGCCGCTTCATCGAGCAGGTGGACCTTTCGCGCGATATCCCCCCACCCGACCTTGTCGTCTGCCGGCACACTCTCGAGCACATCGCCCAGCCCCGCGCGGTGATCGACCAGTGGTTCAAGCAATGCTCGGGCGACTGCCTCTACGTCGCAGAAATTCCGTGCTTCGAAAATCTCGTCGAAGCCCAGCGCTTCGACGCCATTTTCCACCAGCATTTCCACTACTACGACCTCACGTCGTTCAAGCACCTGATCTGGGAATGCGGGGGAGAATACCTCGGACATGCGTTCAACCACCAGGGCTCGTGCGGCGGAGCGTTGCTCATTGCGTTTCGCCGGGCAAAGGCGGTTCAGCCGAAACCTTTTCTCGATCTCCCCGCGCGCATCGCGCACATCGAACGTCGCATCGCGCGCTACCGCGACCAGATGGCCGTCATGGGCGAACTCCTCGACGCGTTGCCCAAGCCGACCTACGGCTACGGCGCCAGCCTCATGCTCGCTACGCTCGGCTATCATCTGCGAACCGATTTCGCCTCGCTCGATTGTATTCTCGACGACGATCCTGCGCGCGACGGTGCCACCTACGAAAACGTTCCCGTCACCGTTCGCCACACCTCCAAAGTCTCTCCCGCGCCGAACAGCTCCTATCTGATAACATCGTTGGAGAATATCCGACCGATTTACCGTCGGATCTGCGAACTCACTCCGCGCCGTGTCCTCGTGCCGCAGCTTCACTGACCGACGAGCAGCAACTCGCCAACTTTCGTCATCTCACGTAACCAGCCTACTTCCTCCGCCATGGATCCCGCCTACCGTCTGACAATCAATGGATCGATTCTTACCCGCGCCAATCTGCTCCTTTGGATGCGCGAGTTTTTTCGGACTGCCAACATGAGTGACGGCTATGTCCTCGAATTCGGGGTCCTAAACGGAGAAAGTCTTGCCGAAATCTGGCGCTGTCTGCGCGGGCCACTCTCGCATTTGTATGGCTTCGACAGCTTCGAAGGCTTGCCGGAGACGGACGAGACACGCAGCAGCGCGAAGGAGCTTATGCCAATGTTCCATGCCGGTAACTACCGCAGCATTGGCGCCGAGGGCGTGCAGACGTTCCTAAAAGGGGCCGGGATTCCTCCACAAAAGCTCACTCTCATCCCCGGGTTTTTCGATCGGTCGCTGCCCGCTCTATCTCCCACCGCTCTCGTGGGAGACAGAACCAACTGCCTAATGGTCCACGTGGATTGCGACCTCTACGACTCAGCTGTTCCAGTTTTCAAATTCATCACTCCTCTGGTGCAAACAGGCACATGGCTGCTCCTCGATGACTACTGGTGCTTTCGCGGCTCACCCCATTTCGGGGTCCGCAAAGCGTTCGAAGAATGGCTGAAAACGAACGGTCGATGGGGAGCCACAGAATATACGAGCTACAATGGATTCGGGAAGGCTTTCATTCTTCACGAACTTTAATCGGCACATCCGTTCAACCATACTACCCATCCGAAGACTCGTGGTTACGACCGCATCAATGCGGCACCATCCTTTCAGCCGCCATATATAACCGCGCGTCTTTCAATGTCGCAGCGCAGACCGACTGACATGAGCCAACCCAAAGTTAGCGTCGTCCTTTGTAACTTTAACCACAGCCGCTACCTGGAACGCTGCTTCGGCGGGATTCTCACCCAAACGATGCCCGATTGGGAAATCGTGCTCACCGAGGACGGATCAACCGACGGTAGTCAGGACATCATTCGCAGCTACGCCAGCCGCGACCCACGATTCAAGGTGAACTATTTTTCGACGAATCGCGGCCCTAAGGAAGCTTACAAAGACGCTCTCTCCCGCGCAACGGGCACCTATCTTTACAACGGCGCATGCGACGACTTCGTCGTTAACAAGAATTTCTTCCGCGCCGGGGTCGATGTGCTCGACGCCAATCCGGCCGTCTCGGGCTTTTACGGTATCGCCGCGATCTACTCGAACGAGAAGGAAAAGGCCACCGGCTTCATGGGCAGCGCGGAGACCGTTGGATACAACACGCCGCGTCAGGTGTGCGAGGGCTTCCTCAAGTGTCGTTCCGTCGTGACGACTCCTAGCGCGCTCTGGCGCCACGATGCTTACCATCAATACGGCGGACTCCACATGGAGGAATTGTTCACCGCACTCGGTCCTCAAATGGATTTCTATTTGAGCCACGCCTTGGCTCTCGTCACCGGCGTCCACTACGAAAAGGAGCTCTTTGCGTGCCAGCGCGTCTTCGAAGTTCGCACCAATTACAGCGCTAATATGAATCTCTGGGAAACCGCGCGCCGCTTCGAGGAACTCGAACGCCGGCTTCGCCCCCTTTGTCCGACCTATCCCGACATCGAGAAAGATTGGGCGCGCTGGCGCGCCTACTGGATGGTCGACGTAGTCCAAAAAAGCGGCGTCTCCCTTTCATGAAAACCCGCCCCGAAGATCTCGCGATCATCAACGATCGCATATTCCCCGCCATCCTTGGTCGACGCCTGTTCTTGGATCGGCCGCTTACCGTCGTCGAAATGGGCTACGCCGAAACCGCCATGTTCCAGGCGCTGTGCTCTAGCCTGAAACCCAAACTCGCCATCGAAGTCGGCACCGAGACCGGCGGCACCCTCGCCATCATCGCCCGCCATTCCACCCGCGCGATCTCCATCGATATCGATCCCGGCGTGAAACAGCGCCTCGCTCCGCAGTTCAAAAACGTCGACTTCATCACCGGCTCCTCCCACGACGCACTCCCCTTGCTGATCAAGCAGCTCGCCAGCGAACGAATCACGCCCGACTTCATCTTCGTCGACGGCGACCACACTGCCGACGGTGTGCGCCGCGATCTCGAGTTCATCCTCTCGATCCGCCCCGCGAACCCCATGTTCGTGCTGATGCACGACAGCTTCAACCCCGGCTGCCGCCAGGGCATCCGCTCCGCGCAGTGGACCCGTAACGCCTTCTGCCATTTCGTCGAACTCGATTACGTGCCCGGCATCCTCCATCCCAACGAGAATTGCCTCCGCCAGATGTGGGGCGGCCTCGCCCTCGCCGTGTTCCTGCCCGAACCCCGCCGCCACCAGCTCGAGGTCAATGCCACCCATCAAATGATGTTCGAAGCCGCGTTCGCGAACTCCGCCCACGCCCGCGCGCAAGTCGCCGTCGCAAGTTAAGGCGTTCATGAAACTCATCCTCGATGCGCTCTCCCCCGACGCCGGCGGGGACGAGGATACGTTCTGCCACTTCCTCCAAGCCGGCCGCGAGACCCGTGTCACCTACCGCGATCTCGCCCGCGAATCGCAGCGCTACGCCCATTTCCTCGCCGCCAACGGTGTCCGTCGCGGCGACGTCGTCCTCATTGTTCTTCGGCATTCGCCCGATCTTTTCGCGTCGTTCCTCGGCGCGATGCTCGCCGGCGCGATCCCGTCGTTCATGCCGCCGCCGACGAGCAAGCAGGATCCGCAACTCTACTGGCGTTCGCACCAAAAACTCTTTGCCCGCATCGGCGCCGGCGCCGTGCTCACCTCCGCCGATCACCGCGCCAGCCTCCACGCCAATCTCCCCAATCTCTCGCTGCGCGTGCTCGTCGCGGACGAGGCACGATCCTTCGCCCCGGAGTTCGCCGCACCGGCCACGATCGCCCCGCACGACATCGCGTTTCTCCAACACAGCTCCGGCACCACCGGCCTGAAAAAAGGCGTCGCGCTCTCCCACGCTGCCGTTCTCACGCAGATCGCCAACTACGCCCGCGCTCTGCAACTCACGCCCGCGGACCGCATCGTTTCCTGGCTCCCGCTTTACCACGACATGGGGCTCATCGCGTGCTTCATGCTGCCGCTCGTCACGCGGACGCCCGTCGTCATGCTCGACGCCTTCGAGTGGGTCGCCAATCCCGTGCTGCTCTTCGACGCGATCAAGCTTCACCGCGGCACGCTCTGCTGGCTGCCCAACTTCGCCTTTCACCATCTCTGCCGCACCGTCCGGCCGTCGGCCCGCCTCGATCTTTCCTCGATGCGCGCGTGGATCGATTGCTCGGAACCCTGCCGCGCTGAAACCTTCGATCTCTTCATCCAAAAATTTGGCGGCGTCGGTGTGGCGCCCGAACATCTCCAGGTCTGCTACGCGATGGCCGAAACCGTTTTCGCCGTCACCCAAACCCGGCCGTCTCAACCCCCGCGCGTGCTGACCGTCGACGCCGACCTGCTTCGCAACGAGCAACGCGTCGCCCTCGTTTCCCCCGACGCTCCCCACCAAACCGTGCTCTCCGCCGGCACGCCGATCGCCGGCCTGCACGTGCGCATCCTCGACGCCCACGGCCACCCGCAGCCGGAAGCAAAGGTCGGCGAAATCGCGCTCTCCGGTGACTGTCTTTTCGCCGGCTACTACCGGCTGCCCGACGAAACCGAACGCAAACTGCGCGACGGCTGGTATCACACCGGCGACCTCGGCTTCCTCCTCGACGGCCAACTCTTCGTCGCCGGTCGCAAGAACGACCTCATCATCGTGCATGGTCGCAACTACTACGCGCACGAACTCGAGTTCATCGTGAATCAAACCGCCGGCATCCATCCCGGTCGCGCCGTCGCCACCGGCTGGTTTCGCGCCGAGGTCGGCAGCGAGGAGGTCGTCATCATCGCCGAGACCGACTCCCTCGCCGTGGCCGACCGCACCCGGCTCGTGCTCGAGGTGAAGGAGCGCATCCTCGCCCAGGCCGGCCTCACCGTTTTCGATGTGCACCTCGCGCCCGCCGGCTGGCTCGTCAAAACCACCAGCGGAAAACTCAGCCGCACGGAGAACCTCCAGAAATACCTCGCCGCCCTCAGCGAAGCAAAAGCGCTGACCGCCTGATCGTCATGAACCGCGAAGAACTCCTCGTCGAAACCGCCCGCATCATCCGCGAAACCGTGCAATGCGGCCCCGTGCCCATCACCCGCGACACCCGCGCCATGGATGTCCGCGGCTGGGATTCCCTTTCTCACACGATGATTCTCATGCAGCTCGAGGATGGCTTCGGCATTCAGCTGCCCCTCGAACGCGTCCTCGGGCTCGGCACCGTCGGCGAACTCGTCGATCTCATCGCCGAGTTGAAAGCCATGCGATGATGTCTGCCGAAAAAAAGGCGCGCGTGCTGGTTTACGGCAACTGCCAGGGCGGCTGGCTGTCGCGCACCCTGCTGCAGCAACCCGAGATCACCGACCGCTTCGAGATCGTTTATCTTTCGGACTACATGGAGCGGCCGCCGGATCATCCGAGCAACGAACCCGGCTTCTTCGCCACCTGCTCCATCGTCGTCTGGCAAACCGCTTCCGGCTGCAAGCCGCCGTGGTTCGTCGCGGAGATCCCGCCGCACGTCCGCCAGATTCGCTATCCCACGCTCTGGTTGAAACTGCTCTGGCCCACCTACGCCGTCGATCCGCGCAACGTGCGCGACGAACAATTCCCCTGGGGCCGCTATCCCTACGGCGACCGCCTCGTGATGAAGCTCCTCGAACAGGGCGTGCCCATCGCCGACATCCCGCAGCGCTACCTCGACACCGACCTCAACACGATGGTGAACCTCGCGCGCTTCACCGAGATGTCGCTCGCCGAGCTCCGTTTCAACGACCGCCAGTCCGACATCGCCATCACGCCGTTCATCGAGCGCACGTTTCGCGCGCGCAAATTGTTCGGCACCGTCAACCACCCGACCTTCGCGATCCTCGATCAGATTTACCAAGGTGTCCTCGCCGCGCTCCTCGACCGAGCTCCTCCCTCAGATCCGCCGCTGCCGGCGAACGCCATCGACGTGCTCGGCGAGGAAGAGGTCCCGCTGCACCCGCAGATCATCGAGCATTTCAAACTCACGTGGACCACGCCCGACCTGCGCTGGCGTTATCACTCCGCCTTCCTGACCTGCAAGGAATACATCCACGCCTACGCCGCCTTCACGCCCATCCCCCTCGGCCACCCGCCGCAACTCTGGCTCTCGCGCGCCCAGCAGAGCGTCGCCCACGGTGACCTCGTCAACGCACAACGCATCCTGCTCGAAGCCACCAGCCACTACCCGTCCATTCCCGAGTTTCTCCTTTTCCTCGGCGTGCTCCTCACCCGTCACGGGCAACTCCTCGATGCCGAGAAAGTGTTTCGCTACGCCATCGCCCAACATCCGCGCAGCGCGGCGTTGCACTACGAACTCGCTCAATTGATGCTGCAACAGCAGTTCACCGACGAAGCCATGCGCCTCTTCAACGAAACCGTCGCCCTCGACCCGAACCACAAGGACGCCCGCCGCCAGCTCATCCTCGCCGCCGCCCGCCCGCCCGCCCGCACCTCCAGCCGGAGCGTCGCGTGAGTGGATCTCCCGCCATATTCTTCGATCGCGACGGCACGATCATCGTCGACGCCCACTACCTGAGCGACCCCGCGAAGGTCGTCCTGCTCCCGCACGCCGGCGAGGCACTCGCGCTGCTGCGTGACGC
>JAEYYL010000219.1 GCA_023430825.1 Verrucomicrobiota bacterium | reverse complement strand
TGCGCACGGTGGAGTTTCATCGCGCGAACGTGATGGCGAAGCTGGGTGCGACGAATACGGCGGAGCTGGTGGCGCAGGCGCGGGTGCGCGGGATGATTGGGTGACGCGAAACGACGAAGCAATCCAGCTGGATCGCCACGGCGCGCTTCACGCGCCTCGCGATGACAGTCTATTCCCAAACACTCCCTAACGGTCGGGGGACGGCTCAGAGCTCTCCCATTTCCGAAGCGGCGGGGAGGGGGCTTGGGAAACGGCGGGACGGGCCGATTGGGAGGGGAGGAGGTTCGCATGAGGCGACCGGACGACATTCCGACTTTCCCTATGATGGCGGGAGCGGGCGAAAAACGCCGGGGACTTGCGGCGCTGCTCGGGCTGGTTCTCTTCGCTGCGATGGCGGAAGCGAAGGACGGTTTTCGGGTGGGGAGCGGGGAAGCCGGCGTGACGCCGGACGACGTGGTGTTCGTCGAGGAGATCGAGCGGCGGGCGGTGCTTTACTTCGTGGAGCAGACGGAGCCGGCGACGGGGTTGACGCGGGATCGGGCGCCGGCGGAGGGCGGGGCGAGAAGCGTCCCGGCGAGCATCGCGGCGACGGGTTTTGCGCTGACGGCGTGGTGCATTGCGGATGCGCGCGGCTGGCTGCCGCCGGGCGAAGCGGTGGAGCGGGTGCGGACGACGCTGCGGTTTTTGCTGGAGCGCGTGGAGCACGAGCGCGGCTGGGTGTATCATTTTGTGGATACGGAGACGGGCCGGCGGGCGTGGGCGAGCGAGGCGTCGACGATCGACACGGCGCTGTTGCTCAAGGGGGCGATCGCGGCGCGGGAGTATTTCGACGACGCGGAGGTGCGGGAACTGGCGAACGCGCTGTATGCGCGGATCGACTGGCGATGGGCGTTGAACGGCGGGACGACGCTGACGCACGGGTGGAAGCCGGAAAGCGGTTTCATTTCGTGGCGCTGGGACAGCTACTCGGAATTGCTGGGACTTTATCTGCTGGGCATCGGTGCGCCGGCGAACGCGCTGCCGCCGGAAGCGTGGAACGCGTGGCGGCGCGAGCCGGTGGTGAACTACGGCGGGCGGACGTTTGTCGATTGCGGGCCGCTGTTCACGCATCAGTTCGCGCATGCATGGTTCGATTTTCGCGAGCAGCGGGACCGGCACATCGATTATTGGCAGAACTCGATCGAGGCGACGTTGGCGCAGCGGGAGTGGTTTGCGGAGCAGGCGGGGCGTTTCCCGAAATGGGCGGACGGCGTGTGGGGATTGACGGCGTCGGACAGCGCGAGCGGTTATGTGGCGTGGGGCGGGCCGGGCGGAAACGCGGCGGAGTTGGCGGATGGGACGGTGGTGCCGTGTGCGCCGGGCGGATCGCTGCCGTTCGCTCCGCGCGAGTGTCTCTCTGCGTTGAAGCAGATGCGCGCGATCGGCGGGGAGGCGGTGTGGCGGCGTTATGGTTTCGTGGATGCGTTCAATCCGGAGACGGGCTGGGTGTCGCCGGATGTGATCGGGATCGACGTAGGCATCATGCTATTGATGGCGGAGAACCTGCGGTCGGGGCTGGTGTGGCGGGTTTTTATGCGGGCGCCGGAGGTGAAGCGCGGGATGTGGCTCGCGGGTTTTCGGAGCGATGCGCCGCCGGAGTTGCGGTCGGCGGTGGAGGTGGCGGTGGTGGAGTGAGGGGGTGGAGGCGAGGGTGGCTTTATTTTACACAGAGGGCACGGAGCTCGGACACGGAGCGGGCAGAGGAGAACCACGAATGGACACGAAGGGACACGAATCGAAATTCCGGAGGGGTATCGTTGGCGAGGCACGACGAGCGGCGCTTGCGCGCAACGTCGAGTGATCGCGCATTTATCCTGCGAAACGGAGGTTGATCGTCCTCGCCTTGTGCACCTGATTCGTTCGGATGAATTCCGCCGGAATAGAGTTTCGATTGGGCCATAAAAGACCATCTCGCGAAATGAAGCGGTTCCTCGCGATTTCAGTCCTGTT
This sequence comes from Verrucomicrobiota bacterium, assembly GCA_023430825.1. GTDB lineage: Bacteria > Verrucomicrobiota > Verrucomicrobiia > Opitutales > Opitutaceae > Opitutus. The sequence continues at coordinate 2,519 of JAEYYL010000219.1, read as the reverse complement.
CTTCACCTGCTACACGGGCGCGTTATCTGTCGAGATACTGGAGCGGACAGCGCTTTTGATTCTTCCCGAGGAGGTGAGCCCAAAGACACCGTTCCGCGCTGACATCAAACTTCGGTGGGAAGACGAAACGCCCCTGCGAATCACGACCTGGGCTTTGAGAGAGGGTGAGTGCACGCTAGGCGAAATTCAGGTCTTCGATGAGCAAGGAAGAGAGGTCCAAATGATCTTTCCGGTGACACTTCCCCTCATGTCGGATGGAGAGCGGTTGGTGCAGAAGGGCGAGGTTGTTCAGCTCGGCCTCTATATCATGGGGTGGCCGTTGTTCGAGCGCGCGGGCAGTTACTATGCCGTCGCGACGTTTGCGCATGCGTTTTCAGACGGGCGCAACGTTCGTTTCACGATGAAAAAACGCTGGTTCACGGTGGGAGGGGATGAGGCGAAAGTGGCGCACCGCACCGCTGCGCATCAGCTTGGTTTCAGACAGCGAGAAATGTCGACGGCCGTGAACGCCTCGATTTCGGGATCTCTTTTTCTGTCCGGCGCATTCCTCGCTGAACTTTAGCCAGGCGACGCGACCCGTGGAATTTCTTTTCCAGTTCATCTTCGAAATTCTGCTGCAGATCGTGTTCGAGGGCGCCTTCGACGTTGCGTTCGGTCGCATCGCTACTGACTGGCCTGCCCTCCGCGTGGTTCTATATCTCGGCGTTGGAGCAGTGGCCGGCGGCCTCTCGCTGCTGGTGTTTGAAGATCATATCATCGCAAGCCGTGGGTTGCGCTATGCAGCGGGTGTCCTGGTGCCGATCGCTATTGGGTATGGCATGGCACTCATCGGTAATTTCCGTGAGAAGCGCGGAAAGGAGCCTCGAGGACTTGAACACTTTTTTTCAGGCTGGGCGTTCGCTTTTGGGTTCGGCGCGGTCCGCCTGGCGTTCGCTGCTTGAGTCCGCCTGACCACTCGTCACCGACGGCCCGTGACTAACCCTTCAAAAGATGCCGTCGTTGGAGGATAAACGGGGGACGAGATGGATGGTCGCTTGGTGGTGGCCATGCCTTCGGTGACTTTCGAAGAACGGTATGAGCGCGCGAATTGAAGCTGCAGTGGAGCGTTTGCGGGTCGGGCCGAGCGATCGGATTTTGGAGATCGGATGCGGGCATGGAGTTGCGGTCGGGCTGATTTGTCAGCGGCTCCGCAGTGGCCGGCTGGTGGCCGTCGATCGGTCGGATAAAATGATTGCCGCGGCGATGCGGCGGAATGCGGTGCACGTGGCGGCGGGGCGGGCCGAGTTCCACGTCTGCGAGCTGCTGGAGTTCGACCCGGGAAATGCGAAGTTCGATGCGGTGCTGGCGCTTCGCGTCGGTTTTTTTCACCGACATCCTCGCGAGGCGCGTGCGCTGGTTGCTCGATGGCTGAAGCCAGGCGGGCGGGTCGTGGCGGAGTTCGACGAACCCTGAAGCGGCGGAGCGGAGGGCGAAGGGCTGCGCTGCTGGGAGGGAGGAGGTTTCTCGGCGGCGAGGGTGATGCTGCGGCTACGGATTTCTGGACGCAGAGGTCGCGAAGATCAGGCGCGAAGATCGCGGAGGCGCGATAGGTAGGCGGGCTCGGCGGGCTGTGGTGGAATACTCGCGCGCGGCGGACGGAGTTGTGGAGGCCGGTAGCGATCCGAGTTGCGCCGTTGCCGGACCTCGAAAGTGATATCGCACACGTGGGGTGCGCAGACGGAGATTGATCGTCCTCGGATTGCGCGGCTCACTTGTTCTGATGGACTACGTCCAAGTCAGGCTTTCAACCAAAGGTGGTTAGCGCTGCGTAAAATGGCCGCTGTGCGTTTCTATATGTTGCCAACGCTGGTGGGTTGGTTTGTTGCCTACGTCGCTTGCGTCGCGCTACATTTTGGCAGCTATTTGATTTTTTTTGACGCTCCCACGGCTGTGGAACCCGCTCTTCGTGCCTACTCCACTGCGCTCATGTTCGGCGGTGTTTTCATTGTGCTTCCCACCTACCTCTTGGTGATTCTTCCCTTGTCGTTAGTCGATATGTCCCGCGCGAGACGAGGCCGGCCTCTGAGCCTTGGGATTTACGTCACTGTGCTGTTAGCGACGGGCGGAATTACGACAGCGATCTTCGCGGCAGGGCGGATGACGGATATTGGCTGGGCCAGCTCGAGATTGAGCCAGGCGATACTCTTCTTCTTCCCGTTTATCCCTTATTCATTCGGTGTCGCGGTGACCGCTAAGCGTTTGCTTCCGCGGGAGGCGGCATGAACTTTAAGCAGGTGATGAGTCGGCTCTCCAACGGGAGCGCGTCGAACTGCAGGCTTATTTGATCCGCCCGAGCAGCGGAATCTGGCGGGTGCCGTAAAGGCCGCGCGGAGCTTGGCCCTCCAAGGGGGGGGAGCGCGGAGGGGGGCTCGGAGTTTTTGCGCGTTCTGCGGCTTTTTGCGGCTATTCGATCCGGTTTGTCGGTGGCCATCCTTGGCGCACCCTTCGCGACCTACTCGCGTGCGGCGGACGGCCCGGAG
>JAEYYL010000171.1 GCA_023430825.1 Verrucomicrobiota bacterium | reverse complement strand
CCGGTCGGGTGGCGCGCCACCCGCGGCCCTTACTTCAGCGCCATCGGCTCCACCCTTCTGCGCGGCCGCTTCTTCAACGCCTCCGATCAGGCCGACTCTCCGCTCGTCACGATCGTCGATGAGCGTTTCGCCACTCGCTTTTGGCCCGACCTCGCCGACGCCATCGGCCAACCGCTGCGCTTCGGTTCCGGCAACGACTCCCGAGTCCGCACCATCGTCGGCGTCGTTCGCCACGTGAAACACGCCGGCCCCGGCCGCGACTCGCTCCCCGAGGTCTACGTGCCACACCAACAGGCTTACCAGCGGGGCATGTTCACCGTCGTCAAAGCGCCAAACAGCGCCTCCCTCGCACCGCTCATCCGCGCCGAACTCGCCCGTATCGATCCGCGCGTGCCCATGTATTTCATCGAAACCATGGAGCACCGCTACGCCAGTGCCCTCGCCCTGCCTCGCTTCACCGCCGGCCTCTTCGGCGCGTTCTCCGCGCTCGCGCTCATCCTCGCCGGCGTCGGAATCTTCGGCGTCACCGCCTACGGCGTCGCCCAACGCTCCCGCGAATTCGGCATTCGCTTCGCCCTCGGCGCCCAACGCTCGCACGTCATCGCCCTCGTCCTCCGCCGCGTCGGCCGCGTTGCACTTATCGGCGGCGTCATCGGTGCCCTCGCGGCCCAACAACTCGGCGAGCTGATGCAGGGCCTGCTTTTCGGCGTCGAACCGACCGACACCCCTACCCTCCTCGCGACCGCCGCCCTCGTCGCCTTCACCGCGCTCGCCGCAAGCCTCGTTCCCCTCGCCCGCGCCCTCCACGTCAACCCCGCCGAAGCCCTCCGCTCGGAATGACCCATCTCTTTCCTCTTTATCGTTCTCTTTCTCTCTCCGCCCGCAACCGCCCGCCTCCTGACGAAAGATAAAGAGAAAGATTCCCACCTCCCACCTTCCCTCCCCCCCGGCTCTCGCTGTTTCCATGAAACTCGCCCTACGCTCCCTCGCCAAATCCCCTGGCTACACCGCGGTCATCATCCTCACCCTCGCCCTCGGGATCGGCGCGAACACCGCGATCTTCTCGTTCTTCCACGGCATCCTCCTCCGCCCGCTCCCGTTCGATAACCCCGAACGCACCGTCATCGCCAAGAAGTCCGCCAACGACTTCGGCGATCCCGTCGGCACCGACGTCAACATCCTCGCCGGCGATTTCCGGGACCTCGCCCCCCAAGTCCGCACCTTATCCGACCTCGCCGCTTACACGCTCGATTCCGCCACCATCACCGGCCGCGGCCCCGCCACCCTCGCGTCCGTCGCGATCGTCACCCCCAACTTCCTCTCCGTTCTCGGCGCCCGCGCCACCCTCGGCCGCACGTTCACCGCCGCCGACGCCAAACAAAACACCAACCGCCTCGCCGTCGTCTCCCACCGCTACTGGCAAACCGAACTCGGCGGCGCCGCCAGCATCATCGGTCAAACCGTAACCGTGAACCGGATACCCTTCACCGTCGTCGGCGTCATGCCGCCCGACTTCGCTTTTCCCCGCGAAGCCGATTTCTGGGTCACACCGTCCACCGACGTCCCCGAACACGCGCTTGGCCAAAGCTTCGATTTCGCCGGCCGCGGCAACTACCTCCGCACCATCGTCGGCCGTCTCGCACCTCACGCCACCGCGCGCGACGCCGAAGCGGAGCTCACTTCGATCCTCTCCCAGCTCCCCAACCCCAATAACCTCCAGCGCAACGTCCACCTCGTAAATCTCCGCGATCACACGCTCGGCGACGCCCGTCCCGCCCTCGCCATCCTCCTCGCCTGCGTCGGTCTCGTTCTGCTCATCGCCTGCCTCAACGTCGCCAATCTCATGCTCGCCCGCGCCACCGCGCGCGAGCGCGAGCTCGCCATCCGCGCCGCCCTCGGAGCCTCCCGCTGGCGCATCGCCCGCCAATTGCTCACCGAAAGTCTCGCGCTTTCCCTCGCCGGCGGTCTCGTCGGCGTCCTCCTCAGCCTGTGGGCGCTCGAACTCCTCGTTAAAATAGCGCCCGACGACATCCCGCGCCTCGCCATGATCGGTGTCGACGGCTGGGTCCTCGCTTTCGCCCTCACGCTTTCCGTTCTCACCGGCGTCCTCAGCGGCCTCGCCCCCATTCTCGGCACCACCCGCCCCGCCCTCTCCGCTTCCATCAAGTCCGCCGACAAATCCGGCGCCGCGGGCACCGCCTCGCGCCGCCTTCGCTCCACCCTTGTCGCGGGCGAGGTCGCCATCTCTCTCACACTTCTCGTCGCCGCCGGTCTCCTCGTCCGCAGCCTCGCGCAAATGGAAGCTTTCTCCTGGGGCTTCCGCCCGCAACAGGTCGTCTCCGCCCGCGTCGCCTTCCTCGAGGAACGTTATGCCTCCGAAACATCCCGCGTGAATTTCTACCGCGCTTTGCAGGACAAACTTCTCGCCGCTCCCGGCATCGAAGCTTTCGGCACCAGCCTCGATCGCATCGGCACGAGCTGGATCAATCTTCCTTTCACCGCCCAAGGCGCAACGTATCCAAATCCTGGCGACCGCCCGCAGGCCAACTACCACGTCATCTCCCCCGGGTATCTCGGCACCGTCGGCATCGCTATTCAACAGGGCCGTAATTTCACGCCCGATGACGACCTCGACTCTCCCCGCGTCGCCCTCGTCGATGCCGATCTCGCCGCCCGCCACTATCCCAACGGCGAGGCGCTCGGAAAAACCATCACCGTCGTTACCCCCGAAGGCGACACTCCCTTCGAAATCGTCGGCATCGTGAGCCCGGTCAAATTCGACGGCCCCACCGGCGCCGCCCGCCCCGACATTTATTTCTCCTACCTCCACTTCCCTCAGAACAATTTCTACGTGCACATGCGCACGCCGCTGGCGCTCGCCGCCGGCGAGGCCCTGATCAGGCAGGTCGTGCGGGAACTCGACGCCAACGTCCCCGTCACCGACTTCGCCAGTCTCGAGCAGGTCACCGCGAGACCTTCCGCCGCCCGTCATTTCCCGCTCGGCCTCCTCGGCGGTTTCGCCGCGCTCGCGCTCGTGCTCGCCGCCGTCGGCATCTACGCGGTCACTAACTACAGCGTCGCCCGGCGCACCCGAGAAATCGGCGTCCGCATGGCGCTCGGCGCACCGCCCGCCTCCGTCGTTCGCCTCGTGCTGCAACAGAGTTTCCGTCCCATCGCCGCCGGCCTCGTAGTGGGAGTCGCCGGCGCCGCGGCCACTGCGTTCGCGATGCGCCAGCTCCTCTTCGACGTCGCGCCCCTCGACCTGCCGACGTTTGCGATCGTTCCGCTCGTCCTCGCCGCCGTCGCCGTCCTCGCCTGCCTGCTCCCTGCCCGCCGCGCCACCCGGGTCGATCCCCTCACCGCCCTCCGCGCCGAGTAAGAAATCTTGTAATCGGGCATCGGTCATCGGGCATCTGAAATTTTTCCGGCTCCACGGCTCCGTTCTGCTCCAATTTCAAGATTCCCGATGCCCGATTTTCAGTTTTCACGATTTCCCCCTTCCGCGACCCCCGTTCCGCTCGTCTCCTCCGCCGCGCGCACCCGCAATGCCGCGATCGACCATCTGCGCATCGTGCTCACGACCCTCGTCGTGCTTCATCACGTCGCCATCGCCTACGGCGGCTCCGGCGGCTGGTATTGGCGCGAAGAACCCAACGCCTCGAGCCTGCCGCTGATCCTGTTCAACGCGTTCAACCAGTCCTACTTCATGGGCTTCTTTTTCCTGCTCGCCGGCTACTACACGCCGCCCTCGGTCGAGCGGAAAGGACCGCGCCGCTACATCCTCGACCGCCTGCTCCGCCTCGGCGTGCCCCTGCTCGTTTACTTCTTCCTTATCTCGACGCTCACCATCGCGCTCACCCACCGATCCGCCACCTTTCCGTTCTGGTCCGCGTGGACCACGATGATCCGCCAAGGCGAGTTCGAGCCCGGTCCGCTCTGGTTCGCCCTCGCCCTCCTAATCTTCGCCGGTTGCTACCTGCTCTGGCGCCAGCTCCGCCCCGCGCGCGCTGCCGCCGCGGAAATCAGCCTGCCGTCGTTTCGCACGCTCGCGCTCGCCGCCGTGATGCTCGGACTCGTCAACTTCGTCGTCCGTCTCGCGATCCCCGTCGGCGAGCAAGTGCTGTGGCTCCAGCTCGGCTACTTCCCGTGCTACATCTATCTCTTCGCCGCCGGCTGCGCCGCCAGCCGCGCGCGGCTGCTCGAGAACATCACCTTCGCGCAAGCCCGCCCGTGGCTCATCGTGTCCGCGCTCGTCGCACTCACGCTCCCCGCCGTCGTCGCGCGTTCTCCCGGACTCGGCGACTTCATCGGCGGCTGGAATCTCCGCGCGCTCTACTACGCGCTCTGGGATCCGTTCGTCGCGTGGGGCGTCATCCTCGGGCTGCTCTGGGCCGCGAACCGCGCCTGGATACGCGCCACTCCGTTCACCGCCGCCCTCGCCCGCAGCGCGTTTGCCGCCTACATCGTTCATCCGCCGGTCGTCGTGAGCCTGGGCCTGCTCGCCGTCAGCTGGCCGCTGCCCCCGCTCGCCAAGGCTGCGCTCGTCGGCGCGCTCGCCGTCGCCGGCAGTTTCGCCCTCGGCGACCTCCTCCGCCGCCTGCCCGGCGCCGCACGCATCCTCTAGCCGTTACATCCGGATACTGGAAATCTCGAGACCAGACATCGGCCATCTGCCTGCCCCACCCCGGCTGCTAATCGGAAACAACCTCACGGATCGCTCCGAGTGATTAAACCTCGGCCGCGGTCATCGCCCAGCCAGCCACCTGACGCTTAACCGCATCGATCGAGATCTCCGAATCTGCCCAACTCGTGGTGAGCCCGCCGAACCATTCCCCGTTTTCACGATTCCCCTCTCCGTGACGCGCTTCCTCGCCACCGTTCTCGCGCTCCTCGCCGCCGCATTTCCCGCACGCGCCTGCACGATCTTCGTGCTCACCGACGGAGCGCGCACGCTCTTCTTCAACAACGAGGATTGGTTCAGTCCCGCGACGCGTCTCTGGTTCGTCCCCGCCGGCCCCGATCATCTCGGCTGCGCCTACGTCGGTTTCGACAACGGCTGGGCCCAGGGAGGCGTCAACACCGCCGGCCTCGCTTTCGACTGGGTCTCCGGCTTCGACGAAAAAAACTATCAGCCCGATTCCGCGCTGCTCCCCGTCCGCGGCAATCCCGCCGAACGCATGCTCGAATCCTGCCGCACCGTCGACGAGGCCATCGCGTTCTTCCGCAAATACCGCGAACCCGATTTCGCCCGCTCCCGCCTCCTCGTCGCCGACCGCTCTGGCGCCTCCGTCGCGATCGGCTCACGCGACGGAAAATTCCATGTCGCGCCGCTCCGCCAAAGCCGCGGCTTCGGCTACGGCCGCGTCGCACTCGAACAAGCACTCGCCCAGAATCCCGCGCCCACCGTCGCCAACGGCGCCGCCATCCTGCGCGCCTGCCTCCAGCCCGGCGACGGCGGCACGAAGTATTCCAACGTCTTCGATCTCAACTCCGGCGAGATCGTCCTCTTCCCCACGCCATCGCACGACGACGCCGTGCACCTCGACCTCGCCACCGAACTCGCGAAAGGCGGCCACTTCTACGACCTGTCCCACCTGCGCGAACAGCTCGCCGCCGCCCCGCGTCCGCTTCCGCCCGAATTCGCGCGCTTCTACCTCGATCGATTCACCCCGCTCGCCGAGCAGGAGCCCGCCCTCATCACCCGCATCGCCGCGATCCTCCATCGCGCCGCCACCGGCGAACTCACCGCGGCCGATTTCACCGCCGACTACTGGACAGAGCTCGCCCCCGCGCAGCAACAGCTCCGCGCCGAACTCGCCGCCCTCGGCGAACTCCGCTCCCTCACCCTCGTCGGACGCACCACCGCGACCGACCGCCGCACCTATCGTTTCATCGCCGACTTCCCACGCGCCCGCGTGCTCCAGCGCTACGAACTCACCGACGACGACCGCATCGCCGCCACCGCCACCGAGTTCGCCGAACCGAATAACTGAAATCCCTAAACCACAAATCGGTCATCGGGCATCTGAAATTTCCAATCCCCCGCAGCGCCCTTTCCCCGATTCAAGATTCCAGATGCCCGATTCTCAGTTTTCACGATTCCGCCTCCGACCATCCGGCGCTCTTCAACTTAAACTCCCAACCTAACCTCGCAGCCATGCGCCACGCCCTCCGTTCCCTCCTCCGCACCCCGGGCTTCACCGCCGTCGCCATCCTCACCCTCGCGCTCGGCATCGGCATGAACACCGCCATGTTCAGCCTGCTGAACGGCTTTCTCCTCCGTCCGCTTTCCTATCCGCAAGCCGACCGGCTCTTCCGCCTCGACAGCGTCTCCCGCGCCCATCCCACCGGTCTTCATTCGGCGGCCAACTTCGACGACATCGCGCGCGCGAGTTCCGACGTCGCCGAACTCGCCGGTAGCCGCGGCTGGAGCTTCACCCTCACCGAACCCGACCGCCCCGCCGACAGCCCGCGCAGCGTCCGGGTCACGGCCAACTTCTTCCACGTCCTCGGTCTCACCCCCGAACTCGGCCGCGGCTTTCTGCCGGAAGAGGAGGCGCCGGGTCGCAACGACATCATCGTCGTCAGCCACCGCTACTGGCAGTCTCGCTTCCAAGGCGCACCCGACATCGTCGGCCGCACCGTTCGCCTCGACGGCCAGCCGGTCGAGATCGTCGGTGTCATGCCCGAAGACCCCGACCTGCCGCGGATTCTCGACGAGATCAGTCTCTTCCGCCCCGTGGGTCACACGGCCGCCGAAAGCGCGAACCGGGTCGACAGTTCTCTTCTCGTCTATGGCCGCTACCGCGACGGTGTCACTCCCGAGCAGGCCACCGATCGTTTCGCGGCGATCGCATCCCGTCTCGCCGTCGACTTTCCCGATGCCAACAGTGGCACCACGCTGGGACTTCGCTCGCTTCAATCCACCACGCTCACCGGCGCCGGACTCACCGCCACTCTCTTCCTCATCGGCCTCTCGTCCGCCGTTCTCCTGATCGCCTGTGCCAATCTCGCCAATCTCCTGCTCGCCCGCGCCATCTCGCGCGGTCGAGAGTTCTCCATCCGCGGCGCCCTCGGCGCGTCGCGTCTGCAACTCGTCAAAACCGTCGCCGCCGAATGCCTGCTCCTCGCCACCTTCGGCGGACTCGCCGCGCTGCTCGTCTGCGTGTGGACCACCAGTTGGATGGCCTCCCGCTTCGGCACACCCAATAATCCGGCCAACCTCTCGCCCGACATCCGCGTGCTCGCATTCGCGATCGGCGCTTCGCTGCTCACCGCCCTGCTCTTCGGCCTTGCGCCCGCGTGGTGGGCCGCGCGCTTCGATGTCGCCGACTCGCTGAAGAGCGGCGCCCGCGGCGCGACCGGCAATCGCACGCAGCAGCGTTATCGCCAGCTGCTCATCGTCGCCCAATTCGCCCTCGCCCTGTTCCTCCTCGCCGGCGCCGGCTATTTTCTCCGCGGGCTCGACCGCCTCATCGGCGCCAACATGGGCTGGAACCCCGACCCGGTCATCGCCGGCGTCGTCAATCTCGCCTCGTCGAACTACGCCAGCTCCGAGCCGATCCTTCAATTCCATGCCGCACTCCGCGAAAAACTACTCGCCGAGCCCGGCGTCGCGAATGTTGCCGTCTCCTACCAAATCCCGCTCTACAACCCGCCCGCGCGCCGCAACTTCCTCGTCGCCGGCCGCGAGCCGCCGCCCCCCGGCGAGGAAATCGTCGCCTTCGTCAACGGTGTGTCCTCCACGTTTCTCGACACGATGGGCCTGCGACTCGCCCAAGGCCGCTTCATCGACGCCTCCGATCAACAGACCTCGGCCCCTGTGGTCGTCGTCAACCAGTCGATGGCCCGCGCACTCTTCCCCGATGGCGACGCCCTCGGTCAGCGCCTCGCCCAGGCCGGCAGCGGCGAAACCGTCTGGGCCGAAATCGTCGGCGTCATCGAGGACGTCCGCCCGCTCAACATCGCCCCGTCGCCGGTTCGTTTCCAAATCTACAAACCTTTCCCGCAGGAAGCCTGGCAATACGTCGCGATCTCCGTCCGCGCCACCGACGCCGCCCGCGCCGCGTCACTTGCCGAACCCATTCGCCGCGCCGTCGCGTCGCTCGATCCCGAGCAGCCCGTCACCAATCTCATGACCGTCCCCGAGCGCATCGACCGCAACTTCAGCGTCTGGCAAACCATCAACCACCTCCTCTCGCTCTTCGCCAGTCTCGGCCTCTTCCTCGCCGCGCTCGGCATCTACGGCGTCACAGCGCGGCTCGTCGCGCAACGCACGAGCGAGATCGGCATCCGCATGGCGCTGGGCGCGCAGGCCCGCGACATCCTGCGTCTCATCCTCGGCGGCGGCCTCCGCCTCGCGCTCGCCGGCACCGCGCTCGGCATCGTCGGCGCCGTGCTGCTTTCCGATTACTTCGCAAAAACGCTGCCCACCTTCGGCAGCGGCAGTCTCGCCCCCGTGTTCATCGCCGCCGCCCTGCTGATCGCCATCGCTCTCCTCGCGTGTCTCGTCCCCGCCCGCCGCGCCGCGAAGGTCGACCCCGCCACGGCGCTTCGCGCCGAATGAGAAATC
>JAEYYL010000205.1 GCA_023430825.1 Verrucomicrobiota bacterium | reverse complement strand
TGGGATTTGTTTATAAGAGACCGGCGCCGGGGGGCCCGGGCAGTTCGGGCGGGGCGGCGACGCCGACGGCGGCGACGGCGCGCTGGGCGCGCGTGTGCAGGTGAAGGATCGCTGATGTCGCGAGAATGGCGAGGAGGACGCCGCCAATGATCCACCAGCGACGCGGCGAGCGCCGGGCGGAGGGGCTGGGGCGCGGCGCGGGTGGTCGCGCGGACGGGTTTCTGGAGCGTGACATCGCGGCCGATTATCTTTCGCCGTGGCCGTATTCGGCGCCGAGGGCGGCGAGGAGTTGCGCGAGCTTCGGATCGGCGAACGACACGCCGTAGTTGCGGGCGAGTGCGGCGAGGCGGTAGGCCTCGAGCGCGGTGAGCTCGAGCAGGGCGTTTTCCGAAGCCTCGGCGACGCACGCTTCGATTTCGCCGCGGGCGAGGTCGTGGCGGCGGGCGAGGGCGAGGACGATCGCCCGCTGCACGCGGCGATCCCAATCGGGCATCGTGCGCCCAGCCGACACGTCGGCGGCGAGGCGCGCGACCTCGCGATCGAAATCGGCGGAGCGTTCGAGGCGCGCGAAAACGAGGGCGCGCGCGATCGCGGCGTTGGGATCTTCCGGGAAGGATTGGCCCAGGACTTGGGCGGCGAGGCCGGCCGGTTCCGGTCGGTTCATCTCGACGAAATATTCGGCGAGCCGGCTGAGCGACAGTGCTTCGTCCTGGGGGAAAACGACCTTGAACAGGGCGAGCTGCTGATCGAGGAAGCCCGGCATGCGCGGCAGGTGATACGGCACCGCCCGCAGGTAACGCGGGAGCAGCCAGCGTTGCAGGCGCGCATGAAACGTATCGCGGCTGCCGTCCTGCGGTTCGCGAACGAGGAGGGGAATCACCGCGTCCCACGACGGAATGGCGAGATGCGTGACCTCGCGGCTTTGGAGCACCGCTTCGGCCTCGGTCGGTTCGGGCGCGCTCAAGACCCGCGACGCGGCGATCTGGCCGGGGTGGGATTCCCAGGCGGTCGACATCAAGGTGCGAATGCCGGCGTGGAAGACGAGCGAGTCGGAGAGTTCCGGGGGAGCTAGCGCGATGGCGCGAGGCGCGTCGGCGTGCGCGGCGAACCAGTGAGAAAAATGCCGATGAACGAGCGCGCGCAGGTCGGCCGCGGCCGGCGGGGCGGTGTCGGCCGGCCGGGCCAGGGAAGCAGGCAGATTTTGGTTCCACAGCAGGAGGCCGAAGAGAAACACCGCCGCCACCGCCAACAGCGCCCTGCGCTGGAGGACGGAGGCGCCGAGAACCGAGAGCCACACGACCGGGAGCGAGAGAAGGGCTGCGACGATCAGCCAGCGCGGGTGGATGAACGCCAGCGCGAGCACGCCGGCGAGCAGCGTGGCGGCGACGATCGCCGGAGCGGCGAGCCGAGGGGCGGCATCCCGGCGAATGAGACCAGCGAGCGCGACGGCAACGAGGGCTGCGAGCAGGGGCACGCTCAGGAAAAAGACCTCGCCGAAGGAAGCGGTCGCGGCCCAGTCGAGGGCGTGGGCAAAGAAGCGTGTTTCGTCGAGCGAGGTCAGCCGGCTCATGGCGGCGCTCGGATAGAGCCAGCCTTTGTAGCCGTGCGCGAACTGCACGTAAACGAGCGGAGCGAGGAAGAGCAGTCCGGCCGCGAAACCCGCAACGGTCTTTCGATCGAAACGGCCGCGTTCACGAGCCTGCTGCCCGCTGCGAAGGGCGAGGCCCAGGCCGAGCCAGGCCAGCGCATACGTCGGGTGCAGATAACGTAGCTCGCCGACGGCGGGACTCCACGGGTTTCGATCGATCAGGCAGGCGGCGAAGGTCGCGCCGGAGCCGACGAGGCACCACGTGAGGATGGGCTGGGGCGACGTTTTCTGGACCAGCGTGCGGGCCGCGCCGGCGGCGATGGCGATCAGCACGGCGGGAAACCCGAAGGCGGGATCGAGCCAGAGTGCGGCGCTGGCGGCGAGGGCGGAGCGGATGCTGAATGCGCGTGGCGGCTGTTTTCCGGGAGAGGGGAGAAACTGCACGGCGATCGCGTAGGCGGCCAGCAGGAGCGCCCCGCTGCGCGGCGTCAGCACGCCGGGCAGAAACTGGCCGGAGATGGCCGGAAACAGCGCGACGAACAAGCCGGCGGCGGCCGCGGCGGGCGCGCCCCCGCGACGGCCCATGAAAACCGCGAAGGCGACGAACGCGAGCAGGTGCGAGATGACCGGCTCCCAGAGCGCCGCGCGTTCGACGCACAGCCCGATGGGGTCGCTGGTGAAGAGGTGCAACGCGCCGGAGATCGCCGCCAGCCAGAACACGTAAAGTTTGGGCAGCAGTTGCGGGCGTCCTTCGGGAGCGCTGTCGCCGAGATAGACGGATGACGCGTAAGGTCCTGCGGCGATGAGATCCTGGGTGGCGGCGATCCAGCGGTAGGTTTCGCCGCGTTCCTGCACGCCGAGAAAGTGGCGCTGGCCATTGACGTAGCCAGTGGGCGAGGTGGCGGAACGAGCGGGCGGCGGGCTGCCTTCCTGCGAGAGCCGCTCCACCCATCGCAGGTGCGAAAGGTCCGCGCGAATCGTCAGGAAAAGGCCGATGGCCAGGGCGAACCAGGAGAGCCAGGTCGGCCAGTGCCGCAGGGAAGTCATCGGTGAAGAGGGAGGTTGGGCGAGTTAGCGAGCGGCGGGGCTGCGCAGCAGCCAGGTGCCTTGGGCGGGCGGATCGACGTGCTTCGAGCGGTGGCCATCCGGCCACGTGACGATCGCCTCGGTGGGGCGGCGGGCGTCCGAGAGGGCCACGAAGAGCGGCGAAGCGGCGTGCGTGAGCCAGCCTCCGGTGTATCCAGAATCATGATATGTCGAGCTGCCGTCGGAGTGGAGCAGTTGCACGGTGGCGCCGATGGCGTCGGGATTGCCGGGGCGGCCTGCGAGGCGCAGTTTCAGCCTGCGGGGGGGCGAGGTCTCGTTGGCGAGGAACTCGCTCGCGCCGCCGTGCCGCGTGAGGAACAGATCCGGCCGCGCGTCGTCATCGGGGTCGACGACCGCGAGGGCGCGGGCGTTGCCTGGAACGACGATGCCGGAGTCGGCGGGACGGAGGGCGTGGAAGGAGCCGTCGCCGTTGCCCTTCAGGAAAACACCCACACCGCCGTGGAAACCGGGCAGGGCGATGTCGGTGTTTTGCACGGCGGCGAGGTCGACCGCGCCGTCGCCATCGAAGTCGGCGGCGACGATCCCGTGGAGGGGCGCGGTTTGGGCTTCGCGGGGGAAAGGGGCGAAGCGATAGGTGCCGTCGGGCTGGCTGAGGAAGACACCGGACGAGAAGTTGTCCGCGCGATAGGTCTGGGCGGAGGCGATCGGGGCGGCGCCGAACACCTGCGCGAGATCGGCGCGGGCGAAGTCGTCGTTCTTGGGGAATTTTCGCAGGACGAAGGGGAGACGCGCGCCGAGGTCGGCGCGGCCGCGCAGTGGATAAAGGGTGTCGCCGTCGTAAACCGCCTCGACGATGAGCTTGGTGCCGTTGCCGGCGAAGTCGCCGTAGAGGAGCGTGGCGGGATGTCGCGGCGACGCGCGGTAAGGTGTGTTGAGGCCGAGATTGCCGGCCGCGAAGTCAGGCCGGCCGTCGCCGTTCACGTCGGCGCTGGCGAGGCTGTTCCACCAGCCGCGGCCGCCGGAGGTGAAACCGGCCTGCTCGGTCCGGTCGGAGAATTTCCCGTCACCGTCGTTGTGCAGGTAGCGAACGAAATCCCATTCGAGGGCGACAATCAGATCCGGGCGTCCGTCGCGATCGACGTCGCGGAAAAGGGCGCTCTTCACGAGACCGAGGAAAGGCAGGGCTGGCGAGTGGGCGGTGATGTCGGAGAAGGAGGCGCGGTCGTTGCGCAGCAGGACGCTCGCGGGTGTTTCGGGATAACGGCCGGGCACGGAGCGTCCGCCGAGGAAGAGATCGAGATCGCCGTCGCCGTCGATGTCGGCGACGGCGGCGGCGCCGACATTCATGCGCAGCTCAGGAAGCCAGGCGGTGGGGGTGAAGCGGCCGTGGCCGTCGTTGGAATAGAAGGCGGGGCGATACGAGTCGGGCCACGCGGCGGCGTCGGCGCTGGCGGGAGTCACGAGCAGGTCTCGCGTGCCGTTGCCGTCGGCGTCGATGAGCAGGACAGGGCCGTTTTCGACGCTGGTGGGAGGGACGCCGGAGGGCGTCTCCGCGACGTAGCGGTTATCTTTCCAGCGGAGCAGGCGGGCGGGCGAACCGGTGGTGGCACCGAGGTAGAGATCGTCGTGGCCATCGCCGTCGATGTCCGCGAGAGCGACGGAAGGTCCGCGGCGATCGGTGCGAAACGGGAGGAACGCCTGTTCTTTTTCGGCGAGCGCGGGTGAGGATGCGTCGCTGAACGCGAGGCCGGGGTCCGTGGCGGGTGCGCGGAAAAGGGCGGGGTGGGCGACGGGTTGCGCTGGCGCGGGCGAACCGGATTCCGTGACGACGTAGGCGAAGTCGGCGTCGAGATCTTCGAAAACCTGCTGCACGCCCGAGGGCCATTCGACGAAGAGGCGGAGAATTTTTTTATCCTCGCCGAGGCCGAAGTGGGCGACGAGTTCGCTGCCGGCGGCGTAGCCGCGCGTGACGGTGAGCGTCTGCGATTGCCGGCCGATGGACGCGGATTCGACGCGCACGACGGCGCCGGCGCCGAAGCGGTTGGAGCGGGTGCCGCGGAGGCGGATTTGCACGCGATGCCGGCCGGCGACGTCGTTGCGGAACACGCTCACGCCGCCGTCGTAATTGAGATAGACGAGGTCGAGGTCGCCGTCCTGGTCGAAGTCGGCCGTGGCGGCGCCGAACGCGACGCCGACTTCGCCGAGGCCCCACGGGGTGGTGACGGGTTCGAAGCCGGTGCCGCGCAGGTTGCGATAGGCGAGGTTGGCTTCGGCGAGGACGGGCGTTCTTTTGATGACGCTGATGCGCTGCAGATCGGAGAGCGCGCGCATCATCTGCGCGAGGACATCGACGTTGTTGGGTTCGCGCACCATGCCGTTGGTGACGTGGAGATCGGCCCAGCCGTCGTTGTCAAAATCCTCGAAGCGCACGGACCACGTCCAGTCGGTGGCATCGATGCCGGCCCAGGACGCGGCTTCGCTGAAGACGCCGCGGCCGGTGTTCAGCAGGAGGGCGTTGCGCATGTATTGGTGGGCGGTGTCGGTGCGCGCGGCCATGGCGACGACGTCGTCGCGGGACGCGGCGAGGCCGCGGCGGTCCTTTTCGCGGGTGGTGGTGGCCATGTCGGCGACGAACAGATCGAAATGGCCGTCGTTGTTGAGGTCGGCGAGATCGGCGCCCATCGACGAAAACGGGGTGTGCGGCACGACGCGGTCGAGGACATCGACGAAGGTGCCGTCACCGTTATTTCGATACAACCGATCGGGACCGGAGAAATCGTTGGCGACGTGCAGGTCAGGCCAGCCGTCGCCATCGTAGTCGATCCAGGTCGCGGAATGCCCGAAGGTCGGACCGTGGATGCCGGCGTGCGCGGTGACTTCGACGAAGCGGCCCTCGCCGGTGTTGCGAAACAAGCGATCCGGCCGGCCGGACGGTTCGGTGCCGCTGACCTGGTTGGTCACGATGAAGACATCGAGCCAGCCGTCGCGATCGTAGTCGGCGAAGGCGCCCACGACGCTGCCGTCGACGATCGCCAGGCCGCGCGGCTCGGCCTCCTCCTTGAAGGTGCCGTCGCGCTGATTGATATAGAGAAGGTTCGGCGCGTCGTTGCGGCAGACGTAGAGATCGAGCCAGCCGTCGTTGTCGACGTCGGCGAAGACGGCGCCTTGGCGCCAGACGACTTTGGCGTCGGACCCCATGGCGCCCTTCAGCCAGCCGAGCATCGAACTCTCCGCGAGGCCGGCGGCTTCGGTCACGTCGGCAAACTTCCAGTCGCCGAGGTTGCGATAGAGGCGTCCGGGTTTGGTTTTCGTGCTGACGTAGAGGTCGACGCGGCCGTCGCCGTCGAAGTCGCCAGCGGCGACGCCGGAGCCGAGTCCGCCGCCCATGAACTCCCGGTAGCGTGCGCCCCACATGCGGGGATCGTCATACGGATTTTGGACGGTGATGCCGGTGGTCGCGGGCTCCAGCTGCGTGAACAACGTGGCAGCGGAGGCGGTGCTCGGCGGCGCGAAAGGGGTGCGGCTCAAAGCCGGCGTGGTTGCAGCGCTCGCGAGCGCCGGACCGAGTGCCAGGCCGGTCAGGAGGAAAGCGCGTGCGAGACGGGCCACGGTGGCGGCCAGGTGCGGCGCGAGGGGGATGAAAGGGGAAGGCACGAAGCGCGTAGGGTGAGGCGCGATCTGCGGACCTGCGGAGGAAGGGTCGCGCAACGCGGTCGAAACCCGCATCACGGCGGACGAAGCGCTCAGTGCAACGGGGCAGTGGTTATAGATAAATATATATCCTTGGGTATAGGGCAACGGAGAGGGGT
This sequence comes from Verrucomicrobiota bacterium, assembly GCA_023430825.1. Taxonomy (GTDB): domain Bacteria; phylum Verrucomicrobiota; class Verrucomicrobiia; order Opitutales; family Opitutaceae; genus Opitutus. The sequence goes on along the minus strand of JAEYYL010000205.1, from coordinate 304 downwards.
GGGGTGAAAGCGGGGGAAAGCGGGGTGAATGGCGCAAAAGCGGAGGTAATTTGGCGTAATCGGTCCGTAGCCGGGGAGGAGTCGCGACGCTATTCTCCGGTAGAACGCGGTGACCGCTGCATCCGGCGCGTCCACCGACAGATCGTGTTACCCCTCCCTTCCCCACGTCATGCCGACTCCGAGGTTCAGAGCGCAAGCTCATGGGCCGGGAGCCGGCGCGCCGCTTGGTTTTGGCAGGGGGCGGCCGGCGCCGGCCATCAGCCAGGCGTCTGGGTCGCGCGGTCTTTCGGGGGCGGGTTGGGGG
>JAEYYL010000197.1 GCA_023430825.1 Verrucomicrobiota bacterium | reverse complement strand
ATCTTGGAGGATGCGCACCCACGCCACCTTTCGTTCTTCTACAAGTTTTTGCCGTTCAAACGGTTGCCAATCGCTTCAAAGCGGCCGGGCGGAGCGGGTTGAAAAACACCGCCCAGGTTGGTGGCTTCGATGGTGTTTCCTCGGATCACGACGCCCCCTTCGCCGCCGTGCTTTTGCGAGTGGATGTCAGAAACGGTGTCGATGATCCACGCCACTCCGGTTGCGCGGATCTGGTTGTCGAGAAATCGCAGATCACCGCAGGATTTTCCGGCGATGATGGCGTTGGTGAGGGCTTTTGTGCCGTGGATTTCGAACGTCGAGCCGGAAACCTCACAGTCGAAATTGAACTCGGTGAACGAGGCGTTGGTGTCCCGGAACGTGCACTCGGAAAACCGCACGCCGCCAAACGAGCGGGCGAACTGCATGCCGATGGCGGGAGTAGCGATGATGGTGCACCGCTCGAACCGGGCAAAACGTCCGCCGTCGCCGTCGATCGTCAACCCGCCCCTGAAACCGCCGTCGCGGAGGTCTCGCACGAAAACGCAGTCGCGAAATTCCAGGTCATAGCTGTTGGAGAGGTTCAGAATTTTTCGCCGACCGACGATTTTGAGGTTCTCGCAGCGGAAGTTGCGCGAGCTGCGCGTGAGCACGATGAGGCTGCGCGACTTCGCGATCCGGGTGCCGGCCGCGAGGGTCGTGCCGGGCGGGTCATTGGCGGGGCCGTCATTCGAGAGCTGAAGCTCGCCGGCCTTCGCCTTTTCGACGCGGAACAGATTTTCGCCGAGGCTCACCGTCGTGCCGACGCTCGGCACGAAGTAGCCCTCCCCGGTGCGCACCGCGATTGTCACCTTCCGGTTTCTCGGCGGGAGGACGAAATCCTCCGCGGTTTCCGCCGCCCAGTTGACTCGCTCGAGACGGTAGTCGCGGGAGAGCGGATGCACGAAGCGAACGACTCCGCCGGGCTCGACCGCCGCGATTTCGTTGAACTCACCGTAATCCTGGTCGAAGCGACACGCGCCGTTGCGCACGAAAATGAGCTGACCGGGGGCAAGGGCCTCCGCCGCGTCGGCGTCGCGCAGCCGCACGGTGGCTTCGCCGATGCCTCCGCTTTCCGCGGTGTAAGCGATCTCCCGTTTGGCGCCCGTGAGCCAGCCGACATGGCGGTAAGGCGAGACGCTCAACGCGTCGGCCACACCCGGCGCCGTGGATAAGGTGGTCGCTTCGGGGCCGTCGCCGGTGATGCGCACGTTGTCGCGCCAGATACGCCACGGGTGCTGGCCGCTCACATAGTGGCCGGCGGGAAAATGAATCGTGCCGCCCTCTGGCGGCAGCGCGCGCTTCGCGAGTTCGAAGGCGAGTTCGTCGGCGCTCCAGGTGTCGCTGTCGATGAACCGGTGCAGGCGTCGGATGGCGCGCACGGTCGATTTTAGGCCGCGCTCGTCGCGCCATTCCGCCAGCGAATGGAGCGCCCCGTCGCCGACGGCGCCGAAGTCGCGCACGTTCAACGTCACGCCCGAATGGGGTGTCGCGGCATCTGCCGCCGCGAACGCCGGAACCAGGGCGATCACCAATAGTAGCGGGAAAAACGAGTAGGGTCGCATCGGAAAGCGGCGCACAGAACGCGAGGCGGTGGCGCGGTTCCGCCGCGTATCGGGAAAACTTCTCCGTCCGCGAAGGGCGATCGGACGGGGCTGCCCCGGAATTTTCCCGAGGGGTGCATCGGGAGCGATTCGAAAGCGCCGCTCAGGGGGAACCTCGCTCGTGGATCGGAAGCGGCTCGATTCCGGGAAAGCGCTGTCGGCTGTAACCTGATGCCACGCATCTCTCCGCCCATGTATCCAATTTTCAAACACGAGTCCGTCGCCGCGCGGCCGGGGCGGAGGCTTCGCGCGAACCATTCACCAGCTTTCACGTCATGAAAATCACCGTTTGGGGAATCAATTACCGTCCCGAGTCGACCGGCATCGCGCCCTACAACGCGGAGCTGGCGGAATTCCTCGCCGGCCGCGATTACGACGTCTCGGTCGTGACCGGCTTTCCCTATTACCCGCACTGGCGGAAGGAGCCGGGCGACCGCCGCCAGCTTTTCCGCTCGGAGCAGATCAATGGGGTCGACGTGTATCGTTGCGCGCAATACGTGCCGGAGCGCGTCACGACGCTGCGCCGCATTTTTCACGAGTTGAGTTTCGGGATCATGTCGCTGCTGCGGGTGCTGTTTCTGCCGCGGTCGGACATCTACGTGGTCGTGAGCCCGCCGCTGTGCCTGGGCTTTTTCGCGTGGGTGGCGACGCGGTTGAAGCGCAGCCGCTACGTGTTCCACGTGCAGGACCTGCAGCCCGGCGCGGCGGTGGGCCTGGGCATGGTCAAGGGCCGCGGTTTCATCCGGCTGCTCTATGCGCTGGAGGCCTTCGCATACCGTCATGCGGCGGCGGTGTCGGGCATCTCGGACGGCATGATGGACGAGTTTCGTCGCAAGGGCGTTCCGGCGCGCCAGCGCATTTATTTCCCGAACTGGCTGCGGACCTCGGCGGCCGCGCCCCGGGCGCCGGGTGAATTTCGGCGAAAGTTCGACCTGCCGGCGGATCATCTGCTCGCGGTTTATTCGGGGAATCTCGGACGCAAGCAGGGCATCGACATTCTCCTCGAGACCGCGCAGCGCGTGGAGGGAAAGCCGATCACGCTGTTGATTGCCGGCGCCGGAGCCGAACGCGAAGCGCTCGCGGCGCGCGTGGCGGAAATGAATCTGCGCCAGTTGCGGCTGCTGCCGTTGCTGAGCGATGACGATTACGCTGCGATGCTGGCGGATGCGGACATCGGTCTGATCACGCAGGCGAGCGGCACCGGACAGTATTTCTTTCCCAGCAAGCTGCTGTCGCTCCTTCAAGCGGGCCTGCCGGTGGCCACGGTGGCCGATGCGGATAGCGAGCTGGCGCGTGCGGTGGCCGACGGCGGTTTCGGGGTGAACGTCGCGCCGGGTGCGGCCGACGAACTCGCCGCGGCCCTCGGCGACTTGCAGGCGAATCCGGCGCGGCGGGCGCAGCTTCGCGCCGGCACCCGCTGGGTGCAGCGTTTCAATCCCGCGATTGTGCTGCCGCGGTTTGCCCAGCAGCTCGAGGAACTGGTCGGGGATACCCGCAGTCTGCCGGAAATGGTGCATCAGCACGAACCATCGCGACTTTGAGGCGTCAGTAGCTCGCCTTTATGATGGACGCCGCCACCAGCTTACAGACTCCACCAGCGCCGCCTGCGATCGAACGACTTCCGCCTCCGTCTCCGCCGCGCCGCGCGTGGTGGGCGAGTTTCGCCCTCCTCGGCGTCGCGTGGCTGCTGATCTGGAATCAGCAGCGACTGGAATGGTCGGTCAACCCGACCTATGCCTACGGCTGGGCGGTGCCGCTGCTGGCCGGTTATCTGTTCTATGAGCGTTGGCGTTCGCGGCCGGGTGCGTGCCGGCCGATGCACCAGGCCTGGCTCCTGATCGTCCCCGCGTTGTTGCTGCTCGCGTATCTGCCGGTGCGCATCGTGCAGGAGGCGAATCCGGACTGGGTGAAGATCAACTGGATCATGGCGGGGCTCGTGATCGGGTTGTCGTTTTTCGCGGTGTTCTCGCTCAGCGGCTGGCGCGGCGCGTTGTATTGCGCATTTCCCATCATCTTCTGCATGACGGCGCTCCCGTGGCCGGTGTGGATGGAGGACAATCTGACGAAGTCGCTGATGAACTGGAACGCGACGGCGTGCGCGGAGCTCCTGACGCTCGCGGGCTTTCCGGCGGTGACGAAAGGCAACTTGATTCTCATCGGCACGTCGTGGGTCAACGTCGAGGAGGCCTGCAGCGGCGTGCGTTCGCTGCAAACAGCGTTCATGGTGTCCTTGTTCTTCGGCGAATTCCACCGGCTCGGCTGGATCGCGCGCGGCTCGCTGTTGCTCGCGTCGTTCGTCGTCGCCTTCGTGCTGAATTTCGGCCGCACCGTCACCCTCACTTATCTCGGTGGCGTGGGTGGCAACGAACTCACGGAGAAATGGCACGACACCGTCGGCAATGTCGTGATGGGGCTCTGCCTCGTGTCGCTCTGGTTGCTCGCGGAAGCCTTTCAACGCTGGCGGCACCGGCCGGCGAACGTCACCCCGACGACCGCGGCGAAGCCGCGCCGCGCGCCTTTTCCCTTCTGGTTCGCGGTGGCCGGGCTCGGCTGGCTGGCGACGGCGGAAGCGGCGACGCAGGGCTGGTATGGTTATCACGAGCGCGAGGCGGCGGCGCCGGTCGCGTGGGATCTGAAATGGCCGGAAAACGCGGCGAGTTTCCAACGCGCCGAACTCGGCGAACGTTCGCGCGCGCTGCTCAAATACAACGAAGGCCAGCTCGCCTCGTGGCAGACGGGCGAAGGTTTTGTCTGGCAGATGTATTATCTCCGCTGGCTGCCCGGTCGCGTCTCGAAATTCCTTGCCGGCGGCCACTATCCGACCGTGTGCCTCCCCGCGAGCGGCCTGCGGCTCGTGGCCGAGACGGGCCCGTTCGTGGTGCAGGTCGGCGATCTGACGATCCCGTTCGTGACGTATCTTTTCGACGATTCGGGCCGCGACGTGCATGTGTTTCACGCGATCCTCGAAGACAACCAGGCGAGTTACGACGAACGCGTGGTGTATCGCCAGGCGAGCTCGTCGGAGCGACTGCGTTCGGTCCTGCGCGGCGAACGGAATCTCGGGCAGCGTGTCATCGGTGTTGCGCTGCACGGGCCATTCGACGCGGCGGAGGCGCGGGCCACGCTCGAGTCGACGTTGCACGACATCGTCGCCACGGCGCCGTCCACCGCCACCGCCCCTGCTGCTTTTCCCTCCTCGCTTTAAACCGTTACCCGTCGAGCCAAAGTAACCTATTGGGTTACTTTGGACGGCGGTCCCGCTTATGAAATCGGCCAATCGTTTCCGCCGTTCACCGCTTCGCCGCTGGCTCATCGCCGGTGTGTTTCTCCTCGTGGCTCTTCCGCTCGGTTATTACGTCGCGCGCCATCACGGCTGGCCGGCCTACAAGGAGTGGCGCGAGGCCAAGCTTGCGCGCATGACCGAGCAGTTCATGGCCGCAGGCGATTACGACAATGCCCTGCTCACGGCGCGGCAGGCGCTGCGCGACAACCAGCGCAATCTCACCCACTGGCGTCTCGCCGCCGCCGCGGCGAAGGCGAAGGACTCGCCGTCGTCGATTTATTATCAGCAGAACGTGCTGCGGCTCGACCGCTCGCTGGAGAGCCGGCTCGAGCTGATCCGGCTGGCGCTGCAATATGGCGACTATCGCGACGCGCTCGCGGCGATCGAAGCCGCGGACGAGAACGCGCGGCGCAGCGCCGAGTTCCATGAACTCGCCGCGCGCACCTATCTGGGGGTCGGTCGCCGCATCCCGGCGAAGATGCACCTTTATTCGCTCGTGAGCCTGCAGCGAGACAACCACGTGGCGCGCCTCGATCTCGCGGAGATCGAACTCGCGGAGGACGCGGCCGGCGATAAGCCGCGCATTCGCGAGGACATTCGTGCACTCGCGCAACGGGCGGAGCTGCGCGTGCGTGCCTATACGATGCTGCTGCAGGATGCGCTCGCGCGGCAGGATTCGGCGCGGGTGGCGGAGCTCGCGCAGGACTTGCGGGCTTCCACCGACTTGACGGGCGAACAACGCGTGCTGGTGCTGGCGGGGCTTTCCCGGGCGGGCGACGAGGGCGCCGACGAGTATCGCCGGCGATTGCAGCAGGACGTGGCGAACGATCCGGCAGCGGTCGTGGCGCTGGCCGCCTACTATCGGGAATCGGGTTCGCCGTTGGAGGCCCGCCGGTGGTTCGACTCGCTGCCGCGCGAGACGCGGGAAAACGCGCGCGTGCAGGAGGCGATCGCCGCGTCGTATCTCGAATGGCAGGAATGGGCGCGGCTCGACCAGGTGCTCGCGGCGGGGCCATGGAAGGAGCGGGAATACATGCGACAGGCGTTTGCCGCGTATTCCGCGCGCAAGACAGGCCGGCTGGCGGACGCCGGCAACGCGTGGCGGCTTGCGGTCATCCAGGCAGGAGACAGCGCGCGCAAGATCTCCGAGATGCTTGCGCTCGTCGCGCGCTGGGGCTGGCAGACGGAGCAATACGATCTGGTCTGGAAACTGTTCGCGCTGATGCCGCGCAACGAGGCGATCAGCCGGCAGCTGATCGCGTGGGAACGGCACCAGGGCCGCACGGCGAATCTCAACCGCATTTACGCGCGGTTGAACGAGTTCGCCGGCGACGATCCGATGATCAGAAACAATTTCGCCTACACGAGCCTGCTGCTCGATTCGAATGTGTCCAAGGCCTACGAGTTCGCGCGCGAGAATCATCGCGCCGACCCGGCGAATCCGTTCTTCACCACGACGCAGGCGCTCGCGCTCTACAAGCAGAACAAGCCGAAGGAGGCGCTCGCGTTGATCGAGAGCATGCGGCCGTCGGCGCTGAGTTCGCCCGAGCGGCAGATGTTTCGCGCGCTGTTTCGCGTGTCGACCGGCGATGCCGCCGGCGCGGCGGAACTGCTCGAGGGCCTGCGCACGACGACATTCCTACCGGAGGAACGTCGGCTCGTGACGAAGACCACCGAGGAGATCGCCCGGCTGGATCGCAACCGGGGCGAGGACCTCCGTCTCTATGCTTTGGATACGCGCGGTGAGATCGACCGGTCGAAGGGGTGGCTGCGTGCGCTGCCGGAAGCGGCGCGCGCGCAGGCGACGCTGGAGATGCAGGCGGCGGATTCGTTGTTCGCGATGGGCGATCTCCGCGGGCTCGGCGCGCAACTGCGCAAGGGCGCCTGGGGCGAGCGCGAGCATCTGCGAATGGCATTGATCGCCTTCGTGTCGCGCAGCCGCGCGGAGGAAAGCGGCGCGCGGTCCTACTGGCGGACGGCGATGGGCAGCGCATCGGGCGATCCGGCGAAGCTCGCGCAGCTCCAGTCGCTGGCGGCGTTGTGGGACTGGCCCGCGGAAAAAGCGGAAGCGGGGATGCGCATTTACGAAACGAATCCAGGCAACACCGAGTCGTTCCATGAACTGGTGGCGTATTACCGCGCGAATGGTCGGACGGCGGAACTCGTTTCGCTGCTCAACGCCTACCTGTCAGCGCATCCGCGCGACGATGCGCAGCGATGCGAGCTGGCGTATTACAGCATGCTGAGCGGTTTGAACATCACGCGGGCCTATGTCGCGGCGCAGGAAGTTTATCGCGCCGCGCCGGCCGATCCGACGCGTCAGCTCGTGTATGCGTTTGCGCTGTGGAAGCAGCGGCGTCCGCAGGAAGCCTGGGAGCTGATCGGAAAGGTGGACTCGAACGAGGCGTCGATCGTGCCCGCCGACTTGTTGCGCGCCGCGATCCTGGCGGACCTGGAACGGCGGGAGGATGCAGCGACGGCGCTGGAGAATTTCGACGCCAAGAGCGCGTTGCCCGAAGAGGCGAAGATCGGTGTGCTGGTCGCCAGCAAGATTCGCGTGGATGACCGCGTGTCGAAGGCGGGGAATTGAGCTGAAGGCGGTTTGCCGGTTCGAAAGGTAGGAGCCTGCTTGCAGGCGAGTTGGCGCGCCATCCGGGTTCGGCGCCCGATGTCGCCTGCAAGCAGGCTCCTACCCCAAGACATTAATTAGGCGTGCGGTCATCTGACGCGTTGTCAGCCAGCGCTGCGGCAGTATCGGGGTCGAGCGGTGCGTCGCCCAGGCGGGCGAGCAATGCGGGGACCCTCGGCGCAAATTCCGGATACGCTGCGTCGGACGGAAATTGCCGCCGCGCTTTCAACGTGAGGCGAAGCGCGTTGAGGAAGGATTGTTGCGCAAGCTGCGGCTGGTTGAGCGTGAGGTAGCATTCGCCGGCTTCGACGTTGAGCGCGGCATACATGAGGACCTTGTCGCGCGCGTTCTCCGGCGGTTCGCCGTCGGTGAGCATCGCGACGTGCTGGTCCGGCGTGAATTGGAAAATCTGCACTGCCTCCATGCCGAAGAGGCGCTCGCACGCTGCCATGATCGACTGCAGCGCCTCCTGCGGAGCGTGGCGCTCGCGCTGGTGAACGATGCGCGCGAGGAACTCGCCGAGTTGTTCGATGAGGCGGAGGATGTAGTCGCGCTGCATGGCGGAGGATGGCGCGGAAGCCTCGGCCGGTCAACGGGCGCGAGTGGGGACTGTCGAAAAGAGGTTTGAAGGTAGGAGCCTGCTGGCAGGCGATTGCGCGCATCGATCGCGGGGAAGCGCCATATCGCCTGTAAGCAGGCTCCCACCTCGGAGAGCGCAGGACTACGTCCAGCTCAAGTCGGTCTTCGTCAGCGGGAACTGGCGGACGCGCTTGCCGGTGGCGGCGAAGATTGCGTTGCCGATCGCGGGCGCGGTCGGCGGGATCACCGGTTCGCCGACGCCGGTCGGCGGGTTGTCCGTGAGGAGGAAGTGAATCTCGAGCTTCGCCGGCGTGTCGGTCATGCGCAGCAGCGGATAGTCGTTGAAGTTGCCCTGCACGACGCGGCCGCGGTCGATGTCGATGTCCTGAAACATCATCGCGCTCATGCCGTCGACGATGGAACCTTCCGATTGGTTTTCGGCGCCGCTGGGATTGATGATCTGCGAACCGACGTCGGAGACGCAAACGACGCGGTCGACCTTCAGCGTGCCGTCCTGCGCAACGGTGACCTCGGCCAGTTGCGCGACGTAGCCGCGGTGGCTGAAATGAAACGCGAGGCCTTGACCCTGGCCGCGCGGGAGCTTTTTGCCCCAGCCGCCTTTGTCCGCGACGGATTTCAGCACGGCGCGCATGCGCGCGACGTTGTAAGGCTGGCCGCGTTCGCCGCTGTGCGGCATGAGGTCCTTGTCACCGAGCAGTTCGAGGAGGAATTCCAGGCGGTCGCGGTTGGCGGCGTGCGCGAGTTCGTCGATGAAGCTGTGTATCACCCACGAGAATACGCAACTGCCGGGCGCGCGCCACGGGCCCATCGGGATGCCGGTCTCGAGAATGGTTTGTTCGCCGCGGAAATTCGTGACCCAGCGGCCGGGAAATTCGTCGGCGCTGAGCGAGCCGCCGCTGCCGGCGCGATCCTTCGTGTTGCCGAAGGTGACGAAGTGATTGCGCCACGCGACGAGCTTGCCGTTTCGATCGACCGCGCCCTTCAGGAAATGGAAACCGCCGGGACGGTAGTGGTCGTGACGCATGTCGTCCTCGCGCGTCCAGGTGAGTTTGACGGGCGCGTTGACGCGCTGCGCGATGGCGGCGACCTCGACGATGAAATCGCTCGTGAGCCGGCGGCCGAAACCGCCGCCCATGCGGGTGACGTGCAACGTGATTTTGTCGGCGGGGACATTAAGCGTCTTGCTGACGATATCGACGCCGGAGCCGGGATTCTGCGTCGGCGCCCAGATTTCGACACCGCCGTCCTTGAACCAGGCGGTGCAGTTCTGCGGCTCGAGATTGGCGTGCGAGATGAACGGGTAGCTGTAGGCGGCGTCGACGACTTTCGCGCCGTCGGCGGCGAACGCGGCCTCGACATCGCCGTCGTTGCGCAGCGTCTGGGCGCCCGGCTGGTTCGCGATTTCCTCGGCCTTCGTGGTGAAGTCGAACCAGCTTTCGCTGGCGGTCTTGCCTTCGTCCCACGTGACGCGGAGCTGTTGGCGCGCGCTGAACGCGGCCCACGTGGAATCGGCGACGATCGCGACGCCCGGCATGAGCCCGGTGACGTTGGTTGTGCCTTCGATGATGAACGCGTCGCGCACGCCGCGGAGGGCCTTGATGCGGTCGAGATTGGCGCGGACAACCTTGCCGCCGAAGACGGGGCATTTCTCGTAAACGGCGTAGAGCATGCCCGGCAGCTTGGTATCGATGCCGAAGAGCGGCTGGCCGGTGACGATCTGGGGATTGTCGACGCCGGAGATGCGTTTGCCGAGGAGCTTGAAATTCTTCGGGTCCTTGAGCTTCACCGCTTTTTCGTCGGGCACGGGAAGCTGCGAGGCCTTGGCGACAAGGTCGCCGTAGGCGAGTTTGCGACCGGACGCGCGGTGATGGATCGCGCTGGCGTCGGCGTGGCATTCGCTCTCGGCGACGTTCCAGGTCTGCGCGGCGGCGGTGATCAGCATCGTGCGCGCGGTGGCGCCGGCGCGGCGGAAAAGATCGTAATGATTCGGAGTCGAAGTGCTGCCGCCGGCGCCATACCACGGGTTGGCGTAGGCGGGCGTGAAGTCGGCTTGTTCGATGACGACGTCTTTCCAGTTCACCTCGAGTTCCTCGGCGACGACCATCGGCAGGGCGGTTTTGATGCCCTGACCGCACTCGGGGTTTTTCGACACGAGGGTGACGACGCCGCTGGGCGAAATCCGGATGTAGGCACCTGGAATGAAGTCGCCGGCCGGGACGTCGGAGGAGACGTTGACGATCGAATCGGCGCCGAACAGGCCGTTGCCGGAGCGAAGGTAAAAGGCCAGCATCAGCCCGCCGCCGGCGAGACCGGAAAGTTTGAGGAAGCCGCGCCGGTCGAGCGGTTGAGCGAGGAGCGAGGGTGTGCTCATGGGGCGACCTCCTGGGCGGTGCCGTTGGCGATGGCGGCGGCGCGCTGGATGCCCTGGCGGATACGATAGTAGGTGGCGCAACGGCAGAGGTTGCCGGCCATGGCGTCGTCGATGTCGGTCGCGGTGGGGTTCGGGTTGCGCTTCAGGAGCGCGGCGGCGGTCATGATCTGGCCGGCCTGGCAGTAGCCGCATTGGGCGACGTCGAGATCGCACCAGGCTTGTTGCACGGGGTGAAGGTGTTCGGCGTCGGCGGCGAGACCCTCGATCGTGGTGATCTGCATGCTGGTGGCGGTCGACACGGGGGTCAGACAGGAACGCGTGGGAACGCCATCGAGGTGAACGGTGCACGCACCGCACAGGCCGATGCCGCAACCGTATTTCGTGCCGACGAGGTCGAGATGATCGCGCAGCACCCAGAGGAGCGGCGTGTCGGCTGCGACGTCCACTGGACGCGACTGGCCGTTAACGTTCAGAGTGTAGTTTGGCATGTGGCGGGGAGGGCGCTCCGTTCAATCGGGGGATGAGCCCGGAAGGAAGTTTTTCCGGAGTCGCACGGGTGACGAAACGGGGGCGGAAAAGTTGCGACGCGGGGCGGGGCGATTTCGCCGAGCGGGAGAGGTCGGAAGGTGGAACCCGAGTCCTCGTCGGGTTGGCTTGGGTTGCTTGGCGTAGCCCACACAAGCCCGACGGGACGTCGGGCTCCACCTGCCTGTTTTGCGGGCTTACTTCGCGGCGCTGCGGCGGGCGACCCAGTCGACGATCGCGTCGTCGTCGTTTTCATGGCGCCAGACGAGCGCGACGAATTCGGCGGGCAGGATGTCGTGAGTTTTCAGGAATTTTCGGTCTCCGCCGCAGCAATACATGAGGGACGGGGGGAGTTCGCCGCGCAGCTTGGCCTTCGTTTTCGGGATGATGCGCGGGAGCCACTCGATGCCGCGGATCGCGGCGGTTTTCGGAGGGAGCGTCGAATCGTCGAGCACGGTGGTGGACACGCGGCCGTTCTGGACGTTGAGGAAATAGTCGCGGCGGACGAGTTCGATCGCGAGGGCGTTGTCGGAGCCGGGTTCGCCGTAGTTCGTGTGGTCCTCGGCGTAATCGTAAAGGTGCTGTGGTGTGAGTCCGTTGGCGGCGAGGAACGCGCGATCGTTCGCGTCGAAGAAGGTGTCGGCGCCGCGCTGGCCCTTGGCGTAAAGGGCGACGGCGTGGTCGTAGATGCGGCGGAAGTGGGCGGTGAACTCGTAGTGTGGCATGGCGCGCTACGATGCACGCAGCGGCGCGCGAAAGGCAAATCGGCGGTGAAGCTGGCGCGGACGATCGCGGTGGACGGTGGCTGGAAAACGACGCACAAGGCGCAGAAAAGGTGGAGCCCGACGTCCGCTGTATGGACCGGGGACATGGGTTACACCCGTTCGGAGACATGGGTAACAGTGGGGGATGCCGTGGATCACGACTTCGCCTATGTCCCAGCGTCACGAGTTTGTTTTGCTCGCCAGCCACGCTGGCGCCAACGTGCGGCAGTTGTGCCGGCAGT
>JAEYYL010000184.1 GCA_023430825.1 Verrucomicrobiota bacterium | reverse complement strand
GGTGAGGCCGAGCGATTGCCAGAGCGGCGCGGACAGACCGAGAAAGGTGGAGGCGGGATCGGGCAAGGAAGGTAGGGCGGGTTTGTAACCCGCCCTGCGGTCGCGAGGAAGTCTTTTGGCGGACGCGAAGTAGGGCCGGATCGAAAGGGGAGGCGCGGCGCGAAGAGCGGGTTGGAAACCCGCCCTACTTTGGTGTTGAATAGCCGTAGCGGGCGAAAATTTCGCGCGCGGGTGCGCTGCGGAGGAAGGCGAGGTAGCGGGTGGCGGCGGGGTTGGCGGCGCCGTGGCGCGTGACGACGGCGCCCTGGTCGAGGGGCGCGTGGAAGGCGGCGGGGACTTCGATCCATCGGCCGCGGTCTTTCAATTTCGGCGAGAGGACGAGCGAGAGAGCGACGAAGCCGGCGTCGGCGTTGCCGGTTTCGACGAACTGGGCGGTTTGCGTAATGTTTTCGCCGATCACGATTTTCGGCTGCACGTCGGCCCAGGCGCCGAGTTGCTCGAGCGTTTCGCGCGCGGCGCGGCCGTAGGGCGCGGTCTCGAGGTGGGCGATGGCGAGTTTGCGCACGCGGTCGCTGCGGACGGTGTCGGCGAGCGAATCGAGCGGGACGTTGGGGCGAGCGGTCCAGAGCACGAGGCGGCCGGTGGCGAAGATCGTCAGGCTGGCGGCGTCGGCGTGACCGGAGTCGATGAGGGCGCGCGGGTAATCGAGGTCGGCGGAGAGGAAGACGTCGAAGGGGGCGCCGTGGCGGATCTGGGCGACGAGATTGCCGGAGGCGCCGGTGGCGACGGTGAGCTTCACATCGGGTGCAGTTTCATGAAAGGCGGCGTTCAGCACTTCGAGCGCGTAAACGAGATTGGCGGCGGCGGCGACGGAGAGCGCTGGCGGGGAGGATGGGTTTGCGCTGCGGGCGACGGTGGCGAAGACGAGCAGCGAAAAAAAACCGTGAAAAAACAAACCGAGGCTTCCCACTCGAAAAAAAGTCCGGCACGGTGGCGTTCGCATCGTTTTCATTTCAGCGCGTCTTTCGGGACCGCGGGTGTTGCCGGGATGGGCCCCGACCCGGCACGCGGTGCGAAAAGGATAAACGAGCATGGCCGATAATTTGTTGAAACAGATTTTTTTGGGGGGCGTCGCAAGCCGCGTGAACACGAGGATCGATCGAGGGCAGCGGAAAGCGATGAGCTATGGCGTGGGGGTGGCGTGGGTGTTGTTGAGCTTGGCGATGCCGGTGGTGGCGTCGGGCCAGGCGGCAGGCCCGGCGGTGCCGAAAGTGGCGGCGGCGGGAACCGCGGCGCCCACCGCGCCGGTGCGTCCGCCGCTGGACGAATTGGTGTATGCGGATGGCGATCGGGTGCGCGGGCACTTCGTCGAACGGACGGGGGACGTGCTGGTGTTTCGTTCGGAGCGGTTCGGTTTGTTGCGCGTGCCGGTGGCGGAGGCGGAGGTGGTGCTGGTGCAACGGCCGGAGCCGGAGGCGGCGGCGGCGGTCGTCGCGGCGACGGCCGAGGCGGGGGACGGAAAGGTGGAGGTGGTGCCGGAATGGGAGTGGTGGCCGTTTTCGCCGGTGGCGATGACGCGGGCGCTGAAGAGTTTTTTTGGTTCGTGGCACGGCCGTTTTTCGGCGGGCGCGGAGGTCCGGCAGGATGTGAGCGATCACGACAGCGTGACGGTGGATGCGCGGTTGCAGCGGAAGTGGAAGAGCGACGAGGTGCAGATCAATGCGCGTTACGACTACAGTGCGGTGAACGAGAAAGTGGCGACCGACATGGTGCGGGCCGATGGGGTGTGGCGGCACGATTTTCCCGGAAAATTCTTCGGGGTTTATCGCCCGTCGCTCGAATGGAACCGGGCGTATTACCGGTCGGGGGTGGCGTCGGACTACGTGCTCCTGCAGCAGGAGCTCGGCGGAGGTATCAATCTCGTGAATACGCCGGCCCGGAAGGTGCGCCTCGGGGTGTCGGAGAACGTCTTCGACACGTGGGTGATTCCGACGGAGGTGCACATTTCGCAGACGGTCGAGTCGCTGTTCGCGGAGATCGAGGCGAAGCTGCCGTGGCGGATCACGCTGACGAATCGTGGCGTCTGGTATTACTCGATCGCCGAGCAGACGGACGGCTGGGAGAACCGGTTCGAGGTGAGCAAGAAACTGACGGAGACGCTGACGATCGGCGCGCGGCACGAGACGCGGCGCAACAATCCGGATGTGCGCTCGGCGGATTACGAGCGGTTGCGGGTGTTGTTCGGCTTCGATTTTTGAGGCCGCAGACCCGCGCGGCGGGGGCGCCGCGGCTCCAGGAGTGAGCCGCGTCGAGGATGATGCGGCGGCGTTATGCTTCGCTTTTGAGGACGAAGACGTGGCCCTTTTCGGTGCCGATCGCGAGTTGGCGGTCGTCGGGTGACCAGGCGAGTTTCGTGGCGGCGGCGGGCATGCGCACGGTGGCGCGGAGCGGCTGTTTACGATCGGGGCTCCAGAGCTGGACGACACCGTCGGTGCTCGCGGTGGCGAGGAGGCCGTGGGAGTTTTGAAACGCGAGGGTGCAGACGGGCGCGTCGTGGGGAAACATGCCGGGCTCGCGGCCCTCGGGGCCCTGGCCGCTGCAGTCCCACACGCAGGCGTCGCGGCCGCCGCCGGTGGCGAGCCAGCGCGAGGTGTGGTCGAAGGCGAGGTGTTTCACTTTGCCCTCGTAGCCGCTCATGTGGAATTCGGTGTCGTTCTCGGGCGTCCAGAGGTGGACGGACGGATCGTGGTTGCCGGAGACGAGCCATTTGTTGTCGGGCGACCAGACGAGGGCGGCGATGCCATTGGTGTAGGGGTATTCCTTTTGGGCGACGAAATCGTCGGCGTCCCAGAGGCAGACGCCGCCGAAGAATGCGACGGCCGCGCAACCGCCGGCGGGCTGCCAGGCGAGTGCGGCGATGGATTTCGGGGCGGGTTTGAAGGTGTGCGCGACGGTGGCGTCGGCGCGGAGGGCGAAGAGGTTTTTGCCGGCGGCGGCGAAAAGAAGCTGGTTTTGGGTTTTGGGTTCCGCGTTTTGAGTGCCGGCGGTCGGGCGCCACGCGAGGTGTTCGACCCAGGCGGTGCCGAGGGCGGCGGTGGCGGTGTGCTGGCCGGCGAGGGCGTCCCAGAATTTCACAGCGCCGTCCTGGCCGCCGGTGGCGAGGCAAAGTTGAGAGTTGAGGGCTGAGGGCTGAGAGTTGGCAGGCGGTTGCCAGGCGAGGCAGTTGGTGCCGTCGGGGTGGCCGGGGAGTTCGTGGAGGCGAGTGCCGTCGGTGGCGTGGAAGAGCGACACGGGGCCGGCGGCGCTGGCGGCGGCGAGTTGGCCGCCGGAGGGCGACCATGCGAGGTCGATGACGTAGTCGTCGAGTTGGCCGGCCCAGTGCTTCGTGAGATTCATTTTCTTAACACAGAGGACGCGGAGAACGCAGAGAAGGCAAAAAATGGCGGGGTGCGCGCGGCGCGGAAGGAGGCGTTCGGGCGGGGGGAGAGGTGGGCGTTCACCACACGCGTGCGGGCGAGGAGCGCTCGATGGTGTTTTCGGAGGCGTCGTCGAGTTCGTGGAGAAAATCGAGCTGGGTGCGGCGCTCGATCTCGTCGATGGACGCGAGCCAGGCGGCGGGGTCGGAGGACGGCGGGGCGTCGTGCGGCACGATGAACGAGAGGGTGCGGAGCTTTCCTTCGTGCTCGTCGACCACGATGAGGAAGAATGCTTCTGGGATCTGCACGCCGCCGCGAAGCTGGAGCGGACGTGGCCCGAAGATGGGGCCGGCGATCACCCAGATCTCTTCGTAGCGCGCGCTGTAGTTGGAGGCGATTTTCTGCTCGAGGGTTTTCCAGAGGCCGGCGTTGAGCGAGTGGCGCTGCGGCGTGATGTTGGACATGAGGAAGGTTTCCTCTTGGGCGGCGGTGCCGTAGCGCGTGGCGATGGCGTGGTTCGGCGCGAGGTGGCCGCGGTCATAGCCGCTGCCGGTGTAGGTGTCGGGGGACACGCGCGCGGCGGTGCGGCGATCGACGGCGAATTTTTCCGGGCGGGGCAGCGCGGTGGTGGGCGAAGGGAGATCGCGGACGCGGTAGGCGGCCCAGGCGGGGTTGCCGCGGGCGTCGTTGTAGCCGACGACGTAGCCGCGGTTGACGAGCACGCGCAGGAGCGCGGCGTCGGGGCCGGCGGTGGCGAGGGGGATGCCGCCGTAAACGTGGGACTTGTCGCCGGTGGCGATGCGGCCGCTGGCGGGGTTGGCGTAGTAGAGTTGCCAGATGTCCCACGCGACATCGAGGGGGGAAACGTTTCGGCCGCGCTCGAATGCCGCGGAGACGAGCCGCCGGACCTCATGCTGACGCGGGGCGGGCTGGGTGAAATACCAACCGCCGAGGAGAAGGGCGACGGCCAGGTTGAGAGAGAGGAACCAGCGCGCGCTGCGGCCGCGCCGCGGGAAGCGGCGCGGAAGAGGGGAGCGGTTTCGACGGCGCGCCATGGAGGGGTGCGAGTTCGCCGCAGTTTCCGGGGACGAACAAGCTCTTCCGGGGAGCGTCGATGTTTTTGGCGTGGGGATTCGCCGGTGCGGTCGCGGCGCAGTCCAAGTGAACGCGGCGGGGGCGCCGCGGCTCCATCATCCGGCGTGCGCCGGGGTCGCTTCGGGACGCGTCAGCCCGGGGGCCAGGTCATCTGGCGGCCGGCGATGACGTGGACGTGAAGATGCGGCACGGATTCGCAGGCGTGCGGGCCGTTGTTGATCACGATGCGAAAGCCGGAGGCGAGGTTCAGCTTTTTCGCGACGCGGCCGGCGGTGGTGAGCAGATGGCCGAGCAGCGGCTCGTCGCCAGCGGCGGCTTCGGCAACGCGCGGGATCAATTTTTTCGGGATGACGAGCAGGTGGACCGGGGCTTGCGGCTCGATATCGTGGAGAACGATGCAGTGTTCGTCCTCGAGCTCGATTTTCGCGGGGATCTCGCGGTCGATGATTTTTTGAAAGATCGTCTTGGCCATGGGAGGAGTTGGGGGAGTTAACTGCCCGCGAATAACGCCAATGAGCGCGAATTTATCAAAGGTTGAATTTGGGGGACTCGTGTGAGTCGCGGGCTATAAAAACAAGAGCTGCAGGTTCGCGTGGCGGCTGGTGCGGGCGGCGGCAAGATCGGAGATGAATTCGAGCGCTTCGGCGTAGTCGCGTTGGCGGCGCGCAGTGGCGCGGCGGGTGGGCGGGATCAGCGCCGGGCGGAGGTTCGTGACGAGCAGCGTCGATTCGCGGTAGGGCGCGAGCTGTTTCAGACCGGCCATGATCTCGGCGCGCGTGAAGAGCGGTGTCGCGGACGCGAGCGTGAGCGAGGCGTCCCAGTGGAAGAAACCGTGACGCGGCAGATGCGTGAAAAGTTTCGCGAGGAGCTCGGCGGCGGCGGCGTTGAACGCGGCGTCGAATTTCGCGGCGAGTTCGGGCTGCGCGGCGGTTTGCGCGGCGAGTTCGGCGAGGCTGAACGTGATCGCTTCCTTGATCTGGCGCGCGAGATAAAGGTCGTGGCCGGTGACGTGCGCGAACAGCGCGTCGACAAAGTGGAGGCGGCGAAGGTCGTCGCGGGAGGCTGCGGGCATGAGGGGCGCAGGGCGGTCGGGAGACTGGGGGCAGGAGCGTGATTACAGGCGATGGTGTGCGGCGAAATCCCGCTGCTCACGCAGCGAGCCACTTCGGGATCGCCTGCAAGCAGGCTCCTACCCCCGAGCCAAAGGATCAGTGCGGCGGATTCGTGCCGCCGGGTTTCGGTTTCGGGAGCGCGCCGATTTCCTGGACGAATTCGGAGACGTCGCGGAATTCCTTATACACGCTGGCGAAGCGCACGTAGGCGACCTGGTCGACGGTGCGGAGACGCTGCATCACGGCGTCGCCGATCGCGGCGGAGGGGATCTCGCTTTCGTATTGGGCTTCGAGGACATCGATCACGTCCTCGATCAGCATCGCGATCTGCTCGGCGTCGACGGGGCGTTTGTGACAGGCGGCGCGGACGGCGTGGACGAGTTTCTCGCGGGAGAATTCCTCGCGGCGTCCGTCGCGTTTCAGGACAACGATGCCGTCGCGCACGAGGCTTTCCGTCGTGCTATAGCGGTGGCCGCATTCGAGACACTCGCGGCGGCGGCGGATGGTCGAGCCCTCCTTGCTGATGCGGGAGTCGATCACCTTGTCCTCGATCGAGGTGCATTTGGGGCAACGCATGGGGATGGGGAGAAGTAGCGAGTAGTGAGTAGCGGGTAGCGAGTAGAAACAAGGCGGCGGGTGGGCAGTGATCGGAATGCTCGCTACTCGCTACTCGATGCTCGCTACTTCGAGCTTAATTCAGCTCCAGGAAATTTTGGAGAATCTTCATGCCGCCGTCGGTGGCGATGGATTCGGGGTGGAATTGCACGCCCCAGATCGGGAGCGACTTATGGCGGAGGCCCATCACTTCGCCCTCGGCGGTTTCGGCGGTGATTTCGAGTTCCGCGGGAAACGTGCTGCGTTCCACGAGCAGCGAGTGGTAGCGGGTGGCGGCGAAGCCCTGGGGCATGCCGCGAAACACGTCGGTGTCCTTGTGCTGGATCGGCGAGGTTTTGCCGTGCATCAGGCGCGAGGCGCGGACGACGTTGCCGCCGAAGTAGTGGCCGATGGACTGGTGGCCGAGGCACACGCCGAGCATGGGTTTCACGCCGGCAAAGGCCTTGATGATGTCGAGCGTGACGCCGGCTTCCTTGGGCGAACAGGGGCCGGGCGAGAGGAGGACGCGGTCGGGGTTGAGTGCAAGGGCTTCGGCGGGCGTGATCTCGTTGTTGCGAAACACGCGTTGCTCGACCCCGAGCTGGCCGAAGTATTGGACCAGGTTGAAGGTGAAGGAATCGTAGTTGTCGATGACGAGCAGCACGGGAGGGAAAAGCTGAAAGACGGAAAGGCTGAAAGCAAATGGAGAGTGGGAGGGGGGAGCAAGGGCGCTGACGTGGGCGGCCGGCACAGTGCTCGAGCGGGGCGAACAAACCATTTGCCACGCGGAAGGCGCGGGCTTTCGTAGGGGCATGCCCGGCAACGCGGAACTCGTGAAGCTACCGGTCGCGGAACGACTCGCGCTCATCGACGAATTGTGGGCGTCGATTACCGACGACGACCTGCAGATCGACGCGGCGCAGACGAACGAGGCGCGGGCGCGCTGGCAGGAGTTGAAAAGCAACCCGTCGCTCGGTCTGTCTTACGACGAACTCAAAGCCCGTCTGGGGTAGCGCCTCGTGACGCACCGCCTTGTTTTTCATCCTCGCATCGAGGACGATGTGCGCGTCGTGATGGGCAATTACGATGCTCGGGCTCCGGGTTTGGGCGCGCGCTTCAAGCGGACATTTTACGCCACGGTCGACGAGATCGTTTTTCTGCCCGAGAAACACGCGGTGAAAGCGGATGGAGGGATTCGCACGAGGTTGATGCGACCTTTTCCGTATCTTGTTTTCGACGCGGTGGAACTCGAGGTGGTGTATATGCTGACGGTGCAATACGCGGGGCGGCGGCCCGGCTATTTGCGAACGGTGGTGGCGGAGCGACGATCTCACAATGGCTGAACATTTTGAACTTTTGAAATCCGACACCGCCACGGCGGCGCGGCGGGGGCGGTTGCGGACGCGGCATGGCGTGATCGAGACGCCGATCTTCATGCCGGTCGGCACGCAGGGGACCGTCAAATCGATCACGCCGGTGCACCTCCGCGACATCGGGGCGCAAATCATTCTCGGCAACACGTATCACCTGAACCTGCGGCCGGGCAGCGAACTGGTGCGCGACCTGGGCGGGCTGCATCGCTTCATGGGCTGGGACGGGCCGATTCTCACGGACAGCGGCGGGTTTCAGGTTTTCTCGCTGGCGAAGCTGCGCGACATCCGCGACGACGGCGTGGCCTTTCAATCGCACCTCGATGGCGCGAAGCTGTTTCTCGGGCCGCGCGAGGTGATGGGGATTCAGCAGAATCTGGGCAGCGACATCGCGATGGTGATCGACGAGTGTCCGCCGTGGCCGTGCGAGCGCGACGCGTGTGCGAAGGCGGTGGCGCGGAGCCACCGCTGGGCGAAGCAGTGCAAGGAGATCGCGACGGAGAGCGGGTTCCTCGCGGGCGGGCATCATGTGTTCGCGATCGTGCAAGGGTCGACGTTCGACGATCTGCGGCGCGAGGCGGCGGAGGGGCTGGCGGCGCTGGATTTTCCGGGTTACGCGGTCGGCGGCGTGAGCGTGGGCGAGCCGGAGCCGGAGATGTTGAAGCAGGTGGGCGCGACGACGCCGTTCCTGCCGGCACAGAAGCCGCGCTACACGATGGGGCTCGGGACGCCGCCGCAGTTGCTCAAGATGATCGCGCTCGGCGTGGACATGTTCGATTGCGTGCTGCCGACGCGGGTGGCGCGCAACGGCCTGGTGTTTACGCCGGATGGGCCGATGAATTTGCGCAACGAAAAGTATCGGGCGGATCCGCGGCCGATCGTGGAAGGGCTGGACAACTACACGTGCCGGACGTTTTCGCGCGCGTATCTGCGGCACGTGACGCTCGCGGGCGAGATCATCGGCTGCACGCTGGCGACGCTGCACAATCTGCATTTCTACCTCGACCTGATGGCACAGGCGCGGGCGCACATCGAGGCGGGGGATTTCGCGACCTGGCATCGCGCGTGGATCGAGCGTTACGAGGCGGGTGCGGCGGCGCGGCTGGCGGGATAGGCGACAGGAGGCCTGCGGCTACGGGGGCGCCAACATTTGCTCGCGAACCTTGGCGGCGATTCCAAGTCTTTGGGCAGCACTTATGCGCATACTTGTCACCGGCGGCGCCGGATTCCTCGGTTCCCACCTTTGCGATCGTTTGCTGGCCGACGGCCACGAAGTCGTCGCACTCGATAATTTGTTCACCGGGCGAAAGGTGAACATCGAGCACCTGCACGGGAATCCGCGGTTCGAGTTCGTGCGGCACGATGTCACGGACCCGTTCAAGTTCGAGGTCGATCAGATCTACAATCTCGCGTGTCCGGCGTCGCCGCCGCATTACCAGTTCAACCCGATCAAGACGACGAAGACCTCGGTGATGGGCGCGATCAATTCGCTGGGGCTGGCGAAGCGCGTGAAGGCGCGGGTGTTTCAGGCGAGCACGAGCGAGGTTTACGGCGATCCGTCGGTGCACCCGCAGCCGGAGAGTTACTGGGGCAACGTGAATCCGATCGGACGCCGCTCGTGCTACGACGAAG
>JAEYYL010000178.1 GCA_023430825.1 Verrucomicrobiota bacterium | reverse complement strand
GGTGAGGCCGAGCGATTGCCAGAGCGGCGCGGACAGACCGAGAAAGGTGGAGGCGGGATCGGGCAAGGAAGGTAGGGCGGGTTTGTAACCCGCCCTGCGGTCGCGAGGAAGTCTTTTGGCGGACGCGGAGTAGTATCATGTAACACGGTATGTTTCGTATTGAATCGGGGCCTGCTCAAGGTTTTATTTGGGCATGGCCAATCGATACAAAGTCACGCTGACGCAGAAAGAGCGCGAGCAACTGACCGAGTTGACTCGCAGCGGCAAGTCCACGGCGGCGAAGTTCATTCATGCCCGAGCGCTGCTGCTGTGTGACGCCGGAAAGTTCGGCGATCCGTGGAAGGTGGCCGATGTCGCGACGGCTTTGGGCGTGAGTTCGCGGACGATCGAACACCTCAAGCAGCGTTTTGTGGAGGACGGCGTGGAGGCGGCCTTGGCGCGCAAGCCCCAGAGCAAACCACGCGCCGTGAACTTCGACGGAGAGTTTGACGCCCGACTTACGGCCCTGGCTTGCTCGAAAGCGCCCGCCGGACGCCAGCGTTGGACGGTGCGATTGCTGGCAGAAAAACTCGTGGAGCTGAAGATCGCCGACCACGTCTCGACCATGACCGTGCAGCGGTCGCTAAAAAAAACGAACTGCAGCCTCACCTGAACAAATATTGGAAGATTCCGCCTGACGGCGATGCGGCGTTCGTCGCGGCGATGGAGGATGTGCTGGCGGTCTACCAGCTACCTCACGATCCGCTCTACCCGGTGGTGTGCATGGATGAATCGAACAAGCAATTGGTCGGTGAGGTCCATCCACCCATTCCCGCCGCGCCCGGCCACGGACAAATCCTCGACCACGAATATGTGCGCCACGGCGTGGCCACCTTGTTCGTGGAGGTCGAACCTCTGGCCGGACGTCGCCACGTCGAGGTCACGGAGCGCCGCACCCGCCAGGATTGGGCGCGGTTCATCAAGGCGATGCTCGATGAGCGTTATCCGCAGGCGGTCAAAGTCCGACTGGTGATGGACAACCTCAACACCCACGACCTTGCCTCGCTCTACGAAACCTTCGCGCCCGCCGAAGCCCGTCGCCTGGCCGAGCGCCTCGAAATCCACTACACGCCCAAGCACGGCAGCTGGCTCAACATCGCGGAAATCGAACTGAGCGCGCTCAACGGCCAGTGCCTGCGTCGTCGCATCCCCTCGTCCCAGGAGATGCGAGCTGAAATCGCCGCCTGGCAATCCCATCGCAACCACCGCGGCGCTCCCGTCAACTGGCGCTTCACCACCCAAGACGCGCGCATCAAACTCACTCGCCTCTATCCGAAATTATAGACGTTACAGGATACTAGAACCGCCGGCTTACGCTGAGGCGCAGGGTGCGGGGTTCGGCGGGGTGAAGATGAATGTCATCGATGCCGTCGGCGGGTTCGCCGGGGAGACGCGAGGTGTAGAAATACGCGATGTCGGCGTTGGCGGGGTGCGGAGGTTCATGGGCAGACCGTCGACGGAGACGGCGAAATCCGTGCCGTGGTCGAGATTGAAGCCGCGGAGGAAGTATTGGTTGGCCTTGCCGCTGCCGGAGTGCTGCGTGATGACGCCGCCGGGGACGACTTCGAGCAGTTCACCGCGGCGGAGGAAGGGACGGGCGGCGAGTTCGCCGGCGCCGACCTGGCCGTCGGAGGCGGCGGTGGCTTCGCCGACGAGATCGATGCCGCGGCCGAAAACGGTGACGCGGTCGAGCGTGGTGGGCGGCTCGTCGGCGACGAGCAGGGCGGCGGAAGAAAGGAGCGCGCTGGAGCGCGGCAGCGCCCGGAAAACGGAGGAACGAAACATGGAGAATTGAACGTGGTTTGGCGGGATCGTGGAGCCGCGGCGCCCCTCGATGGAAGCGTGGGATGCCGCGGCTGGCGCATTTTCACGAAGCCGCGCCGTTCTGGATGGGAGAAGGGAGCCTGCTTGCACGCGATGTGGCGTGATCCCGCTGCTCACGCAGCGAGCCACCGGAGAGAGCCAACGCCTGCAGCGTGGCGTGCTACACGGCGGAGCGTGGCGGCGGCGTCGGCACGTCGCGCGCAGGCGACGGTGGCAGGGCGAAATCGGCCACCCGAAACAACGGGAGACGCGGCGGGGCGTGCGTCAGGGTGAGACGTGCGGACGCACTGCGCGCGAGCGGAAGGTCGATCTTTTTCGTGAGTGGGCGGGCGGGTTGAGATCGGTCGCGGGCGAGTGGGCGGGACGGGCCGCGAGCCATGGGCGCGGTTCAAGGTGGAGTCGTGGCGCGCTCGCCACGTGTGAGAGCGGAACGCGGCGAGGGCGCCGCGGCTCCATGGTCTCGAGCTTGGGCGGCGAGAGGAGAGCGAAGAGCAGGGTTGGGGGATTCCATGATCGGGAGGAGGTGGTTCAGGTGGCGTTTGCCTGCGGCGATGGGATGCGTCGCACGATCAGCCGATCGGCGACGAAGAGCAGCGTGAGCGAGGCGGCGAGCAGCGGAAGCAGCGCGGCGGCGAGGAGCGTGCCGAAGAGCACCGGCTTCGGCAGGGCGGCGTCGGAGACCGGTGCGCCGAGCGCGCCCGCGGGTTTGCGGTTCCACCAGAGCGCCAGGCCGCTGATGCCGAGCAGCACGACACCGAGCGCGGCGATGGTGCCGAGGACCTGATTGGCGAGGCCGAAGAGCCGGCCCTCGTGGGCGATGATGCCCCAGGAAAAAAACTGCGCGAGGTAGCCGTAGTCCTTGAAACGAACATTAGCGAGGACGCGGCCGGAGTATTGGTCGAGGTGAAGATAGACGCGGCTAAAAGGCTGGTTGCGATCGGAGAGCGCGCTGTAAACGCCGGACGGACCGACGGGCAGCGCGATGGCGAAGGGCGCGGGCACGCGGTGCTCGCGGGCGAGCGCCACGATGGCGTCGAGCGGGAGCGTGTGTTCGAACGGGCCCTCGGGCAGCGGCGCGGCTGGTGATGGCGAGGTGGCGGCGGAATGCGAGTGGTGTCCCGCGTGCTCGTCGACGGCGCCGGCGGGCGGGGACGAGGCGAGTGCGTCGATTTTTTCGGCGAGGCCGGCTTTCAGCGGCGGCGACCAGCCGGTGAGTTCGGAGCGATGCGCGCCGGCGGAGGACTCGCGCGGCGTGCCCTGGCCGAACGCGGCGGAGAGCGTGCGATACCACGCGCCGGCGGACTGCGTCCAGAGCAGGCCGGTGGACAGGAGGAAGATCGTGGCCGCGGCGAGCCAGACGGCGGGCACGGCGTGAAGATCGCGCCAGAACGTGCGCCCGCTGGCGCGCAGTCGTGGTAACAGAAAACCGAATACGACGAAGCGCGGACGCGGCCAGGCGAGATATAGGCCGGTGAGGAAAAGCACCAGCGCCCAGCTCGCGGCGAGTTCGACCACGTAACGGCCGAAGCGGCCGGCGAAGAGCGTGCCGTGGAGCGTTTTCACGGTGTGCATCAGGCGGTCTTCGTCGCGGAGTTGTCCGAGCACGGCGCCGGTGTGCGGATCGAGAAACACGGTGAGGCCGGGACCGAACGGATTGGGGTTCGCCGCGGGTTTGAAGACGACCTGGGCGGATTCGCCGGGAGCGAAGGCGGGTTGGAACGATTGCGCGCGCCAGCCGGCCGGAGCGGCGGCGCGGGCGGTGGCGAGGAGTTGCGCGTCGGAAGTGGCGGCGGGCGCGACGGGGGCGGTGAGGAGGTCGCGGTAGCGCCAGGCCTCGTATTGCGGCTGCCAGAGATAAATCGCGCCGGTGATCGCGAGGAAGATCGCGATGGGCGCGACGAGGAGGCCGGCGTAGAAGTGCCAGCGCCAGACGGCGCGATAAAGCGCCGATGACGGAGGTAAGGCGGCCAAGGGGACGTGATGGCTCATCGGAGTGGTGGGCACATTGTCATACATTATATGACAAGTGTTTTTCGGGGACGGTGGTTGTGATTACGGGGTTTACCAGCGGTATTCGAGGCCGGCGAAGAGGGCGCGGGCGTCGCCGGGGAGGAATTGGGGTTGGTCGCGGCCGGCGGCGTTTTCGATTACGCCGGTGGTGGCGGCGTAGGTTTGGTCGAAGGCGTTGCGCAGTTCGACGAAACCGGAGAGCCCGCGCAGCGTGCGACGTCCGATGCGGAAGCCGGCGATCGCGTAAGCATCGGCGGCGTAGGTGTTGCGGAAATCGATGTAGGTCTTTTCTGGAGACAGCTCGAACGTCGGGCCGGCATACCAGCCGGCGGCGTTTTCCCAGGTGAGTTCGCCGCGGATGAGATGCGGTGGCAGGCCGGCGAGCGTGTTGTCGCCATAGCGCGGATCGCCGTCGAACTTGAAGCGGCCGTAGGTCCACGCGGTGCGGAAAACGAGCCGGTGCGCGGGCGCGGTGGCGGCGTCCCAGGCGGTGCCGAGCAGGTCGAGCTCGGCGGCGAACTCGACGCCCGCGTGCGTGGTGTCGTTGGCGTTGACGGTCGCGGCGGCGGTGGCGGGGTTGTTGTCGTGGTCGAGCGTGAGCAGTTCGTGCGCGATCGCCGCGTGATAGACGGAGGCGTCCCAGCGGAAGGCGCCGCGAAGGCCGCGCGTGCCGAGCTCGAGGGTGGTCGCGGTCTGGGCGTCGCGGGCGGTGTTGAGCGTGAGCGTTTCGCTGAACGACGGCGGTTCGTAGCTCGCGGAGACGTTGGCGTAGAGCTGCACGTCGCGGAGGTCGAAGCGCAGGCCGAGTTTGGGCATGAGGCGCGAGTAGCTGAGATCGTAGTCGGGTGTGGCGCCGAACGTCTGGTCGTTTTCGCGGCGATTCGCGGCGGCGCTCAGGCCGGCGACGAGCGTGAGGTGGCGGCCGAGGGCGAGCTGGGTTTCGGCGAACGCCTCGACGTTCGACGCGGTTTGGGTGGCGGACGAGACGAGGGCGCCGCGGCGGCCGGCGGTGTTGACGAAGTTCGCGGCCTGGGTGACGCCGCAGTTGAAGAGCACGCCGGCGCGGAGGAAGCACGCGCGGTCGACGAGGGTGCCGCTGTGGGTGACGGTGGCGCCGACGTGGAGGTCGTTGGAGAGCTGGTCGATCACCTGGAAAATCGGATGATCGAGATCCTTGTAGGACCAGGCGGCGGTGAAGTCCCACGTGGTGGGGCCGGTGCGCAGCGTAGTTTTATTGGCGATACGCAGAAGTTCGAAGTCGCGTTTCTGGTCGAGCGCGAGGTTGCCGGCATTGGCCTGGGCGGCGTCGGTACGGAGCTGGGCTTTCGTGAGGCTGCCGGGGAGTTCGGAGTCGGTGCGAACGGCGGTGAGGTAGAAGCGCGTCTCGGCGTCGGCGGAGAGACGGTAGCCGGCGTTGGCGAAGAGGCGCTGATTACTCTGGTCGGCGTGATCGCGGAAGCCGTCCTGCGACTGCAGGGTGAACGACGCGTAGGCGTCGAAGTCGCCGCGAACGCCGCCGGCGCCGAGGCCGGCGCGCAGGTAGTTCCAGGAGCCGGATTCGAGGCGGACGAAGTTGGGCGGCGCGTGGCGGCCGGTGCGCGAGATGTAGTCGATGGCGCCGCCGAGCGTGGAGGCGCCGAGGGCGAGGGCGTTGGCGCCGCGCCAGACGTTCACGTGCACGGCGGAGAGCGGTTCGAGGGCCTGCATGTCGAAGCCGCCGTCGGCGAGGTTGAGCGGAATGCCGTCCTGCAGCACGCGGAGGCCGCGGCCGTGAAACGTGCGCTGGAGGCCGGAACCGCGGATGGAGAGACGGGCTTCGTCGGAGCCGAACCGCGACTGGGCGACGACGCCGGCGGAGAGGAAGAACGTGTCGGCGAGGGTCGAGGCGCGGCCGCGGAGGAAGCGTTCAGCGTCGACGAGTTCGGTGCCGCCGGGCGTGAGGGCGAGGTCGGCGCGGGCGTCGGCGAGCGAGGGGACGGTGAGGGATTTTGCGCGGTCGGCGTTGACGTCGAGCGGATCGAGCCGGACGGCGAAAGGGGCGTCGGCGGCTTGGGCGGCGAACGCGGTTGCGAGGCAGAGGGCGAGGAGGGAGGAGGGAAAACGGTGCATGGCAGGAATGCCGAGGGACGAAGGCCGGCTGTGGAGGCCGGACCGGACGGCGCGGATTTGGGGGCGCGCGGGCGCGGTGCGGCACGGAGCCACGCCGGCGAAAGGAATCGCGGGCGGTGAAGCGCGTCGGTGGGACGCGGACGATCGCTCAAGCGCTACGGCCTGGCGATCGGAGGACTCAGGCCGCGAGCGAGCGCGGCGGCGGCAACGGCGGCGCGGCGCGGGTGGTGGCGGCAGTTCGGCGGTCGCTCGGCGAGCGAGAAAGGACGTCGGGAGCGGCGACGACGATGTCGGGCGTCGGCGCGAAAACGAGGAGGACCTTGCCGTCGAGTTTGCCGCCGGGGATGGCGTCGTCGTTCGTCTGCTGTTTCGCGGTGGCGACGGCGGAGCAGACGCCGCACATGTTTTCCGGCGTGAAGGTCAGGCGGACGGCTTCACTGAGCGACATCGTCTGTGAGTAGGTCGCGATCATGCGGCCCCAGCCGAAGGTCTGCACCAGGTCCCAGTGGCTTCCGGTGGCGAGGAGCCACGCGAAAAGCGTGAGGACGAGGGAGAGACGGTGGCGCATGGCGGGCGAATTCGTGGACGTGAGAAAGCGGTGAACGCGGTGTGGCACAAGCGGATTGTGCGGGGATCGCGTAACGGAGCGGAAAGGACGCGGTGCGGGGCGCGGTCAAACGCGGCGGAGACGCCGGGTTTCGCCGGCCCGGCTGAGCGGTCAGCGGGCGGTGCGGAGCTGGATGGCGTCGATCAGGCGGTCTTGCGCGAGGATGTCGGTGGCGACGATGAGCTTGTCGCCGGGCGAGATCCGGCCGGTGCTGCGGAGGAGTGCGATGGCGTTTTCGATCGTGACGTTGGGTTCGTCGGCGAACTCGAGTTTGATCGGCTCGACCCCGCGGATGATGCGCATTTGGCGGAGCAGTTCCGTGTAGGGCGTGAAGGCGAAAATCGGGGCGGTTTCCGGGCGGAGCGCGGCGAGACCGTGGGCCATGAAGCCGTGGCGGGTGAAGGTGATGATCTTCGCGTGCGGAATCTCGTTGGCGAGGACGACGGCGGAGTGGAGGAGCTTCATCTTTTCGGTGATGAAGATGGCGGGTTCCTCGTGGTTGGAGTCGTTCTCGAATTCGATGCGGCGGCAAATCTTGTCGAGCATCTGGACGCATTCCTGGGGGTATTTGCCGACGGTGGTCTCGCCGGAGAGCATCACGCAGTCGGCGCGTTCGTAAACGGCGTTGGCGACGTCGGTGATCTCGGCGCGCGTGGGGACGGGCTGCGAGATCATGGATTCGAGCATGTGCGTGGCGACGATGACGGGGCGGCCCTGGGCGATGCAGGCGCGGACGGCGCGGCGCTGGATGATGGGCAGTTCCTCGAAGGGGCACTCGATGCCGAGGTCGCCGCGCGCGACCATGAGGCCGTCGCAGACGCAGACGATTTCGTCGAGATTGGTGATGGCGGACTGGTCCTCGATCTTGGCGATGATGCGCGCCTTCGAATCGTGCTCGTGGAGAAAGCCGCGGAGATCGTCGACGTCCTTGGCGGCGCGGACGAAGGAGAGGGCGATGAAGTCGATGCCCTCTTCGATGCCGACGAGGGAGTCGGCGCGGTCCTTCTCGGTGAAGGCGGGGAGGTTGACGCGGACGCCGGGGAGATTGATGTGGCGGCGGGAGCTGAGCTGGCCGGGGATGAGCACGCGGCAGCGGATGTGGGCGGCGTCCTTCTCGAGGACTTCGAGGCGGATGAGGCCGTTGTCGACCAGCACTGTATCACCAATCTGGATATCGTTGACGAGGTCGCGATAGTTGACGTCGACGGAGCGGACCTCGTGGTTGGAAGTGCGGTCTCCGCCGGGTTGGACGGTAAAGTCAAAAATCTCGCCGGGGGCGAGCTGGATGGGGTTGGCGAGATCGCCGGTGCGGATCTCGGGGCCCTTGATGTCCATCATGATGGCGACTTCGCGGCCGACGCGTTGGCTGACCTCGCGGATGCGGCGGACGATCTTGCGGGTCCACTCGTGGGTGGCGTGCGCCATGTTGAGGCGGACGATGTCGGCGCCGCCGCGGATGAGTTTCTCGAGCATCTCTTCGCTCTCGGTGGCGGGACCGAGCGTGAAGATGATCTTGGTGCGGCGGAAGGTGTCGGCTGGAACGCTCATGAGCGCCGTCGGTCGTGCAGCAAACGTGCCGAAGCGGCAAGCGCGGTCGTCGTTCGCGCTGTAGACTGACAGAGTGGCTTTGGGTCGGCGCAGCGCGGCTTCTAGTTTCGGCCCCGGCGGAGAGCGGACTAAAGTTTCTCTGGCCGCAGGATGGCCCGATGGCGTTCGAGTGCGGGTTGAAGCACCGCACTACGGTGGCGATCGCGCCGGAAGGTTGGCGAGAGGCCTACGCGAAATCGTAGAACGGCGTGGTCTGGCCGTGTTCGACGATGGCGAATTCGCAGGCGGAGAGCGTGGTGCGGAGCGGGGCGAAGGCGGTCTCGACGGCGGCGCGCGAGTTACAATCGCGTGACAGGTGCGTGAGGTAGATGCGGCGCCAGTGCGGGCAGGCGACCTCGGCGAGGAGCGCGCGCGTGGCGTCGTTGGAGAGATGGCCGTGGCGGCCGCTGATGCGCTGCTTGAGCGACCACGGGCGTTTCGGGTCGTTCTTGAGGAGTTCGGCGCAGTGGTTGGACTCGACGACGAGGACGTTGCAGCCACGGATGTGTTCGCGGATGTGCTGCGGCGCGTGGCCGAGATCGGTGAGATAGGTGAGCGAGCGGCGCGGGGTGAAGAGGTCGTCCTCGTGGCCGTGGGAGAAGCGGAAGCCGACGGGTTCCTGGGCGTCGTGCGGCACGGCGAAGGAGCGGATTTCGAGGTCGCGAAAACGGAACGTGCTGCCGGTTTCGAAGAGCTGCCAGGTGGGGCGATGCTGGAGATGCGTCTGGATGGCGGCGGCGGTGGCGGCGTTGGCGAAGAAGCGGAGGTGCGGAAATTTTTTCAGGCCCTCGACGCCGGCGGCGTGGTCGCCGTGTTCGTGCGTGAGAAAGACGGCGTCGATGCGGTCGAGCGATTCGCCGACGGCGGCGAGGAGTTGGGCGAGTTTGCGCGCGGAGAAGCCGGCGTCGACGAGCACGCGCGTGTCACCGGTGTCGAGAAGCGCGGCATTGCCGGAACTGCCGCTGCCGAGAATGCAGAAGCGCATCGCCATGGAGCGAGGTCGTTCAAGACCTGTGCGGGCGTGGGGCCAATGAAAAAATCAGTGGCCGGGGTTTAACCACGGATGAGCACGGATAAGCGGGGATTTGAGGCGGAGCGTGAGGCTGCGGGGACGACGAGCGCGGGAGGGGAAAGGTAGGGACGGCTCTCCGAGCCGTCCGCGAATGGTCTGTAGCTTGCAGGCGAAATTTGCGTCCGGGGCGGACGCCTCCGAGAGGCGTCCCTACCAGGTGCAGAGGGACTCGATGTGGGCGGCGGAGCCGTCGCGCTGCCAGGCGTCGAGTTGGGCTTGGTCTTTCAATTGCTGGCCGCGGCGACGCGGGACGGCGGCGAAGACGCTCGTGCACTCGGGCAGCGCCGTCATGTCGCCCCAGAGTTTTTCGAATTGGGCAACCGGATACACGTCTTCCTGGCCGTGGCCCCAGCGCTTCTTCACATCTTTCAACGTCACGTAGGTGGGCAGACGCGCGGCGAGCGTGCGGACGGCGGCGGCGACCTTGTCGGCGTCGGCGAGATCGGCGCGCGTGAGGCCGAAGACGGTCAGCAGGCGGTCGATGTCGATCCAGCACGTGTTGCTGTTGTAATAGGTCAGGTTGAACTCATCGTCTTCGCGCGGGAGTGCGAGACCCTCGACGATGCGCAGGCGACCGTCGACGCGCGCGAGTCCGCCGCCGTGATCTTCGATGCGCTTCGGAATGACTTCCCAGCCAAGCGTGGCGCCGCTGGACTGAAACCAGCCGAGCAGCGTGGGATCGGGCGAGGCGCCGAGCGTGTCGATGTTGTGGACGACGAGCGTGCGGAGCTGCGGTTGCGCGGCGAGCAGGCGGGCGAGCGTGCCGTTTTTCAGGAGGTTCGGAATCTCGAACCAGTGTCCGACGGGGTGGAGGCACTGCTCGGGAAGATTGTCGGTGTAGTCGGCGCCTTCGCCGACGGTGCGCGCCCAGTTCGTGAGCGCGGCGCGGATACTCTCACGCATCTTCTCCTTTTGCTCGTCGAGTTTTTGCTGCGCGGTTTCCTCCCACGCGAACTGAAGATCGCGGACGGCGGGCACGAGGCGCAGGCCGATCGAGCGGCCGGGCGAAAGGAACACGTCGCGGTCGAGGGCGTCGGCGGCGTGCGTGCGGAGCCAGCGTTCGATCGGCGCGTGCGTGAGATGGCTCGTGGTGAAGACGTGCGGGATCGTCGTGTCGAATTCGCGGGCGGCGCGGCGCGTGCGGGCGAGATGCGTCTCGATGAAACTGCGATGGCGGCCGGCGAGCTTGGCGAAGGGGTGCAGGCCTTTGACGACGCCGGCGCCCTGCGTCCAGCGGCTGCCGACGCCGGCGGCGTAGGTGATGACGGCGAGTTCGCCGCGTTTCAAAGCCGTCTGACCGGCGGCTTTGAAACGCGGGAGTTCCGGGTTCGGAGTTCCGGGTTCCGGGTGGGCGGAACCTTTTTCGGGACGGACGTTTCGGAGAGGCGCCCCTACCTCGGCGTAGTCGAAAAGGGCGTCGGCGGGGACGTCTTCGATCAGGGTGTTGGGCGGAAGGCGGTTCATCGCGAGGCCGATGCGACCGCTGCGGAGGTCGGCACGGATTTGCTCGTGTTGCGCGCGATCGAAGCCGTTTTGCGCGAGCAGCTCGGCGAGACGCTGGCTGCCGCCGTCGCGGGATTCGCCGGAGGGCAGGAGTTGGTCGAGCAGCGTGGGCAGCGCGGCGGCGAACTCGGGGAGCGTGCGGGCGGCGCGGGTGAATTGCTGGAGATCGGCGCGTTCGCGATGCGCGAGTTCGCGCGCGGAGCGGCGGAGGTAGGCGGGGATCGTCGCGCGGTAGAAATCGGCGGGCAGGAGCGCGTCGGCGCCGGTGAGGAGCGCGGCGACGGTGCCGTGTTCGTTGATCGCGAAATCGTAAACGACCGGGTCCATCGCGAACGGGAGCGAGGATTCGAGTTCGCGTTTCGTCGCGAGCATGATCTCGCGGAGTTTTTCCTGGCCTTCGCGTTTGCGGTGCGGGGCGAAAATGAAACCCATGCCGCCGCCGGACATGCCGCCGAGCATCCAGAAGCCCCAGAAGTCGTCGCCGAACGCGGCGCGCGTGCGCTCGATCAGGCGCTCGGTGTAGAGATTGCTGACCCAGGGAATGATCGCCTGGAGCGGGCCGAAGAAGTTCTGTGTGAGCGCGGCGCCGAGGGCTTTGATGTCACCGGCGGCGAGAAAGCCGAGGATGTCGTCGAGGGTGGCGACGGCTTTGAGGCGCGCGGCCCATTCCGCCTCGCTGCGGAGGAGATATTTTTCCGTGGCCATCTCGAGGATGGGGCCGACGTTTTGCGCCATGCCGCCGTGGACGAGGACGAGCGAGTCCTGGAGTTTCTGGCGGGCGGCGGCGGGGATGCGATCGTCGCCGAGGAGCGTGTGACGCGGGAGCAGCCGGCCGCGGCTGATGCCGTGTTCGGGATCGCCGGGTTGAACGGGCGCGCCCTCGATGAGTTTGATGCCGGGCCAGAGGCCGCCGGAGTCCTGCCAGCCGCCGCCGGAGCCGCCGATCCATTCGCCCAGGATCGCGCGAGCGGCGACGATGCGGCGTTCGGCTTCGTCGAGCGGGCCGGTGAGCGATTTGATCTGGCTCGTGGCGCGCATGCAGACGCCGATGAGGGCGCCGAGGAGATTGGTGGAGACGGCGAGGCGCGAGCCCTTGGGGATGCGGTTGACGTTGCTGACGAGTTCGAAGCCGCGGCCGGGGCCAAAGATGGCGGCGAGCAGCTGTGCGAGCGACGCGCCGGAGCGCTCGATGCCGGGCGGGACGAGGCCGGCGGCGATAATGGCGGCCTTGAGCAGGCCGAGGTAATCGCGGCCGAAATCGAAGACGTCGTCGAGCGAGTTGAGCGTGGCGGTGGCCTCGAGGTCGACGCTGGCGAGCCGGATCACGGGCTCGTCGATGACGCGGAAATACGCTTCGACGGGCGGGCGCGGCGCCGTATCACGATTGTGGAGACCGAGGTCGATCGAGATGTTGAGGACGCGGGCGCCCTCGGGGAAATCCATCCCGAGGAAAAAGATGTCGGACCAGCCGCAGTGCGTGAGGTCCATGCGGACGGGGGTGCGTTCGCGGAGCAGCGGGAACGGAGCCTCGGCGGAATCGCGCGCGAGCAGTTCGGGGCGGACGCGCAGCGGCTGGTCGAGCGGGTGGCCGAGGCGAAACATCCAGGCGTTGCCGCGGGTGGAGCGGACGGTGCGGCGGACCTGGTCGGCGAGGGTTTGAAACGCGAGGGCGTGGTGCGCGGCGGCGAGGGCGCTGGAGAGCGTTTCGCTCGGGCCGTGCTCGGTTTGGGCGCGGGAGAAAACGGCGATGGCTTCCTCGAAGCGGCGTTCGAGCAGGTGGCGGAAACCGGCGAACGGCACGCGGCCGGAGCGCGGGAGTTCGGCGCGGGCGGGCAGGT
Source organism: Verrucomicrobiota bacterium (assembly GCA_023430825.1). Lineage (GTDB taxonomy): Bacteria > Verrucomicrobiota > Verrucomicrobiia > Opitutales > Opitutaceae > Opitutus. The sequence continues at coordinate 4,583 of JAEYYL010000178.1, read as the reverse complement.
GGTAGCGGTGCAGCGCGGTGATGAAGAAGAGCGCGCGGACGCGTTTGTAGAGATTGGTTTCGCGGCGGCGGTAGGCGTCGAGCTCGGCGCAGGCGGCGAGGAGATCGGCGGCGGACTGGCCGGCGGCCCAGCGGTCGATGGCGACGTCGCGCGTGGCGGCGTCGGCGGAGTCGATGATGGCGATGACGCGAGGAGGCATGGACAGCGGAGGGCGGAGAAAAAGATGTGGCGTAGGCGCGGGAGGAGGCCCGGCGCTACTCGGGGCGGAAGGCGAGGAGTTCGACCAGTTGCGTGAGGACCTGGTCGCGTTCGCGGCCGGAGAGGGAGAGAGCGAGTTGGGCGAAGAGCAGGCCGTAGGGCGCGCCGATGTCGTAGCGGCGGCCGGCGATGGACAGGGCGAGGTAGCGCTGGCGGGCGGCGAGGGCGTGGAGCGCGGGAGAGAGGCCGAGCGATTGATCGGGCGCGGCGGCGCGTTGTTCTTCGAGGAGCGAAAAGATTTCGGCGCCGAGGACGTGGAGGCCGAAGAAGCACAGGTAGAAACCTGCGCGCAGGCCGGGGACGATCAACTGCTGCTCGGCGACGGAGGGCGTGGGTTTTTCGAGGACGGCCTCGATCTGGTAGAGCGGTTTTTCGCCGCCGACGAGCCGGCCGCCGATGGCGCCGTAGGACGTGAGCTGGCTTTCGCGCGTGGGTTGGACGGCGGAAACCGACGCGTTTTCGGCGGTGGCGATGTCGATGAGTTGACGCGCGCAGCTCGTTTTGCCGTGAGCGACGTGGAGGTGATCGCCGACGAGATGCAGGAAGGGTTCGTCGCCGATGAAGTCGCGTCCGAGGAGGACGGCGTGGCCGTAGCCGCGGGCGGCGGTTTGGGGAATGAAGCGCACGCGCGAGCGCAGCGGGCCGGATGCCTCGGCGTAGGCGGCTTCGTCGCCGGGGCAGACGATGACGCAGAATTCCTCGATGCCGGCGCCGGCGGCTTCTTCGAGGACGATTTGCAACGCGGTCTTGGCCTGTCCCTGGGCGTCGATGAGCGTTTGCAGAGGGAGCGTGCGCTGGCGGGGATTGGCGGCGGTGACGAGAGCTTTGCGGATTTTCATGCGTCGGAGCTGGAAAGATTTCCGGTAGCAGTCAGGCGGGTGGGCGGGGAGGTTCAACTGGAAAGCGGGGATCGGGGAAAACCTGAAACGGCGGCGAGGGCGTGCGGGCATGGGGGCCAATCGGTGGCGGCGGAAATCTTGAAATCGGGCAGCGTGAAATCGGGAAACTTGAAATTGGAAAGGCGGCGCAGGGTGGGGTGAACCCCATCGACCGTTTCGTTACGGTGGCGGCGATTGACCGCGGGGGGAATGTCGCTACTGCTGACCCTCCATGCCAGCGAAGTCCACTCGCCGCAAAGCCGTTCGTCCTGCCGCACCGCGGGTGCTGCAGGGGACGGTGTTCATCACCCGCCAGGTGCATTTCAACGCGGCGCACCGGCTGCACAACCCGTCGAAGAGCCAGGCGTGGAACACGCGGCAATACGGGCTTTGCACGAATCCGCACTGGCATGGGCATAACTATGTGCTGGAGGTGACGGTGAAGGGGCAGCCGCATCCGGAAACCGGTTACATCCTGGACCTCGCGGAGTTGAAGCGGATCCTGCACGCGGCGGTGGTCGACAAGTGCGATCATCACAACCTGAACGACGAGGTGCCGTTTTTGCGCGGGATCATTCCGTCGACGGAAAACCTCGTGATCGCGTTCTGGCAGCAGATCGAGCCGCTGCTGCCGGCGGGGAAGCTGCATTGCGTGCGGCTGTTCGAGACGCCGCGGAATTACGCGGAGTATTTCGGCCCGGAGGTTTCTTAACCACGAATGGACACCAATCGACACGAAATAGGAGCCGGGGGGCGCATTCGAACGCTTCCTTCGGGTGCCTTTGGGCCCCTTCGCGGTTTCCTTTGGCCGAGAACGTAAAAGGCGGGCTGAAGCCTGCCCGACGCGAGGGGCGGTTATCGTCACCCGCAGCTCGCGGAAACACTGAAAAAACGAACATGAGCAAAAAGAAACCGATGTATCTGCACCGCTCCGCGAGCGGTTCGGCGCCGCGCATCGCGCGCGGTTACGACCCGAAGTTCGCGGTGAGCGAGGCGTATCGCGCCACGCTGCCGGACATGATGGAGGCGGCGCATGACGCGATCCAGGGGGCGCACGTGCCGATCCAGCAGGTGGGCGTATCCAACTTCAAACTACCGCTGAAATTCCGCACGAAGGCGGGCGAGGTGCTGACGCTGGAGGCGAGCATCACGGGCACGGTGTCGCTCGAGGCGGACTTGAAGGGAATTAACATGAGTCGGATCGTGCGCTCGTTTTACGATCACAAGGACGAGGTGTTCACTGGCGAATGGATGGGGAAAATCCTCTGCGCCTACCTGAAGAACGTGAAGAGCAAGGATGCGCGGTTGAAGGTGAGTTTCTCGTATCCGATGCTGCACCGCAGCCTGCGCAGCGGGCTGGAGGGGTATCAGTTTTACGACGTGGCGTTCGAAGGCGTGCTGACGCGCAGCGGCGAATACCGGCGGTTCATTCATTTCGACTTCGTCTATTCGTCGGCGTGCCCGTGCTCGGCGGAGTTGTCGGAGCACGCGCGGGATACGCGCGGCGTTTACAGCGTGCCGCACTCGCAGCGGAGCAAGGCGCGGGTCGTGCTCGAGGAAGCGAAGGGGAAGAAGATCTGGATCGAGGACGTGCAGGCGCTGTGCCTGAAGGCGCTGCAGACGGAAACGCAAGTGATGGTGAAGCGCGAGGACGAGCAGGCGTTTGCCGAGCTGAACGGCGCGCACCTGAAGTTCGTCGAGGACGCGGCGCGGCTGCTGTATCGCGAGTTCGATGCGGAGAAGCGGATCAAGGATTTCCGGATCGCGTGCTCGCATCTCGAGTCGCTGCATTCGCACGACGCGGTGAGCGTGATCTGCAAGGGCGTGAAGGGCGGGTTCTCCGCGGACTTCATGGATTTTGGGTCGCTGGTGTGCTGATTTTTTTCTCCCGCGAATCACGCGAATGACACGAATAGGCCCAGCCCTTTCGGGATTTTCGCGCTCATTGGCGTGATTCGCGGGAGACTGAATTATGAAATCTCCTCTCGTTCTCATCACCGGCGCGTCGCAGGGAATCGGCGAGGCGATCGCGAAAGCGTTTGCGCGGGAGGTGCGCGGCGTGCGGTTGGCGCTGGTGGCGCGCAACGAAAAGAAACTCGGGGCCGTGGCGCGGGCGTGCGCGAAGCTCGGCGCGACGGCGGAGGTGTTCGGGTGCGACGTGGCGGACGAAGAAGCGGTGGCGGCGATGCGGGCGGCGGTGACGAAGCGGTTCGGCATGGCGGATGTATTGATCAACAACGCCGGGGCGTTTGTGGCGGCGCCGTTCGCGGAGACATCGGTGGCGGCGTTCGATGCGATGATCGGAGCGAATTTGCGGAGCGCGTTTCTCGTGTCGCGCGCGTTCGTGCCGGCGATGGTGAAGCGCGGGAGCGGCGACGTGTTTTTCATGAGTTCGATCGCGGGGCTCGACGCGTATCCGGGCGGCGCGGCGTATTGCGCGGCGAAGTTTGGTGTGACGGGGCTCGCGAAGGTGTTGCGCGCGGAGACGAAAGGGAGCGGCGTGCGTGTGTGCTGCGTGCATCCGGGTGCGACGTGGTCGCCGTCGTGGAGCGGGAGTGGCGTCGCGGAGGAACGAATCATGCCGGCGGAGGACGTGGCGGCGGCATTTGTCGACGTTTACCGGATGACGCCACGCACGGTCGTCGAGGAGATCGTGCTGCGCCCGGCGGCGGGCGATATTTGAGCAAGCGCCTGCGGTGACGGGCGTGTCGGCGGAGAAGGGTATTGTTATGACGCGACTTTGCGGAACTTAACAATGCGGCGGCGAGTCGCGGGCGGGCATGATGCGACGATCCAGGCTTTCCCGCGGTTTGCACGAGCGCGCGGGGTTACTTCGTGCGGAATGCGGGAAGACGTGGCGGCGGTTGGCGCGAGGGAATTTGCAGCGTGTTGCCGATGCGGGGGTTAGAGTCAGGCGGGTGTCGTTGGCACGGGGGCGGCTAAAAGGCGGCATCATGAATTTGAATCACTCATTCGGATTTTTGCTGGTGGGAACGATCTTCGGACTGCTGCCGCGTTTTTTCCCGGGCTTGTGCCCTGCGACTGGCGTCGACGGCTCGAGTGCGGGCGCGCTCTGGCTGAATGTGATGAGCGCGTTGCTGATCGGCGTCGCCCTCGTGCATTGCAGTGGGCGGGTGCTGAGCGTGGTGGCGGCGATGTTGAAATACGATCCGGCGTCGCGTCGCGTGCGTCCGGTGGTGACGGTGACGCCCGCGCGGGTGCGCCCGGCGCTGGCGCGCGTGCGTGCGAGTCGCGGGTTGCCGATGTCGGCGTCGTTGCGCGGCGGTTTGCTCGAGCAGCGCCCGGCGGCGTAACGGACCGGACGCTGTTCCGGTTTTTGCTGAGCTTCCTGGTTTTCGTCATGGCCCGCACTTCGGTGCGGGCTTTTTCTTGGTGCGCCCGGCAGGGCGCACTTGCTGGACAGTGAAACATGAAGTCAAAAACGAC
>JAEYYL010000031.1 GCA_023430825.1 Verrucomicrobiota bacterium | reverse complement strand
CCGTCACTTTCATCGAATCGGGCCGATCACTTCAACGCGCCGTTTGCGTGCCAGCTTTCGCAAAGCGGCCAACTCAGCGCGCTTCGCCTGCCGAAACCGCCGCTGGCGTTCCGCGTTGGTCTTTCGCTTTTCCTCCGCCGATTTCACGGGTCGCCCCGCTCGGAGCGCCAGCGGAAGATCGACCGCAGGCGTGAAAATATTCCGGCGCTCGAACGCCAGCGGCGCGCGGACGAGCGCGAGCGTTTGCAAGGCCGGCGTGCTCCCTTCGTCGAAGACAGGATCGGCGGACGTGCGCCAGGGAGCAAAAGTCCACTCCGGAGCTGCACCACCCATCTTCCCCGCCAAATGCTCGGCATAAGCCGCCAGCCAGGCATCGGCCACGTAGCCTTGGGGAAATTTGTCCTGCAGGCGCGGCGGTTCGTCGGCGACGGTTTTCGCTGCCTGTCCCACTGATTTCGGATCGTCAGCAGGACCTCCATGACTCGAGCGGCGCGGCCGCTCATCTCGACGCGCGCGCCACCGTCTCATGGACCGACCGCCAATCGCACGGCCCCAGCGAGTTTCCGCTGATTGAGATCGAACGTCAGCAGCGTGGCTGCCTTCAGCACGCGCGCCGCCGCAACGTGCAGAATATCGAACGATCGGTGGCCTCCGGTGACGGTGTGCAATTCCGATAAACGGTCCGCCTCAATCACGACCGCCGCCAGATCGCAGGAGGTCAATTGAAGCAGGCCGTGCTTCAAATCCGCCTCGAACGCCGCGAGTGAAGCCCGGGCGTCGCCTGGCGAAATGACCTTTCGAAAGGCTGCGAATCGGATCGCGTTCGCGAATTCATAACGATTCAGCGCCGTGACCGCGATGGGGCGCTTCGTTTGTTGCACCCAGCCTTGGGCGCTCGCGGTGTGCGCGTCCCGGCCAAAGAAGGAAAACAGGAAACTGGTGTCGGTGACGATCACGGCGCTCAACCGCCTTGGCTCTCGGCCAGAATCGCCGCGCTCTGATCCGAGGTTAGCCGCGTGGACCACGGTTTGCGGTTGAGCGCCGCGCTCCTTGACCAGTCGACTTGGACCGGGCTCGACGGGCTCGGAGGAATGACTTTGGCGACGACCTTGCCCCGCCGGGTGACTTCCACCTCCTCGCCCTTGGACACCCACTTGAGCACCTTGGCGTAGTTGTTGCGCAGCTCGCGCACGGTCGTCGATCTCATGTGCTACATCGTGTAGCACATGGTCAACGCGTCAACCAAACGTCGCGGGCGCCCCAAGGGTGACCGGAACAATCCAGGAATCGACGTGGCTCGCTGCGTGGGCAGCGGGATCGCCTGCAAGCAGGCTCCCATTCCCCGGACGAAATGACTACGTTTTCCTGAGAATGCTAAATGCTCGCCCAAGAGGACCTCACCGCCAACCGAGCCCCGGCGCGACGTGCGTGAGGATCGCTTCCATGACGTGCACGTTGTAAGCCACGCCCAGTTGATTGGGGATCGTGAGCAGGATCGTGTCCGCTTCGGCGATCGCTTCGTCCTTCCGTAGCTGTTCGACGAGAACGTCGGGCTCCGCCGCGTAGCCTCGGCCGAAGACCGCGCGCGTGTTGGCATCGAGAAAACCAATCTGGTCCTGCTGCTCTTCGTCGCTCCCGAAATACGCACGATCGAGATCGTTCATCAGCGCGAAGATGCTTCGGCTCACGGATACTCGCGGCACGCGCGTGTGCCCGGCCTCGGCCCACGCCTTCCGAAAGGCACGGATCTGCGCGGCCTGTTGCACGTGCAGCGGCTCGCCCGACTCGTCGAACTTCAGGGTCGAACTCTGCAGATTCATGCCGTGCTTCGCGGCCCAAACGGCCGTCGCGTTGGTCGCCGATCCCCACCAGATCCGTTCGCGCAATCCGGCGGAAAAAGGTTCGAGCCGCAGGAGCCCGGGAGGATTGGGAAACATCGGCCGCGGGTTCGGCTTCGCGAAACCTCTCCCTTCGAGCAGCCCGAGGAACGTTTCGGCATGCCGCCGTCCCAAGTCCGCATCGTCCTCCCCGTCCTTGAGCTGATAGCCAAAGTGACGCCACCCGTCGATCACCTGCTCGGGCGAGCCGCGGCTGATGCCCAACTGCAACCGCGAGCCGGCGATCAGATCCGCCGCGCCGGCGTCCTCGGCCATGTAGTGCGGATTCTCATAGCGCATGTCGATGACCGCCGTCCCGATCTCGATTTTCTGCGTGCGCGCACCCACCGCCGCCAGCAGCGGAAAGGGCGACGCCAGCTGCCGCGCGAAGTGGTGAACCCGGAAGTAGGCGCCATCCATCCCGATGCGCTCCGCCTCCACCGCGAGTTCGATGGACTGCCGAAGCACGTCCGCGGCGGACCGAGTCTGCGATTGGGGCGAGGGCGACCAATGGCCGAAGGACAGGAAACCGAGCTTCTTCATGGCGCGTAGTTGTAGGCATCAACCCACGAACCGCAAAGCCGCCCTGCTCTGCACAACCAAGGTGGAACCCGAGTCCCGTCGGGTTTGCACGCCGCGCCCCCGCACAGCCCGACGAGGACGTCGGGCTCCACCTTCTACGGCGTGCGTCCAGCCCGGAAGCCAGTCAACCACCCGTCACTTCCGCGAGCCGTCGCTCGAG
>JAEYYL010000447.1 GCA_023430825.1 Verrucomicrobiota bacterium | reverse complement strand
GACGCGGCGTGGGCGCCGCGACTCCATCGCGTTTCGCTCGATCGGCGCGGCGGGGGCGCCGCGGCTCCATCGGGCGGGGCGTTCGCGGGGACGTTACAGGCCGGGCTGGTGATCGGCGGGGTTTTTCAACTGGTCTCTCCAGCTGCCGATTTTCGCCTGGGCGCCGAAGTGCTCGGCGCGGGCTTTGTCGCCGCGCTCCATCCAGATGCGCGAGAGGGTGGTGTTGATGAAGAGGTCGCCGGGGCGCAGCGCGTGGGCTTTTTCGGCGGCGGCGAGGGCGGCGTCGAGCCGACGGAGCGAGAAATTCACCTCGGCGAGCGCATGCCAGGCTTCGAACGAGGCAGGGGCGGCGGCGGTGGCGCGGGCGAGTTTCTCGAGCGCGGCATCGTTGTCGCCGAGCGCGTAGTCGGCGGTGGCGTCTTCGATCAAGGTCTGGAGTTCGTCGGCGGTCATGCGGGTGAGGTGGAGTTGGGAGCGCGGGGCGAAAGAGGTCAATCGGGGGGCGCTGGTCGCGCGCTGAAATTCCCGGCTCCCCTTCCAGGCTTCCGGAAACTCCAACGCTTGCACCTCAGACTCTCGTCCGTCGGCCTTTCGGGGTGGCGCGCCGGAGCCGAAACGGAAAACGCCAACGGACCCGCGAGTGTGCGGGCGCGTTGGCGTTGGATGCGCGGTTGGGCGAACCGTCTCGGTGAGCTGCGGCTCGCGGGGACGCCTCGCCCTGCCTGGGGCGCATTCGGGCGGCGTTACTTCTGCAACACGGCTTCGATGTCGATGCGGACGTCCACCTCGTTGCCGACGGCGCCCTGGCCGTAGCTGATGCCGTAATCGCGGCGGTCGAGCGTCGTCTTCGCCTCCCAGCCGGAGAGCATGGCGCCGCGCGCGCCGGGGCCGAAGCCGAGCAGCTTCGTCTGCAGGACGACTTCCTTCGTGGTGTCCTTGATCGTGAGATCGCCGGTGACGTCGAAGGTATCGTCGCCGGTTTTCTTCCACGATTTGCTCTTGAACGTGATGGCGGGGAATTTCTCGGCGAGGAAGAAGTCGCCGCTCTTCAGGTGGGAGTCGCGTTTCTCTTCGCGCGTGTTGATGGTGGCGACATCGATCGTGGCTTCGACCTTGCTCTGCTCGAGGTTGTCGCGGTCGACGACGATCGTGCCGCTGACCTTGTTGAAGGTGCCGGGGACCTTGGTGAAGAAGTGGCGGATGTCGAAACCGACGGCGGAGTGCGCGGTGTCGATCTTGTAGGTTTCGACGGCGGCGGACGCGGCGGCGACGAAGGTCGTGGCGAGAGCGAGGAGGGCGAGGGAGGTGGAACGGAGTTTCATGGTGTGGATTGCGGGTGAACTGACGGACGGGAAAGAGCGACGATTCGCGGGAACCGCAAATCGAGAAGGCATTTGTATGGCACGTGCTTACAGGATCAGCATCGCATCGCCGTAGCTGAAAAAACGATACTCGCGAGCGATCGCCTCGGCGTAGATTTCGTGGAGCCAGCGAATGCCATCGGTCGAGCCGGGCGCGAGAAAGGCGGCGACGAGACAGAGCAGCGTGGAGCGGGGCTGGTGGAAATTGGTGATGAGAGCGTCGACGCCGCGAAAGGTGCGCGGCGGGTAAATGAAGAGCGACGCTTCGGCGGCGCAGGGATGGGCGTCGGCGAGCGGCGCGGGGTGGTGGGCGAGAAAGTCTTCGAGGGTGCGCACGGACGTGGTGCCGACGGCGATACGCCGGCCGGCGAGCGGCGGAAACAGGGCGCGCTGCGTGGCGGGTGGCAGTTCGTAGAGTTCTCGATGGATGGCGTGCGCCTCGACGGTGTCGGTTGCGATGGGTTTGAACGTGCCGACGCCGACGTGAAGCGTGACGTCGGCGGTGCGCACGCCGGCTGCGGCGAGGGTGGCGAGCAGTTCGGGCGTGAAGTGGAGACCGGCGGTGGGCGCGGCGACGGCGACCTGCCGCGCGCGATCCGCGTAAACGGTTTGGTAGCGTTCGAGGTCGGCGGGGCGGCGGGCGTCGTGTTCGTCGCGCTCGATATAAGGAGGGAGGGGGACCTGGCCGAGCCGGTTGGCGACGGCGGTGATGGGTTCGTCGTGCGGCGTCGCGAAACGGACGACGGCGGACCCGTCTGCGTCGCGCCCGACGATTTCGCCGGCGAAGGCCCCGGAGGTTTCGGCGAAGGTGGCGCCGACGGGGAGTTTGCGGCCGGGTTTGACGAGGCAGCGCCAGGTGTGTTCGCCGTCGACGGGACGGAGGAGGAAGCACTCGACGCGGCCGCCGGTGGGGCGTTGGGCGAAAAGCCGGGCAGGGAGGACGGCGGCGTTGTTGCGGAAGAGCGTGTCACCGGCGCGAAGGAACTGCGGGAGGTCGGCGAACGTGCGGTGTTCGAGCGTGTGGCGTGCGCGATCGACGACGAGGAGGCGCGACTGGTCACGGCGCGCGGCGGGCGTTTGCGCGACGAGGTGCGGCGGGAGGGTGTAGTCGAAGAGATCGGTGGCGAGCGGCACGGGAACGGAAGATACCAGCGGGGCGGCCTCGGTCGTGGCGAGACTCTTTCGTGGCGGCTCGGCGAGCGCGGCGGGGCCGCTGCGAGCGAGGATGCGACGCGTGGCGCGCACCGCGCGATGGACCCGCGGGAGCTGTGGTGTTCGGGAGAGCGAAACAGGGCTCGAAGTGTCCGGACTGAACTGCGCCGCGAGTCTCGCATTGCCGTCGGCGCGGAATGGCAACTCAGTTTGGGCCATGAATCTCAACCGCCGCGAATTTATCTTCCGAACCGCCCTCGCGTCCGCTGCGGCCGTGGTGCTGCCGTCGCTGACTTCGTGTGTCGCGCCGCGGGCTCGCGTGCGGCGTCCGGATCCGTCGGGGCGGATCAACCTGGGCGTGATCGGCTACGGCACGATTGCCGTTTCGACGGTGCCGAACTTTCTCGCGGATCCGCGGGTGCAGGTGGTCGCGGTGGCGGACCCGGTGTCGGAGCTGGGCAACTACGGGTATCAGGGCGAACTGCGCGGCGGTCGGCTGGTCGGCCAGCGGGCGATCGAGGCGTATTACGGCGAGCATCAGCCGAGCGGCACGTTCAAGGGCTGCCGGGTTTACGAGGATTTTCGCGAGATGCTGGCGCGCGAGGATCTCGATGCGATCTACATCGCGACGCCGGATCACTGGCATTGCGCGGCGACGGTGATCGGCGCGAAGCAGGGGAAACACATCTACACGCAAAAGCCGCTTTCGCTGACCGTCGAGGAGGGCCAGCGGATGACGCGCGCGGTGCGCGACGCGGGGATCACGTTTCAGACCGGTTCGCAGCAGCGCAGCTCGACGCATTTTCGCACGGCGTGCGAATTGATCCGCAACGGTCGCATCGGGCGGGTGAAGAGCGTGAAGATCGGTTTCAGCGGGGGGCACTCGAACTGGTCGAAGCTCGGCGATCGCAAGAGCCCCGAGCCGGTGCCGCCGGAATTGAACTGGGATCTGTGGCTCGGGCCGGCGCCGCAGCGCGCTTATGCGCCGGCGCTGCTGCAGCTCAACTGGCGGCACAACTTCGATTACTCGGGCGGGTTCATCACCGACTGGGGCGCGCATCATCTCGACATCCTGCAGTGGGCGCTCGGCACGGACGATTCCGGCCCGGTGAGCATCGAGAACATCCAGGCGACGCTCCCGCCCGCGACGGATCTCTACAACACGCCGACCGAGTTTTCGTTCGACGTCGTGTATGCGAACGGCGTTCGCGCGAACGTCGCGCACAACAATCGCAACGGCCTGCTTTTCGAAGGTGAGGACGGCCGCTCGATTTTCGTCGCGCGCGGCGTGCTCGAGTCGAATCCGGACAGCGTGCGGCGGGAGCGGATCGGACCGGGCGAGGTCCGACTTTATCAGAGCAACATGCACGAGCGGAATTTCGTCGATTGCATCTACAACGGAGAGCCGACGATCACGCCGGTCGAGATCGGCCATCGCTCGATTTCAATCGCGCATCTGGCGAACATCGCGATCCGCCTGGGGCGTTCGAGTCTGCGTTGGGATCCGGCGACGGAAAGCGTGCTCAACGACGCCGACGCGAACCGGATGTTGTCGCGCCCGATGCGCAAGGCCTACGCCGTCTAGCAAAACGGACGAGAAAAACGCTCCGGTGGCGCCCGGCGGTCGGGTGCTCCGGGCGCCGGTGGGGGAGCAAAATCATGGCGGCGGTGTTACCGGAAATCGGGTGGGCGTTTCTCAAGCTCGGCTGCGTTTCATTCGGCGGGCCGGTGGCGCACCTGGGTTATCTGCACGCGGAGTTCGTGGCGAAGCGGCGGTGGATCGACGAGGCGGCCTATGCGGATCTGGTGGCGCTGTGTCAGTTTCTTCCCGGGCCGGCGAGCAGCCAGCTCGTGTTTGCGCTGGGACAGCGGCGGGGCGGGCTGGCGGGGGCGTTTCTGGCGTCCGTGTGTTTTACGCTCCCGTCGGCGGTGCTCATGATTTTGTTCGGCTATGGGGTGACGGCGATCGCCGATCTGCGGCAGGCGGGCTGGCTGCATGGTTTGAAGCTGGCGGCGGTGGCGGTGGTGGCGCAGGCGGTGTGGGGGATGGGGCGGAAGCTCTGTCCGGATCGCGCGCGGATCACGCTGGCGTTGCTCGCCGCGGCGGGCGTGCTGCTCGCGCCGCACGCGGCGGCGCAAGTGGGAATCATCGTGGCGGGCGGATGGGCGGGATACTGGATTTATCGCGGCGAAACCCAGAGCGCGGGGGTGGCGCCGGCGAGGTGGGCGCGGCATCATGGGTGGGCGGCGGGAACGCTGATCGCGTTTGGCGCGCTGCTTTTGCTGCTTCCGTTGGCCGCCAGCGCGAGCGGCGAGCGGCCGGTGGCGCTCTTCGACAGTTTCTATCGTGCCGGTTCGCTGGTGTTTGGCGGGGGGCACGTCGTGTTGCCGCTGCTTCGCGCGGAGGTGGTGCCGCCGGGTTGGGTGAGTGACGATGCGTTTCTCGCCGGTTACGGTGCGGCGCAGGCGTTGCCGGGTCCGCTGTTCACCTTCGCGGCTTATCTCGGCACGGTGATCGACGGGGGAGCGGGCGCGTGGCGGGGCGGGCTCTGGTGCCTGTTCGCGATTTTTCTGCCGGCGTGGATGTTGATTGGCGGAGCGCTGCCGTTTTGGGATGTGCTCCGCGGGCGGGCGTGGACGCAGGCGGCGCTGCGCGGCGCCAATGCGGCGGTGGTGGGTATTTTGCTGGCGGCGCTTTACGATCCGGTGTGGACACAGGGTGTGATGGGCGTGCGAGACGTCGCGGCGGTTTTTGTCGCGTTCGCCCTGTTGGAAGTGTGGCGCATGCCGCCGTGGCTCGTGGTGATCCTCGCCGCGGCGGCGGGCCAGTGGCTCCTGTGAGCGGGCTGGCGGCGCGGGTGTTCGCAGGCGATCCGCCTGGGAGGTGGGTCGATGTCGTGGGTTGCGTGCGGGGTGCGGCTACTGACATAGGGCTGTCACGCGTGGGAGTAGGCTGGGCGGGTCATGAAAACATCCGAAATTGCTCAACGACTGGTCGAACTGTGCCGCGAAGCGAAATGGGAAGCCGCGCAACGCGAACTTTATGCGGACGAAGCCCGCAGCATCGAAGCGGCGGCGGGGCCGGTGTTTCCCCAGGAAACGCGGGGCTTGGCCGCGATCATCGAGAAAGGCCGGAAGTTCGACGCGATGGTCGAGCAGCTCCATACAATCGCCGTGTCCGCTCCGCTCGTGGCCGATCATTCGTTTGCGTGCACGATGCGGATGGATGTGACGATGAAAGGCCAGGGGCGGTTCGATCTGACGGAGCTGTGCGTCTATGAGGTGAAGGACGGCAAGATCGTAGCGGAGCGATTCCATCCGTGACGGAGAGCGAGTGACTTGGATTCGCGCCACCCTCGAAGGAGCCTGTGAAATCCTGAGAGGCCGGGCAGTCCGCCAGAAGCTCACGGATATTCGCTCTCGGCAGGAGTTGAGCGGCACGGAGTGAAACGAGTGGCCGAGCGGTCTGTGCTTTCGCTCGTGCGCTGGTGCCCGGAGAGGGTCTCGAACCCACACGCCTTTAGAGGGCGACGGATTTTGAGTCCGTTGCGTCTGCCAATTCCGCCATCCGGGCGACGTGAAGCCGTGAAGCTAGGCGCGCTCTCCCCGTTGTAAACGCGAAATTCGCGGGGAAATCAGGGCCCCGGCTCAGGCAGAGTCGTGCAGTTGAGCGTCCAGAGTTGGGCGCGGAGAGACCAATCTGCCGTGGACGTTCGCGAGCAATGCGGCGCGGGCAGCTCGGAGCCAATTGATCATCATCCGTGGCTTGAAAGCCACGGCTACTATCGGTCCTCGCGATGCGAGGAAGCTTGGTTCCCGTTTTCGGGACGACGAGGACGCCGTCCCGCGTAACAACCCGACGAGGACGTCGGGTTCCACCTGGGATCGGGCGTAATCTTGAAAGCGGGCATTGGGCATCGGACATCTGAAAATACTCGGCCGCGTTGTCGGTGGTCGGGAATTTCAAGCTGTCCGACGACCGATTTTCAGTTTTCACGATTTCCTCCAGCTCCACGCGGAGATCGCCTCCCGCCTTTCAAGATGCGTCGCGTGGGATCTGGCTGGCGGAGGAGCGGAGCGTGACGACGACCGACTTCGAGACGGGCGTGTGGCTCTCGTCGGCGGTGTCACCGTTGGGCACGAGCACGTTCGTCTCCGGATAATACGCCGCGGTGCAGCGGCGCGGGATGTCGTAGGGCGCGATCATGAACTGCTCCGCGTGGCGCTGTTCGCCGTTGAAATGGCTCGTGAGGTCGACGAGCTGACCCTGCATGAAACCGGCGGCCCGGATGTCCTCCTCGTTCATGAAGATGACGCGGCGTCCGTGGTAGATGCCGCGGTAGCGGTCATGGAGGCCGTAGATCGAGGTGTTGAACTGGTCGTGGCTGCGGATCGTGGTGAGCAGGTAGTGGCCCTCGGGGATCGCGGCGCGCGTGAGCGGAGGCGTCTTGAAGACCGCCTTGCCGGATGGCGTGTTGAAGCGGCGTTCGTCGCGCGGGGGGTTCGGCAGGTAGAACGTGCCTTCGCGTATCCGTTCGTTGAATGCAGGAAATCCGGGGACGACGGCTTCGATGCGGTCGCGGATGCGGTCGTAGTTCGCGACGTGCGCGTCCCAGTCGATCGGCCGGTGCGCGCCGAGCACGGCTTTCGCGAGACCGGCGACGATGGCGGTTTCGCTGCGGAGTTTTTCGGAAGGCGGCTCGAGGTTGCCGCGCGAGGGATTGATCACGCCCATGCTGTCCTCGACGGTGACGAACTGCTCGCCGCCGGCCTGGCGGTCGATGTCGGTGCGGCCGAGGCAGGGCAGGATGAGCGCGGTGCGGCCGGTGACGACGTGCGAGCGGTTGAGTTTCGTCGACACGTGCGCGGTGAGCCGGCAGGCGCGGAGGCCGGAGGCGGTGAACTCGGTGTCGGACGTGGCGGAGAGGAAGTTGCCGCCCATGGCGAAGAAGACCTTCGCGCGGCCCTCGTTCATCGCGCGGATGGAATGGACGGTGTCGAGACCGTGTTCGCGCGGCGGTTCGAAGCCGAACTCGGCGGCGAGTTTGTCGAGGAACTCTTTTTTGGGGCGTTCCCAGATGCCCATGGTGCGATCGCCCTGGACGTTCGAGTGTCCGCGCACGGGACACGGGCCGGCGCCGGGTTTGCCGATGTGGCCGCCGAGCAGCAGAAAGTTCATCATGTGCTGGATGGTGGCGACGGCGTTCTTGTGCTGGGTGATGCCCATGCACCAGCAGAGGATGATGCGCTTGGACGACATCGCGATGCCGGCGGCGGTGCGGATCTGTTCGCGGGAGAGTCCGGAGAAGGCGACGATGTCGTCCCACGACGTGGCGCGAAGCTGCGCGATGAGCGCTTCGTAGCCCTCGGTGTGGAGGCGGATGAAATCGTGGTCGAAGATTTCGCCAGGGCGGCGGTCCTCCTCGGCGAGCATTTCCTTCATGAGGCCGAGGAAAAAAGCCATGTCGCCGTTGATGAGCACGGGCAGCCAGAGGTCGCAGAGGGGGGTGCCGTGGGTGAAGACGAAGCGTGGGATGCGCGTGGGGTGGAGGAGGTCCTGCGGGTTTTTGAAACGCTCGGTGCCGGTTTCGGGGAGCGGGTTGATGCTGACGATGCGGCAGCCGCGGGCTTTCGCGGCCTGCAGCGAGGTGAGCATGCGCGGGTGATTCGTGCCGGGATTCTGGCCGACGATGAAGATGGCGTCGGCCTTCTCGAAATCGCTGAGTTTCACGCAGCCTTTGCCGATGCCGATCATCTGGGGCAGCGCGACGCTGGTGGACTCGTGGCACATGTTGGAGCAGTCGGGCAGGTTGTTGGTCCCGAAGGCGCGCACGAAAAGCTGGTAGAGAAACGCCGCCTCGTTGCTGGTGCGGCCGGAGGTGTAGAACACGGCTTCGTCGGGCGAACCGAGCGCTTTCAACTCGTCGGCGATGAGGCGAAACGCGTCGTCCCACGCGATCGGTTCGTAGTGCGTGGCGCCGGGGCGGAGCACGAGCGGTTCGATCAGGCGGCCCTGGTGGCCGAGCCAGTGATCGGAGTGCGCGGCGAGATCGGCGACGGAGTGCTGGCGGAAGAACTCGGCCCCGATGTGCTGGCTGGTCGCCTCGTAGGTGACGGCCTTGAAACCGTTCTCGCAAAACTCGGTGATGCTGCGTTCGCCGTCGGGGTTGGGCCAGGCGCAGCTCTGGCAGTCGAAGCCGCTCGTCTGGTTGATCGTGCCGACGGTGCGCAGCGTGTTGCCGAGTCCCGCGTGTTTGAGCCCGTAG
The DNA here is from genome assembly GCA_023430825.1 of Verrucomicrobiota bacterium. Lineage (GTDB taxonomy): Bacteria > Verrucomicrobiota > Verrucomicrobiia > Opitutales > Opitutaceae > Opitutus. The sequence goes on along the minus strand of JAEYYL010000447.1, from coordinate 188 downwards.
GTGGCGACCTCGCGAATCGCGCGCAGACCGCCGGCGACCATGAACGGCTTTTTCTGTTTCGTGCCCTCGAGTTCGATCGGGGTCTGCGCGGGCGTGGGAGTGTGGGGGGGAGCGCCGGGCATGAGAAGGGGGATGGGGGGAAGGGCGGAAGGCTGAGACCTGAGACCTGAGACCTGAAACCTGAAACC
>JAEYYL010000147.1 GCA_023430825.1 Verrucomicrobiota bacterium | reverse complement strand
AAACCGTTTCGTCCACCGCCCAACTGCAGGAGACGTGATCGATCACGATATGATGCACGCGATGCCCGGCGGCGCCGCCGATCTTGATGCAGTCGCGATTGTCGACCGGCTTCGCCCGATCGCCGGGCCGGATCGCGATGTGCTGAACTAAAACATCGTGCGACCCGATGCTGATCCCGCCACCCGCGAGCGTAATGCCGGGTGGAGGCGCGGTCTGTCCGGCGATCGTGAGAAAGCCGTAACGACCATGACTATCATGCCGCAGGACCAGATCGGAGTTCAGCCGTATCACACCGGACACCTCGAACACGATCGTGCGAGGCCCCTCCACCCCTTCGACGCCGTGACGCAGCGAGCCGGGACCGTCGTCCCCGAGATGGGTCACGCGGTAAATCATTCCACCCCGCCCCGCCGGGGTATCAGTGCCAAATCCCATCGCGCCCGGCACGACCGGCAAAGCCGTCACAGCCGGGGCACTTCCCACCAAGCCGAGCACCACTCCCGCGAGCCGAGCGATGCGGTTGCCGCCGCGCCACGCCATCCCTCTGGTCGAATAAAATCCAATGCGCATTGGTAACACGCAAAAGACTTTGTCCGCCGCGGACGCAATAGAATTTACACCGTCGAGACGATCTCGCCTTCTACTGCCCGCCCCATTTCACATCCGCATGTGATCACGTTAACGCGCCAAAAGATGACCGGTAAAACACCTGGAAACACACTGGCACCGTTGCCAAAACAGGCAAAACCAGACACGAAAAAGCCGCTTCTCGTTGGAGAACAGCGGCTTTGTCGATGGTGGACCTTACTGGACTCGAACCAGTGACCTTTTCCATGTCAAGGAAACGCTCTAACCAACTGAGCTAAAGGTCCGAAAATCGGAGTCGGCGAGTAACGCCAGCGCGCACGTTCAGCGCAAGGAAAAATCTCGCAAGCTCACCGCGCAAAAAACGCCTCGGCCGCATCCCGATCCGCCGCGATCTGCGCCCGCAACGTGCCCAGTCCGCCGAACTTCATCTCCGCCCGCAGGAAATGCAGCCACTCCACCATGATCTCGTCTCCCGCATCGAACGGGCACTCGCCCAGCACATGCACCTCCAGCCGCGGTTCGCTCGCCTTCTCCACGGTCGGCCGCAGTCCGTAATTCGCCACGCCCGGCAGCGCCTCCGCGCTTTTCGCTCCCCTCACTCGCACCACATACACGCCGAACCGCGGGCGAAGATCCGGCGTCCATGCGAGGTTCAACGTCGGAAATCCGAGCGTGCGCCCCAGCTTCTTGCCCGGCGCGATCGCACCGCTGGAGAAATACGCATAACCGAGCAGCGCGTTCGCCGCCGCCAGGTCGCCCGCCTCGATCAACGTCCGGATGCGCGAACTGCTGATCGGCTCGCCGTCGAAACTGACGCGTGGCGCGCTGAAAACATTTACACCCAGCTTTTTTCCCGCGTCGATCAGCAGCGAAATATCGCCGCCGCGCCCGCGGCCGAATTTCCAATTCTCGCCGACATACACCGCCGCCAGCTGCGGCAAACGGCGTTTCAAGCCCGGCAGAAATTCCTCCGCCGCGATCTGCGCAAACTCCGCCGTGAACGGCTGCACGATCATCGCCTCGACGCCGAGCCCCGCCAGCACCTGCGCTTTCGCAGCGCGATTCATCATCAGCCGCGTCGGCGCGTCCGGCCGCAACAGCACGCTCGGATGCGGATCGAAGGTCAGCACCGCGGCCGTCCCGCCACTGCGTCGCGCCGATTGCACCGCCGCCTCGATCACCGCCTGGTGCCCGAGATGCACCCCGTCGAAAATCCCGATCGCCAGATGCAACGGCCGCGGCGGCAGCACTGCCGCGTCGAGGCCATCGAACTGGATCAATCCGCTCACAGCGCGATGCTCGGTGCGGCCTGGTGAATCGGGATCAGCCGCTGCTCGATCTCCGGCAGCGACAACGCCTCGATCTGGTCGAGCGTCAGGGCCTGCGCCACGTTGAACTTGTCCGTCGCCGTCCGGCGGAGCGCCGCCAGATGCGCGCCGCATCCGATCTTCTGGCCGAGATCGTGCGCCACCGTCCGCACATACGTGCCTTTCGTGCAGCGCAGCTTGAATTCGAATTTCGGCAGCCCGAACTTCGTCAGCTCGAAACTCATCACGCGGATGAAGCGGGGCTCGCGTTCCACTTCCACGCCTTTGCGCGCGCTCTTGTAGAGGGGCTGGCCGTCAATCTTGATCGCCGAATACATCGGCGGCATCTGGTATTGATCGCCCAAAAATCCTGCCATTGCCGCGCGCACCTCCGCCTCCGTGAGCGGCGGCACCGGACGCGTCTCCAGCACTTCGCCGTCGGCATCCTGCGAATCGGTCACCTTCCCGAGCTCGATCGCCCCTTCGTATTCCTTGTCGAGGCTGATGAGATACTGTGAAATCTTCGTCGCCTTGCCGATGAGCAGGATCATCAGGCCGGTCGCCATCGGGTCGAGCGTGCCGGCATGGCCGATCCGCTTCATGTTCAACTTGCGCCGCAGGCGGGCGACCACGTCGTGCGACGTGTGATCGCCCGGTTTGTCCACAAGCAGCACGCCGTCGAGTTCCTTTCGCTGCTGAAAAATCATGCGTTGGCTCCGTGTTGAGTATCCACCCTGGCGAGCTGCGCCGCGAGCGCGACGACCAGACGCTCGCGAAATTCCCGCGCGCCCTGCTTCGCGTTCAATCCCGCCGCGCACGCGTGGCCCCCGCCGCCAAACTGCGCCGCGATCCGGTCGAGCCGGTAGGCGGGATCTTTCGCGCGCAAACTGGCCTTCACCGTCCCGTCGGGCCGCTCCTCGATCAACACGCCGACATCCACGCCATCGATGCAGCGCGCGTAATCGACGAGGCCCTCCACGTCCTCGGCGTTCGAACCGGTCTCGGCAAAAACGCCGTTCGGCAGCGTGCCGATGCAGACGCGGCCGTCGCATTCCATCGCCAGCGAGGAAAGGAACCGCTGCAGCAACTGCAGCTTCCCGGTGGTCTCCCGTTCGTAAAGTTCGAAGCCCGCCTCGGTCGGATGCGCTCCCCGCGCCATCAGCTCCGCCGCGAGCAAGAACGTCCGTCGCGTCGTCGAGGTGAAGCGAAACTGCCCGGTGTCCGTGAGAATCCCCGTGTAAAGCCCCTGCGCCGCGGTCGCATCCACGGTCAGGCCATGGTCGAAAAACACGCCGGCCAGAATCTCGCAGGTCGCCGCCGAGGCGCTGTCCACGAGGTTGAACTCCGCATAACCGACATTCGAAAGGTGGTGGTCGATGTTGGCGACCGGGGCCGGGAAGCGCGCCTTCAGCCGTTCGCCCGCGCGCGCGTGATCCGCACAATCCACGAAAATCGCCGCGTAATCGGTCGCGTCCGCCATTACCTCGTCCGTGCGCAGAAACGGCATCGCCGTCACCAAAAACTGGAGACGCCGCGGCACGACGTCTGCGTTCACGCAGATCGTCTCGTGGCCCAGCGTGCGCAGCACCCGCGCCACCGCAATCTGCGATCCGATGCAGTCGCCGTCCGGGCGCGCGTGACCGATCACCGCCACCTTGCGCCCGCGAATGCGCGCAAGCATCTCCCCGAAACGGGCCGACAGCTCCGGATAAAACTTTTCCGCGGTCATGGCGCGCGCCCGTCCTCCGGCGCCCCGCCCTCCTCGGGCGCGCCCTCATCCGGCGACCGGGGCGACTGCCGCTCGATCTCGTCGAGCATCTGGAGAATCCGCGTGCCCTGCACCATCGAGTGGTCGGTCACGAATTCGAAGCGCGGCAGGTATTTCAACACGATGCGTCGGCCGAGCTCCTCGCGGATCGCCCGGGCATTCGCCCGCAGCCAGCGCAGTTTCTTCTCCTGAAAATCCTCGTCGCCCACGACCGAGACGAACACCCGCGCGTCGCGCAGATCCGGCGCCACACGCACTTCCGTCAGCGTCACCGCCACCGCCTCGCTCTGGTAGCGTTTGCGGAGAATGTCGCTGAGCTCGCGCTGGATCAGCTCGTTGACGCGCAGGGTGCGGTTGGACATGGCAGATTGCGGAGGATCGATCGCCGACTGAATCCCAAGCCAACCGGCAACGGACGATCGACGATCGCGTCGGTCAGAGCGACGCCCGGACCTTCTGGATTTCGTAAACCTCGATGACGTCGCCGGCCTGATAACCGTTGAAGTCGTCGAGCTTGATACCGCACTCCAGGCCGGCGCGCACTTCGTTGGCGTCGTCCTTGAAGCGCTTGAGCGTGGCGATCTTCCCCTCGTGCACGATCTCGCGGCCGCGGCGCAGGCGCGCGGAGGCGTTGCGCGTGATCTTGCCCTCGGTGACGAGACAGCCCGCGACGAAACCCTTCGCCAGCGGAAACACCTGGCGGACTTCCGCCGCACCGGTCTTCGTTTCCTTCAGATCCGGCTCGAGCATGTCGGCCATCATCTCGCGCACCTTGTCGCCCAGCTCGTAAATGATCGAATACGTCTCGACGCGCACGCCGTGATGCTTCGCGAGCGGCGTCACGCCGTTCTCCAACTTCGTATTGAATCCGATCACGACGGCGCCGGCGGCGCTGGCCATCAGCACGTCGTTCTTCGTCACCAGGCCGACATCGGTCGACACGATTTCGAGCGAGACTTTCGTGCTCTTGATTCCTTCAAGAATCGACCGGATCGCCTCGGAGGAGCCGAACACGTCCGTCTTGATGATGAGCTTGAGCACCTTCGCCTGGGTGGCGGCGATGTTCGCGAAGAGTTGCTCGACCGAGACTTCCTTCGGGGCGGCGTCCGAGGTGGTCGTCGCCTTGCGGAGCTGATGCTGCGCCTCCTCGGCAAGCTTCTCGGCTTCCCGCGGGTTCTTGACCGCGCGGAACGTGGCTCCGCTGTCGGGCGTGCCGGACCAACCGATCACGCGCACCGGCGCGGCGGGCGGCGCCTCCTTCAGATTCTCTCCCTTGTCGTTGAACATCGCGCGCACGCGCGCGTAGTGCGGACCGCACACGAGCGCATCGCCCACGCGCAAGGTTCCGCGCTGCACGATCACGGTGGCGAGCGGGCCGCGGCCCACATCCACCTGGGATTCGATGATGATGCCGCTGGCCTCCGCCTTGGGATTGGCCTTGAGTTCGAGCACGTCCGCCTGGAGCAGAATCATCTCGAGCAGGCTGTCGATGCCCTGACCCTTGATCGCCGCGACCGGCACGGTGATCGTCTCGCCGCCCCAGTCTTCCGGCGCGATGTTGCGCTGCTGCATCTGCGCCTTCACCTGATCGAGGTTGGCGCCCTTCACGTCCATCTTGTTGACCGCGACGATCAGCGCGACCTTCGCGTTCTGCGCATGCTTCAGCGCTTCGTCGGTCTGCGGCATGAAACCGTCGTCGGCGGCGACGACCAGCACCGCGATGTCGGTGACGTCCGCGCCCCGCGCGCGCATCTTCGAAAACGCCGCGTGACCGGGCGTATCCAGAAAAGTGATCTTCCGGTCGTTGAACTCGATCTGGTAGGCGCCGATGTGCTGCGTGATGCCGCCGGCCTCGCCCGCGGCGACATTCGCCTTGCGGATCGCGTCGAGCAGCGAGGTCTTTCCGTGGTCGACGTGACCGAGAATGCAGACCACCGGGGGACGTGGGACCAGGAACTTGCTCTCGTCCTCCTGCGGCTTGGCTTCCTTCTTGTTCTTGTCCTTTTGCGCCTGCTGCGCCGCCGGATCGCCGCGGTGTTTGATCTCGAGAATGAAACCGTGTTTTTCCGCGACCTTCACGGCGACCGCCTCTTCGATGTTCGAGTTCATCGACGCAAACCCGCCCGCCTGATTCAGCTCCGAGATCAGCCGGAACGGCTTGAGACCGAGCGCGGTGGCGAAATCCCGCACGACGATCGGCGGCTTGATATGAATGATCTTGATCTCCCCGC
>JAEYYL010000397.1 GCA_023430825.1 Verrucomicrobiota bacterium | reverse complement strand
AGTTTCATCGCCGCCTTCTCGTCGTCGGTGGCGGCGAGGGTGTTGGCGGTTTTGCCGGAGTTGAGATGCGGCTCGAGTTTCTGGAGGAGGGCGAGTTCGGCGGCCGCTTCCTTGTCGCCGGCTTTCGCGGCCTTCTGCGTCTTGGGGATGCGTTTCGCGACGGCGTCGAGATCGGCGAGGACGAGTTCGGTGGTGATGACCTCGATGTCGCGCACCGGATCGACGCCGCCCATGGTGTGCACGACGTCGGAATCCTCGAAGCAGCGGACGACCTGCACGATGGCGTCGACCTCACGGATGTTGGCGAGGAACTGGTTGCCGAGGCCTTCGCCCTTGCTCGCGCCGGCGACGAGGCCGGCGATGTCGACGAACTCGATCGCGGCGGGGACGACGACGTTGGTCTTGGCGATTTTTTGCAGGACGTAGGCGCGTTCGTCGGGGACCACGACGACACCGACGTTGGGGTCAATGGTGCAGAACGGGTAGTTCGCGGCCTCGGCCTTGCGGGAGCGGGTGAGCGCGTTGAAGAGGGTGGACTTACCGACGTTGGGCAGACCGACGATGCCAGCTTTGAGCATAGGGAGCGGACGTTCTCAGTTGGGCGGGCGCACGGTCAACGGAAAAGGCCGGCGCGCGGCCACCGGCTACGCGTCCGGGGCGCTGCGTTTGAGTTTGAAAAACGTCTGGAGCAGTTCGCGGCACTCGGGTTCGAGGACGCCGCCAGCGGTGAGTTCGACGTGGTGGTTGACGCGGGGGAGAACGTTGAGATTCGTGGCGCCGCCGAGGCAGCCCATCTTCGGGTCGGGGACGGCGTAGCAGACGCGTTTGACGCGCGACATGAGCATCGCGCCGGAGCACATGGGACACGGCTCCTTGGTGACGTAAACCGTCGCGCCTTCGAGCCGCCAGTCGCCGAGTTTGGCGGCGGCCTGGGTGATCGCGAGCATCTCAGCGTGCGCGGTGGGATCGTGCGCGCCTTCGACGGTGTTGTGGGCGGAGCCGATGACCTCGCCGCCGACCTCGATGACGGCGCCGATGGGCACCTCGTCGAGCCGCCAGGCATCGATCGCTTGATTGTAGGCGAGGCTCATGAAGAACGTGTCGTCGCGAATCAGTTGCGACGGAAAGCGTTTTTCGAACGGGCAGGGAAGGGGCGGCGGGCTGGCGGACATGAAGGTGACGAAGCGGGCCCGAGCGTGAATTGCCCGAGGTAAAGCCTTGCCTAGGGGTGGCGTTTCCGCCTTACAAGGGACTTTTATTTCCTCGCACGACCCTATGATCCAAAGCACCTCCGGTAACGCTCCCGCTCGCAACCACCATGGCTGACGGCAATTCGATTGAAGTAGAAGGTCGCGTCGTAGCGGTGCTCCCCGGCACGATGTTCAAGGTGCAGCTTTCGAACGGGCACGTGGTGCTCGCGCACATTTCGGGGAAGCTGCGGAAGAACTTCATCAAGATCGCCGCGGGCGACATGGTGAAGATGGAGATGAGCCCTTACGATCTGGAGAAGGCGCGCATCACGTTCCGCATGAAGGAAACGAATTCGAACTACGTGCCGCCGCCGCGCCGCCGTCAGTATTGAGAAACGGTTACGCGGGTTGCGCGCCGCGTGAGGCAGGGCTTGGGGGAGGAGCCTGCCCTCCGCAGGCGGATAAACTGGCAGGCGATTCCGCTGCTCACGCAGCGAGCCACGTCGAAATCGTCTGCCAGCAGGCTCCTCCATCTGAAGGTCGGAGTGGGTCGTGAAGGGGCTCGCCGGAGGCTGTTCCGGCGTTCACCGTCGGCGTCGAGATGAGTTTTGCCCCGAGAAAAAGATCCGTCGACCAGAGCGCCGCGCCGGCGGCGTTTGCGAACGAGATCGAGGGCTTTCTCGGCTATATCGGGCTCGAGCGCGGGCTGTCGAAGCACACGCTCGCGGGCTACCGGCGCGATCTCGACCAAGCGGCGGCGTTTTTTGCGCGGGCCGGCGTCGCCGGCTGGCCGGCGGTGGACGGCGAGCGGGCGGCGGCGTGGATTCAGTCGCTGAGCGGCGCGGACTACACGGTCGCGAGCCTCGCGCGAAAACTGAGCGCGCTGCGCGGGCTGGCGCGTTTCCTCGTGCGCGAGAAGATCCGCGACGACGATTTCAGCGCGTTGCTCTCGGGGCCGAAGCCGGTGCGGCGGATGCCGGGGACGCTGACGGAGGACGAGATCGGGCGGCTGCTTGGCGCGGTCAGCGGCGGCGATGCGCCGGCGTTGCGCGATCGCGCGTTGCTGGAGTTGTTTTATTCGAGCGGGCTGCGGGTGTCGGAGCTCGCGAGCCTCATGCTGCAGCAGATCGATCTCGAACACGGATTTCTGCGCGTGTTCGGCAAGGGAGCGAAGGAGCGCGTCGTGCCGATCGGCGGACAGGCGGCGCAGGCGCTGGCAACGTATCTCACGGCGGGCCGTCCGCATTTCGTGCGGCCGCGCACGGGCAGCCAGCTGTTCCTCGGCAAACACGGCGGGGCGCTGTCGCGCGTGATGCTCTGGATGATCGTGAAAAAATACGCGAAGCGCGCGGGCATCACGAAGAACGTGAAGCCGCACGGGCTGCGGCACTCGTTTGCGACGCACCTGCTGACGGGCGGCGCCGATTTGCGCGCGATCCAGGAGATGCTCGGGCACGCGAGCATTGCCACGACGCAGATCTACACCGCGGTGGAGCCGCAACGGCTGCTGGAGCATCACGCGAAGTTTCACCCGCGGAATCGGGCGCGGTGAAAGCCGGCCGGCCGCGGGCGAGCCGAAGCCGGCCGCGCGTGAAGGGATGCGGCGATTGGCGGGGTTGGAGTGAATGCCGTCTTCTTTTTATGAAATCGCCGTTTCCTCTCCTGGTCCTTGGGTTCATTGCAGGCTTTGCCGCTTCCGTTGGGTTCGCCTCCGGCGACATCGAGCATCCGCGGATCAAGTGGGCGTTTCAGACGGAAGGATTCATCCGGGGCGCGGCGGTGCTCGACGGCGACTCGCTCTATTTCGGCAGCGCGGACGGGTTGCTCTACGCTGTATCCAAAAAGGACGGACAACTGCGCTGGAAATTTCAGACCGGCGGCGCGATCGCGGGGGCGCCGGCGGTGGCGGGTTCGACGGTGATCGTCGCGGGGCGGAGCGATTGGGTGCACGCGCTCGACGTGGCGGACGGTTCGCTGCGCTGGTCGTTCCGGCTGCAACCGGTGCTGCCGACGCCGACGGAGTGGAATTATTTCACGGCGCCGCCGGTGGTGGACGGCGACCGCGTGCTCGTGCCGGCGGGCGATGGCCGGCTTTACGCGCTGGATCTGGCGACGGGGGCGCAACGCTGGGTGTTTGCGACCGGCGACAGTCTGCGCGCGGCGCCGCTCGTCGTGGGCGACACGATTTATCAGCCGAGCGGAGACGATCATGTTTACGCGCTGGCGGCGGCGGATGGACAACTGCTCTGGAAATACGCGACGGCGGGCGTGGGTTACGATCTGAGCCAGGGGTTCATCCGCAGCGATATCTTCACGCGCCCGTCGCTGGCGGACGGATTGCTGGTGTTCGGCTCGCGCGATGCGAACGTCTATGCGGTCGATGTCGCGACGCGGGAGAAGAAGTGGACGTTCGCCTATGATTCCACGTGGGCGATGTCGACGACGGTCAACGACGGCACGGTTTTCGTCGGGTGGTCGACGAACAAGAAGATCGCCGCGCTCGATCTCGCGACGGGCGCGAAGAAGTGGGAGTTCGACGCGGGCGCTCATACCTACACGACGGCGCTCGTGGTGGGCGACGACACGTATTGGGGCAGTGCGAATGGCCGGGTGCACAAACTCGACAAGCGGACGGGGGCGCTGAAGTGGAGTTATGCGGTCGGGAGCGACATCTACTCTTCGCTGATCCATGACGACGGCACGTTGTATTTCGGCACCGACGACGGGCGACTGCTCGCGATCACCGAAGGTGCGGCAACGGTGCAGAAGGCGGTTTATCTGCCGGCAAACATTCCGGCGGGAATCAGCGGGTTCGTGGTCGATCCGGCGCTGGCGCCTTACCTGGTTGAGCGCGGTTATCGGCGAATCGACTCGGCGGCGGCGCTGGCGGAGTGGCTGGCGGCGCGGACGGCGGAAGGTGGGCCGAGTGTGGTGGCGTTCGGGTTTGCGCAAATTCCGTCGGCGGTGGTCGGCGCGAATCCGGAGGCGGGGCCCTTGCGGAAATATCTCGAAAGCGGCGGCAAGGTTGTCTGGCCGTGGGGCATTCCGAATCAGGTGACTTTCGACGAGCAGGGAAACTTTCTCGCTTACGATCCGAGCGTGGCGGCGCGGCTGCTCGATCTCGAGTTTCTCGGATTTCAGGACTCGGGAAACTATTACAGCCGTGCGACGCAGACCGGGCGAAACTGGGGAATGCCGGCGTGGTTGAAAACGGGTTTCGCGTCATTGCCCGCGGATGCGGCGGTGACGGTGTTGGCGACGGACGAACACGGTCGGATCAGCGCGTTTGTGAAATCGTTTCATCCGCGGGTCGGGGCCGGGTGGGTGACGTATGCGCCGAAAGGATACGGCGTGCCGATCACCGCGGCGGAGCTGGCGGCATTCGAGCGCGTGGCGTCCTACGCGATCGAGTGAGCCGGGCGGCGCAGGCGGGAGGTTGAATCGCCGGCGGGGGAGTTGGGTGGGGCGGTGTTTTCGACTCACCCTCCCGATGATGAAGAGCGGGTCGGAGACCCGCCCTACCGTCGGAACAGGCAAGGTTTCGGTTGTCCTCAGGCGGGGACGCGCGCGCCGAGCAGGCGGGCGGGGAGGAAGAGCAGGGCCTTGATGAAAGCGAAGGTGGCCTGCACGCAGACGCCGAGCAGACGGAAGGGAAGTGCGACCAGCCAGACGAGCGGCGCGAGGATCAGGGCCAGGAGTGCGAGCGGCCAGCAGATCACGAGCAGGAGGCACCAGAGGAAAAAGACGCCGATGGTTTTCATGTTCGAAGCGGTGAGGAGTATCCTTGCGAAAAGAACCCGGGATGGATCGCGGAGTTACAACGTCTTTCCGCGCGTCAGCTCGCGCGCGAGGCGGGCGGCGGGAATTGCTCCGCGATGTTTCGGAGCGTCGTGGTGTTGCGCATGGTGGATTTGGGAAATTTCAGAGCTTTGACCTCGGGTAGCGTCCACACGACGGATTCGGTCAGCTTGCCCCGCGTGAACCAGAAGAGTTCGCGGTCGGAGACGTGAAACGCGTCGCGGTCGGTGCGAATGGCGGCGATTTTGCGCGCGAGGTCGGCGGGAAGCGCGGTTTTGAAGAGGATCGCGAACAGGTTGTGCGTGGGCTCGGCGTGGTCGGACTTCGAGAAGGGGCGAGTGTCGGCGAGCGCAGCGACCTCGGCGCGCGTGCGGACGAAAGTGGCGACCTCGTAGCCGAGGGTTTTCGCGAGGTGGCGCTCGATCTGGGTTTCGAGTTTCGCGGCGTCGCGAGCGTTGGATTCGAAGAGGACGTTGCCGCTGGCGATGAAGGTGGCGACGTTGCGAAACTTCAGTTCTTCGAAGCGGGCGCGCAGCGCGTCCATCTTGATGCGGCGGTTGCCGAGATTGATCCCGGCGAGGAAGGCGACGTAGTGGGGCATGGCGGGGGACGACGCAAAGTGAGCGGAAACTGCGCGGGGGACGCACGCCGATTTGTGGTAGGAGGGGAGCGGATTGGGCCTTGACGAAGAGGCTCGGCCGCGAGGACGTGGTGCGATGGCGACGCCGACGGAGCAGAATTTTCAGGACTACAAACGGGCCGAAAAAAAGGCCCTCGAGATCGTGGCGGAGATGAAGACCGCGAGCGCGAAGAAAGTGGACATCGAGCTGGCGTTGCTGGTGGCGATTTTCGAGCTGCACAAAGGTTCGCTGCCGCCCGACACGATCGGTGCGATCGTGCAGGGGCATCTGAAGCAGTTGCTGCCGTATTACGCGGCGAAACCTGCGGCGGGTTGAACGGCGGCGGCGGGTCGCCGCAGTCAATCGAATCCGTCGCCACGATGGTGACGGGCAGCCTCGCGCTTAATGGCGAACGCCGGGCCGGCTGCGCCGCTGCGAACATTAAGATGTCGCATATGCGACATCTT
>JAEYYL010000359.1 GCA_023430825.1 Verrucomicrobiota bacterium | reverse complement strand
GTCTTTCAGGCTCATGCAGTCGAAACGGGCCGCCCGTTGCCTTGATCGAAATGCAACGATCCTCCCCATCCAGCGCGGCGGGAGCGCCGCGGCTCCATCCCTCAATCGGTCGCCCTCCTCCCCCTCTAACCCGCATCCATCACACCCATGATGAAGACAACGATTGGTCACAGAGCGCACAGAACTCCGACACGGAGTTCACCGAGGAGAATTCACCGTTCCTATCTGGCCTCCCCTTCCAATCCGCCTCGTTTTCGCAAAAACGCATCCAACACCTTGTGGCCTCCTGCTGCCTCTGGGTCAGAGCTCAGTGTCCTCTGTGATCCATGACTTGGTTGATTCGAGTGTGACGTATCCGGGCTAAACCTCGAGGAAACATGCGGCGCCACCGCCACGGCTACTCGCCTCGATGACACGCCGCGCAGGTCGCCAGCTGCGCCGCGCGATCGATCCGGTGCGCCGCGCTGCCCGGTGCAGCCTCCGCCACGATCTCGCCGTGGCAATCCATGCACGCCAGCGATCGGTCGAGCACCGCACGGTGCACTTTTTCGAAATGCCAGAAGCCCGGCCGCGGAGTCGCGATCTTTTCCGGCAGCGCATGGCAGTTCATGCACTGCGCATCGCCAGCCGACGCCGGCCCGACCGCCCGAAACTCCAGCGGTTTCAAATTCACCGGCGGCGGCGCCGGCGCGCGGTCCAGTTCCGCCAGCATCGCCCGCCCCGCCACGCGCCCCGTCAACAGCGAGGGTCCGAGAAACGTCCCTTCGAGACCCGCCGAGCCATTGATGCCCGCGAGGCCCGTCACTTCACCGGCCGCGTAAAGCCCGGCAATGATCCCGCCTTCACCATCGAGCACGCGACACGACCGGTCGATCACGACGCCGCCCATGCTCTTGCGCGTGATCGGAAAAAACTGCGCCGCGAAATACGGCGGCCCCGCGATCCGCGCCGGCGGCGACCCCACGCCCGGACCGAACCGCCCGAAGTCCTCATCCACGCCCGCCTCCACCAGCGCATTGAAGCGATCGATCGTCGCCTTCAACGCCGCCGCAGGCAGCCCGATCTCCGCCGCGAGCGCATCGAGCGTCTCGCCGCGTTTCACCACCGCGGGATTGTCCACGATCAATCGCTCCACCTTGCGACGATCGGCCCAATCCGAACCGGAGACGTTGAACGTCGCCCGCGCCGTCGCATCGAAGATCGCCCAGAACGTTGCACCGGTTTGCCGCAGCAGCACCGGCATGCCGTGCTTCGGCGAGGCGTTTTCCGCCATGAAACGCCGGCCCTCCGCGTTCACCCACACGGAGCGCACGCCGGCAAACACGCCGCGCTGCGTCCCCGGAAAACGCGGATCGGGTAAACCCGAAAGATAATTCCACTGGTGATCGAGCCGGCTCACCGCCGCCCCGCTCGCGCGCGCCACCTCGAGCCCGGAGCCGGTCGCGTTGATGCCCGCACCCGCGAGCACGCGCGGCGGAAACGGCAGCGCCTGCGGCCACGCTTCCCGCACCCGCGCGAGATTGCTTTGAAACCCACCCGTCGCGAGCAACACCGCCTTCGCCTCCAGCTCGACCGCTTCTCCGGTGCGCAGATCGGTCAACGCCACGCCGGTCACGCGTTCGCCCGAGCGCAGCAGGCGATCCAGCCGGACATTCCAGCGAAACGACACGCCGGGCGTCCGCAGCGCCTCGCGGTAGATCGGCCCGACCAGCGCGATCCCGCGGCCGCGCACCCGATGCGCGCGCGCCACGCGATTCCCCGGCGGGGCGAACACGCCGTTGAACGTCACCCCGAGCCGCGCCAGCCAGTCGAACACCTCCTCGCGCGAATGTTCGACATAGTAACGCACCCACGCGCGATCCGCGTCCTCGCCCCACTCCATATAGTCGCGATACGCGAGATCCGCCGAATCGCGGACGCCGTGCTCCGTTTGATACGGCGTATCGACGAGATTGAGCAGCCCCTCCGCCATCACCGCGTGCCCGCCAAACACCGACGCCATGTCGACCACCGCGACGTTCGCTCCGCCCCGGCCGAGCTCGACCGCCGCCGACAGCCCCGCGATGCCCGCACCGACGACCACCACGTCCGCCGCCGGCGGCGAGCGCGCAGACTCCTCCGCGGCGACGCCCACCGTCGCGAACAAGCTGCAGCCCACCCGCGCCGCGCCCCACCGCAACGCGCGCCGTAAGACCGCCTCGCAGCCGCGGATAATCCAGAAACGAGTCAACACCCCTGGCTCAGCACAACTCATGCGCAACATCCCGCGCCGGCCTGCCTTCCTGGAGGTTGCGCGCTCGCGCGCACCATGACGCGGCCAGCAGCCACCTCCCACTCTGGCGGCCGGCACACGCCGAGCCCGGCTCCCAACCAGCTCGCAACCCTGCTTCGTGTCCCGAGCCCCCTCGGCCGATGAAACCTTTTCATGACTTCGCTTCATCGATCCGTCCGGCCGGCCGACGCGCGTGCCCCGCCGCCGCTTCGCCCGACCGCCCCCGCCATCCCCGCTTCGCCAGTCGTAGAAACGCCCGCTTTCGCGCGTATCCAACTTTTGGATATGCCACGTCGGCCGGACCGCCGACCCGTTGCGTCTCGCCGCTCCGCCCTCCGTTCACGCCGCGTCGCGCGCGGTCCGCCGCCCCCAAAACGGGGTGCCCGATCCTGCGTTGGTATCCGGGCTGCTTAGTTGCGGGTGTCTAATCACACACCTATGCATCCACACATCTCCTGTCAGGACCGGGCTCCGCGATGGAAGCCCCGGGCCCTCGCGTATTCAATCCTATTTGCCGCGCCGTTGCTCGCGCCGGCGCAGGAAGCCGCCGCTCCGGCCGACAAAGAAGAGGTCATCACGTTGATGGAGATGTTCGTCGCCGAAAAAGGCGTTTCGCGCGCGACCAATTCGATCACCACCGGCGACGTCAACGTCGCCCTGCCCGGCGTCACCGTCGAGAAACTCCTGAGCCTCGTTCCGGGCGTGAACATCCGCTCCACCGATCCGTTCGGCTTTTACGAATTCGGCAACGACATCCGCGTGCGCTCGTTCGGCATCGCCGCGCTCGCGGTCACGATCGACGACATCCCGATGGGCAACAACAGCCCGCGCTACGGCACGCCCGCCGGCCGCATCGTCGATGGCGAGAATCTCTCCACCATCAGCGTCTCGCAGGGCACCGGCGACGTCACCTCGCCCGCCTACGAGGCGCTCGGCGGCGCCATCAAGTATTTCACGTCCAACCCCACGCGTGCGCCCGGCGCGCTGCTGAAGTTCAGCACCGGCGACTTCGACATGCGCCGCGTCTTCCTCCGCGCCGACACCGGCGAGATCGTGCCCGGCCTCTCCGCCTACGTCAGCACCTCCCAGCTCACCTTCAAGACCGCCGGCATCCCCGAGGAAAGCGAAGGCCGCAAGGTCGAGGGCAAGATCCGCTACGAGCTCCCCCGCGCCACCTTCAATCTCGCCTACACCTGGAACGATCGCGACGACTACGACACCCGCTCCGTCCAGTGGGACCGCTGGCGCGCGCTCGAAACCGGCGATCCATATTCTGGATACGGCACCGCCGCCGTCGGCACGATCTATGGCGCCGCCGAGCAGAACAACCTGCGCCTCCTCGCCGCCAACGGCTACACCGAATACCTGCCCACCAACATGGCCGCCCGCGCCGCCGCCGCCGGGCTCCCCGCCACCACCACCCTCGCCACCAACCTCCAGGGCAACTACACCGACCAGGCCCGCAAGTTCGGCTTCGTCTCCTACCTCGGGCCCGCCGAGGTCCTCGGCGACGGCCTCTGGAATCAATACTACAAGCTCTGGCGCAACGGCCGCATGGACAGCCTCCTCCGCGGCTCGGCCGACTTCACCGTCACCGACGACATCATCGTGAAGACCTCCGCGTATTTCCACGACAAGAGCAATTACGGCACCGGCGAGGTTTCGCGCGCCGACTCCCGCACCCAGATCGTCAATTCCTACATCCCCGCCAACAATACCACCGGCGAACTGCGCACCGACATCTGGCCGCGCTGGGCCTACCGCAACGCCGCCGGCGAACTCGTGCCCTTCGGCACCGCGGGCGCGATTCCCGTCGGCTACAACGACGCCAACTCAAACGGCTTCTTCGACGTCGGCGAGACGCTCAACCCCGCCGCCACGCCCTCCGCGTTCTCCAACGCCCACGCGCTCATCGCGCCCACCTCCACCACCATCGCCAACGCCACCCCCGGCATTCCCGGCCCCACCGGCCGCGACGAGGATTTCGGCGGCGAACGCTGGGGCCTCAACCTCAAGGGTTCCTGGACCCTGGGCATCAACCGGCTCACGATCGGCGGCTGGTATGAGGACGACACGCAGCACGCCTACCGTCCGACCTACAATCTGATCGGCGCCTCGCCGCACGGCTTCTTCGCCTACGACCAGATTCTCTTCAACAACTACGACCAGCACTTCTCCACCCAGGCGAAGCTGTTCTACGTCGAGGACGTCCTGAAGCTCCTCGACGAACGCCTCACGCTCACCCTCGCCGCCAAATCCCTCACCGTCGACAAGGAGGCGCACGGCATCCTCTACACGCAGAACTACTGGCTCCCGCTCTCCCGCCAGGGCGTGCAACGCGAGGCCACCTACAAGGACAACTTCCTTCCGCAGGTCGGCATCGGCTACACGTTGAGCCCGTCGATCGAACTCTTCGGCAACTACGCCGAGAACCTCGCGGCGCCGGCCAACAATATCATCGCAAACGTCGACTTCGACACCTCCCTCCGCCCCGAACGCGCGACCAACTACGACGTCGGCATCCGCTACTCCAGCCGGGCCTTCGGCGCCAGCTTCTCGCTCTTCTACAACAAATACGAAGACCGCATCCTGTCCGTCGCGCTCACCCAGGAGGAACTCGTCGCCCGCGGCCTCTCCGGCGTCACCGGCGCCACGTCCTTCCGCAACGTCGGCGGCATCGACTCCTCCGGCGCCGAGATCAGCTACGACTGGCGCACCCCGATCAAGGGCCTGCGCGTCACCGGCGCCTTCGCGTATCAGAAATCTGAATTCGCCGAAAACCTGAAGATCAACTACTCGGCCATGCACAGCTCGACCACCGATCCGCGCGCGAAGTTCTACCAGCCGATCCCGAATCCGAACTACGTCCCCGGCTCGACCGACCCGACCAAGGCGCAATACGTGCAGTCGTGGGAACTCCAAGAGGGCCTCAGCCAAGGCAACACGCCCGAGTTCACCGCCAACCTCGACCTCGTCTATAAGTGGCGGTTCGCCGAGTTGAACTTCGGCGGCCAATACTACGACTCCGTCTTCGTCAACACGCTCAACACCGAGGAGATCCCGAGCTGGACCAGCTTCAACGCCGGCCTCACGGTCCGCGGCGCCCGCGGCTCCAAACTCGACGGCGTCTCCGCCTCGCTGACGGTGCAGAACCTCTTCGACGACTACATCTGGCGCGCCAACGGCTACACCGGCTCCTTCAACGGCAGCGTGATCGCCGACTACGGCCGCAACATCGCCTTCACCATCGAAGCGCGCTTCTAGCCTTCCACGCGCTGGAGCCGCGGCGCCCCCGCCGCGCCCCACCCTTTTTTGCAGCGGTGGTTTCCGGCGGCCCTCTCGCGAGGGCCGCCGTTTTTTTGTCCGCGGCTTGGCAGGGAGGAGCCTGCTCTCAGGCGATTCAGCGCCTCCGGTGTGGCTCGGCGCGTGAGCGGCGGGATCGTTGGCCAGCAGCCTCAGCCGGGCGCGCCGCCCCCCTTGCCGCCACCGAAATTTCCCCGCCCCGCACCCCGTCATCCCCTCTCCCGCGGCACGCGCCGTGCTACGTATCCAGAGTCTAATCACACGTCAGTTCGTCAGCCAATCCTCACCTCCATGCACTCCTCCCTCCCGGGTTTGCGGCGTTCGCGCGCGCAAACGCTCTCGCTCGTGGCCGCGCTGTCGCTCGCCACCTTCCTCCACGCCGGCTCGCCCACCGCCGGCACCGACGTCACCCGCATCGGCAGCAACGAAAACGCCTTCGGCTTCACCCCCAAGGCGCTGGAGCGGATGAAAGCCGCCCTCGATGCCGGCAATTACTACAACCGCAACGACGTCGACGACCTCGTCGCCCTCTGCGCCGCCAAGGAGGGCGTGAAGGAGGATTACATCCTCACCACGCCCGGCTCCGGCCCGCTCCTGATGATGACGGCCTGGGCTTACGCGAAACCCGGCGTGAACGTCGTCACCACCGCCATGGGCTACACCCAGCTCACGCGCGAGTTCCTCGCCCACGGCGGCGACGTCAAGTTCGCTTCGCTCAACGACAAGATGGGCTACGATTTCAAGGCCCTCGGTGCCGCGATCGACGACCAGACCGTCATCGTTTATATCTGCAATCCCAACAATCCGACGGGCGTCCTCGCCGACCCCGCCGAGCTGCGCAAATTCATCCTCTCGGTGCCGCCGCGGATCCTCGTGTTCGTCGACGAGGCCTATCTCGAACTGGCCGACAGCGGCCTGAAGGCCAACACCGCCGCGCCGCTCGTCAAGGTGCGCAAGAACATGATCGTCACCCGCACCTTCTCGAAGGGCTACGGCATGGCCGGCCTGCGCGCCGGCTACGGCATCGCCCACCCCGAGGTCCTCGCGAAGCTCAATCACTTCAACGCCGGCGGCCCGAGCTATCTGGCTGCCATCGCCGCCCAGGAAGCGCTGAAGGACACCGCACACCTCGAGGTCAACCGCGCCAAATACAAGGAGGTTCGCGACTACGCCTGCCAGGAGTTCGACCGCCTCGGCATCAAATACGCGAGCCCCCAGGGCGCGTTCATCTACTTCCGTTCCGGCCTGAGCGACAAGGAACTCGTCGCCAAAATGAGGAGCAGCAAGATCCTCATCAGCGGCTCGCGCGAAAGCGGCGTGCCCGACGGCGCCTACGGCGAATGGGCGCGGGTCAGCATCGGCACCAAGGAGGAAATGGACCTCTTCTTCGGCGAACTCCAGAAGCTGCTCGGCAAAACCTGATCGACCTGCCCGCCGCCCTCGCCGCGGCTGTCTCCACCTCGGAGCGGATCCCACGATCCGCTCCTTTTTTTTGCGCCATCGCCTGGGGCCGCGGCGCCCCCGCCGCGCTCTCCCCAACGAACGCCTCACCCGCGCACCTCCGCCCGAAGCCGCCCCCATCCCCGGGAACGCCGCCCACCTGGGAACGCCGCCACCTGGGAACGCCGACGTCCCCGTCGGCTTGTTCGCCAAACGACCACCGCCGAGCCCTCCATGAACCCGCGGTGCCCTCGCCACCTTTCTCCGCGCGTTTCGCCCCCAGCGCGGCGAGGGCGCCGCGGCTCCATCTACCCAACAAAAAAAACGCGCTCACGAAGAGCGCGTCGCTTCCACTTTTTTCTCCAGCCGCGCGTTGCAGCGCGGCCGTCCTTGGCAGGGCGAGAAGGCCCTAATAACCGAACACATAACGCTCGCGCCGCGGATCCGCCGCGCCGATCAGCGTGCCCGTGTCCGGCCGGATCGCGACGATCACGATGCCCGTGCTCATGCCATACGCGCTCGTCTCGCGCACGATGTGACCGCGCCGCTTCAACGCCGATTGCACCTCGGGCGTGACGCGGTTCTCCACCTGGATCACCCCGGGATTCGCCTGGTGGTTGAAGAACGACGCGTGGAAATGCGTCGTCGACAGCCGCGCCGCCTCGATGGACTCCTGTAGTCCCATGTTGAATACCTCATGGTTCAACAGCACGTTGAGGATCTGCTGGTCCTGGTTGTCCGCGCCCGGCGTGCCGATCGCCATGTAGGGCTTGCCGCCCTTGAACACGATGCTGGGCGTCAACGTCGTGCGCGGCCGCTTGCCGCCTTCCAGCACGTTCGGGCTGAGCGGATCGAGATCGAAGACCGTCATGCGATTGCTCATCGGCACGCCCGTGTCGCCCGCGATGAACGCCCCGCGACCGATCCAGCCCGAACTCGGGGTGCAACTGAACAGATTGCCCTGCGCATCCCCGACCGACACCGACGTCGTGTCGCTGTTGTTGCCCGCCACCTTGCCCTGCGGATGCGGCATGTAGAGCTGCGCCGGGCGCGGTATGCGGTCGAACGCATACGGGTCGCCCGGCCGGTGCCCCATCTCCGCCTTCTCTGCGATCAACGACCGCCGCACCGCCGCATACTCCTTCGACAGCAGGCCCTTCGCCGGCACCTGGACGAAGTTCGGATCGCCGTAGAACGCGTTGCGATCGTCGTAGGCCAGCTTCATCGCCTCCGTCACCGTGTGCAGATACTCCTCGCTGTTGTGACCCATCTTCGCGAGGTCGAAGCCTTCGAGAATGTTGAGCGTCTGGAGCAGCACCGGTCCCTGGTTCCAGAAGCCGCACTTGAACACTTCCATGTCGTGAAACGTCACGCTCACCGGCTCCTCGATGCTGCCCTTGTAGCTCGCGAGATCCTCGTAGGTCATCACGCCGCCCGCGGCCTTCTGCGCCGCCGCCATCTTCCGCGCGGTCTCGCCCTTGTAGAAGTCGTCGCGCCCCGCCTCGATCGCCGCGATGCGATCCTTCTTCGCCGCCGCCGCGGCCTTCTCCGCCGCCACGATCCGGCGCAGCGTCGCCGCCAAATTCGGTTGGCGAAACACCTCGCCGACCTGCGGCGTCTTGCCGCCCGGATAATACGTCGGCCCGCCCCACTCGTTCCACTTCTCCGTCGCCTTGCGGTTCGCCACCATCGCGCGCTGCAGATACTCATACATCACGAACCCGTCTGCATACTCGATCGCCGGCTGCATCACCTGCTCGAGCGTCATCGTGCCGTAATGCTGCAACACGATCGCCATCGCATCCATCACCGCCGGGATCGTCGCGCCGAGCGGGCCGTTGCCCTCGACGTAACCCATCTCGGCAAACACCGCCGGCACCGCCGCCTTTGGCGACGGTCCCTGGCCATTGATCACCACGACTTTTTTCGAGGCCGCATCATACAGCACCACCGGCGACTCCCCGCCGAAACCGAAGAGGTTGAACTCCGTGATCGCCGCCGCAAACACCGCGGCGACGCCCGCGTCGAACGCGTTGCCGCCCGCCTCCAGCATGCGCACGCCCGCCGACACCGCATAATGCCGGCCGGCCGCCACCATGCCCATCTGGCCGGTGATCTCCGGCCGCATCGTCTGCTTGCGCACGCGCGGCAGCTCGACATTGGGATCGCCCTGCTGCGCGCGGAGCGGCGGTAATGACGCCACGGATACGCAAAAGGCCAGGAGTGCGACAAAAGAACGGAAGGTTCGGACACGGGAGATCATGGAAATGACAGGTTGGGTTGATGACGAACGCTGACGTTGAACGGACGGTTGGGTTGGATGGGGAAGCATGAGGGAGTTCATGGGTTAAAAATCCTTCGCGACTTCGAACGACCAGGTGCGGCCGGCGAGGACGTTGCTGTTCACCGTGCGCGAGTAGCCCGCGCCAATGAGCGGCGGCACCTCGTCGGTGAGATTCGCCACGCCGAGCCGGAAGCGCGTGTTCTTCAGCCAGTCGTTCGGCGACTGCCGCACGCGGTAGCTCACGAACGCGTTGAAGGTCCACAGTTCGTCGACGATATAGCGATAGGTCGTCACGCCGTTGTCCTCCACGCCTTGCAGATAGCTGCGCGAACTCTCCGCGCCCGGATCCGCGTATTGCGACGCCGTCAGGAACGCGCTCGTCGAGAGATAATGGCCGATGTAGTAGCCGGCGAAACCCGCGCCCCAGCCGCCGCGGCGCCAGGCGAGGTTGATGTTTCCGCGCAGCCGCGGGTTGTCGTAGCGCACCTCGTCGATCGGCTCGCCAGGCTTGCCGATATAATAGAGGTCCTTCGTGTAGGCCCAGTCGGTCGCCGCCGTGACGCGGCCCCACGAAAACGCCGGCAGTTGATAAACGAGTCCGAAATCGTAGCCGGAAAGAAAGCCCTCCGACCGGTTCACATACTGGCTGAAAAGCCGCGACATCGCTCCGACCACGCCGAGCTGATTCGCCGGCGAACGCGTCGCGTTGTAAGCGGCGAAATAAGCCCGGTCCTCGTCGGTCACCGGCAACCGCACCATCCCGTAGGCGCCCTGATAGTTGTCCGTGCCGCTGCCGAGATCGACCTGGTCGATCGTTCTGCCCGACGCGAGCTGCGCCTGCGTCGCCGCTGCGAGCGCGATGTAGTCGTCCTGCGGCAGCGAGTCGAACGGCGACACGATCACGCCGGTCTGCTTGATCTCCCAGTAATCGGCGGAGAACGACAGCCCCTTCACCGCCGGGATATCGACGACCACGCCCACCGTCTTGCCCGTGGCCTCCTCCGGCTGCAGATCGGGATTCGCCAGCAAAGTGAACGGCCGCGACGAGTTGTCGATCGGCAGATTGTTCGTCACCGGCTGACGATACGGATCGGCGATCGTGCGTTGGCGCGGCAGGTCGGCCGAGTAGAGCACCGACAGATTCGGCGCGCGAAATCCCTGGTTGTAGGAGCCACGCACCATCACCCAGGAAACGGGCCGCCAGTTCAGCGACACCTTCGGCTTCGTCGTCTGCCCGAAATCGCTGTAATGCTCCGTGCGGCCCGACGCGCTCAACTCGAGGAGATTGGCGAACGGCAGCTTCTGCTGCGGTGTCGCGAGCGGGATCAGCACCTCCGCGTAGGCGCTCGTCACGGTGCGGTCCGCATCGGTGTTGCCCGCCGGCGACGTGCCGACGAAGTCGCTCGCGCGCGGATCGAGACCCGACTCCGGCGGATTATAGCCGGAATACGGCGGCACGTAGTTGACGTATCCGTCCTCTCGATACTCCGCGCCCGCCGCGAGCGAGATTGCGTTGCCGAAGAGTTCGAAGATCTTTCCGCCCGTGCGGAAATCGATGCTTTTCAACACCGTTTCGCCGTCGCGCTTGCGCGTGTCGGTCAGCCCGGGGAAATCGCCCGCGACGTTGTCGTAAGGTTCCTTCACCGCGACCGCGCCGTCCACGACGTGAAAGGTGTAACCGAACGGATTGAGCCGTCCGCTCGCGATCGCGTCCCGCATCACGCTTTGGCGCATGTCGCCGACGACGCGGTCCTTGCTCGTGCTCCGGCTGTAGAGCGCCGCCGACTCCCATTCCCACGTGTCGCCAAACCGCCCGCGAATTCCCGCCAACGCGCGATAAACATCCGTCGTGACTTCCTGATAGTCGCTGGGGATGCCGTTGAACTTCGCGTTCTGCACCCGCAGCGCCGACGGTGTGCCGACCAGCCGCGGCGTCCCATCGGCATTCGGCACGCCCGCCGGATCGTAAAAGCGCGTGCCAAACGGATTCCACGGATTATCCGCCTCGATCACGAGCGTCGGATTCGAATACACCACCGCTGGATTGCCCGCCGTGAACGTCGCCTCGCCGCCCTGATACGGATTGACCGAAAACGCATGGTAGTAACCCAGCTCGGCAAAAAGCGTGAGCGTCCGCGTGAGATCGAATTCGCCGTGCGTGAACCAGTTGACGCGCTGCGATTCATTCTGGATGTAACCCGAAACGGCCTCGTTGGTGTAGAATACCTTCTCCCCCGGATCCGTGCGGCTCGCCGCCGTGGACTTGAAGCCGACGCCACTCGTTTTCGGCACGATGTAGAAACGCCCGAGGTTCGCGGCATTGCTCGCGGTGAACGACGTCGCGTAAGCCGGCCGCGCCGGCACGAACACGCCCGCCGCATTCACCGACCCGAACGTGTAACTCTGCGTGCCGTGGTCACGGGAGATCGCACTGGCGAAAAACGGCCCGGTGTTCGGCGTCTGCCAGATCGGCGGCGCCTTGGCCGTCTTGTCCAGGTAACGCGAAAAATCGCGATCGCGACTGTCGATCGCCTCGCGGTCCAGATAATCGAGCACGGTCACGAACCGTCCGCGGCCGCCGGCAAAATCCCGGCCCACGGTGATCGTCCCGCGATACTCGAAGCCGCCGCCCGCCTCCGGCACCGTCGTGCGCAGCGCGAGTTCGTTGCCGCGAAACGTGCGGTCCATCATGTAATTGATCACGCCCGCCACCGCGTCCGTGCCGTAGATCGACGACGCGCCGTCGCGCAACACGTCGATCCGGTCGATGCCGCGATTGGGCAGCTGCCCGATGTTGACCGACAACGACGGCACCGCCCCTTCGTCGATGGAGCTCAGCGGATGCGGCACGAGCCGGCGGCCGTTGAGCAACACCAGCGTGTTGCCCGAACCCGCGCCACGCAGGCTCACCGACGAATTGTCGCCCGGCGCCGAGATCGCCGAGCCGCCCTGGTTCTCCACCAGCGGCACATTCACCACCTGCGGAATCGCCGAGAGCAACTGCACCGGCGTCGACGCCTCACGCGTCTCCATCACCTCGCGGCTTACCACCGTGACCGGCAGCGCCTTCTCCTGGTCGATGCGCTGGATGTTCGAGCCCGTGATCACAAAATTTTCCAACACGTGGATCGGCTCGTCCGACGACGATGACGGTGGTGGCGGCTGCGACTGGGCGTAGGAGCGGACGGCGATCGCGTGTCCTATAATCATGGATACGATAACGCCGAGCAGTCGGGAGGAAGTCAGTTTCATGGGTCGATGCGTGCTTGATTTGCGGTCGGATGTGGATGCGCCGCCCGACCGCCACTCGTTCCCGGAGCGCACCACGCCGCCAGCCAAGGCTCCGCCCCGATCCGGCGCGCTGGATCGCGCCGGCCAAAATGGCCCCGCCGTGCGTGCTCTCCTCGGAACGAGTCGCAACCTGTCGGGCGACTCGCGGCACCCCACGCAGCGCATGCGATGCCACGACGCTAAACCCGCGCCCGGTAGAACGAGCTTCCCGGCCGCCCGCGCCGCGTATTAAAATTTCAACTACGCCGCCAACCGGCTCGGAATAGAACGGAAGTTGCTGCGCCTTCGAATCATGCGCGATTACGATGAACCATCGTCATGAGTGATCTCGCGGTTTCAAAGTCGCCCCTCCACCGCAAAGCTCGCAAAGCGCGCAGCGAGAACCGCTCACAGAAGATCCGACGTGGCACGGTCAATCTGATCGTGCTTGCGAGCCGCGCTCAGCTTGCCCCCGCTACCGCTGAATCAAGTTCCCATGGAGCCGCGGCGCCCTCGTCGCGTCTTCACCCAGCGCGGCGGGGGCCGCGGCTCCATCTGAGGATCGATTCGCGTCTATTCGCGTGATGCGCGGGCAACCCCTTCCGCCCGCCCTCATCGCCTGGGCTTCGTCACGGCACCGTCGCCGCCAGAATCTCGACCTCGACCTTCGCGTCGTTCGCCAGCGCCTTCACCGGCAGGATCGTCAGCGCCGGCTTGTGCGCGCCCGCAAAGGCCGCCGCATACACCGTCTCGAAATCGCCCGCCGCCGAGACCGCGTTCGCCCCGGCCGCCACATACGCGCGCAGTTGCACCACGTTCGAAAAATCACCGCCCGCGGCTGCCAGCCGCTCCTTCGCCACCGCGAAGACCGCCGCCGCCTCCGTCTTCATGTCGCCGCGCTCCGCCGCGATCAGGCCGCTCACCCACGTCAGCGCCGCCGCCGGCGACACCGCCACGCCGCTCGCCGCGTTCGCCTTCGCATCCGCGCGAAACGCCTTCAACGCCGCCGGCTTGCCGCCTTCCGCCGCCGGCGCGAACAGCTTTTCCGTGTCCCCCGCATACACCGCATACGTCTCGATCGCGAGCAACTGCCCCTGCGCCACATAGCCCGGCGCCGACATCACCGTTCGCGCCAGCCGGTTCGGATTCTCCGGATTGTTATAGACCGCGTGGTAGGACTTGTTGAACGCCGCAAAATCCATCCGCCCGCCGTTCTTGGGATCTGGATACAGGATGTTGCGGCTGAAAAACGCGTCGCCCGGCGACAGGCCCGCCTCTTTCAACGCCGCCACGTGCTTCTTGAAAATCGCGTCCGCCTGCGTGCCGACATCGCCCTTATACATCCGCATCTTCAACGGCATCGCCGCCATGTTCGGCATCATCGGATCGGGAAACATCGCCGACTGGAAATACAGCGCGCTGCCGCCCGCGATCGCCTTGCCCGTGCTCA
>JAEYYL010000326.1 GCA_023430825.1 Verrucomicrobiota bacterium | reverse complement strand
ACATCGCGGCGTCGCGCTCGTTCAGCTTCGCGCCGGATGTCGCGGGTGGAAACGTTTACACGGGCAGCGTGAGCCAGGGGAATCCGGATCTGCAGCCTTACGAGTCGATGAACTTCGACGTGAGCGCAGAGTATTATCTCGAGAATTCGGGCGTGGTGTCGGTCGGTGCGTTTCACAAGCGGATCGACAACCCCGTTTTCACCAATGCCTACACGCTGCGCGACACGACGTTCGAAGGGCTGAATTTTTCGACACTGGCGTTCAGCCGGCCGGAGAATGCGGACAGCGGCACGGTGCGCGGCATCGAGCTGAATTATCAGCAGCAATTGACGATCCTGCCGTCGCCGTTCGACGGGCTCGGGTTCGCGGTGAACGCGACGTTGGCCGATTCGGAGGAGAAATTGTTCAGCCGGCCGACGGAGAATCTGCGTTTCGCGAAGCAGGCGGACACGCTCTACAACGTCGCGCTGTTTTATGAGAAATATCGGTGGCAGGCGCGCGTGGCCTACACGTTCACCGGCGATTTCATCAAGTCGTTCGGCAGCGATCGCAATAGCGACATGTATCAGGCGGAGCGGCGGATCATCGATGCCAAGATCAGCTACCGGCTGACCAAGCATTTCACGCTGTTCGCGGACGTGATCAATCTCGGCCAGGAGCCGCTGGACGAGTATGCGGGTTATCCGAACCGCAACGGCGCGACGGAGCGCTACTGGTGGACGATGAATTTCGGCGTAAACTGGAGCCTGTAACGCCATGACGCCTCCGCTTTTTCCCCTGCGCGACACGCCGCGGCTGACCCGGCGGTCGTTCCTGCTCGGCAGCGCGAGCTTCGCGGTCGCGGCGTTGTGCTCGACGCGCGCGCTCGGCGCGATCGTCGGCCAGCCGGTGTTCTCCGCGTATCCGTTTCAACTCGGCGTGGCGTCGGGCGATCCGACGCAGGATGGCGTGGTGTTGTGGACGCGGCTCGCGCCGCAGCCGCGCGAGGGCGGCGGCATGCCGGCGGTGCCGGTTGAGGTTGGCTGGGAAGTGGCGGAGGACGAGGCGATGACGCGGGTGGTGCGTCGCGGCACCGCGGTGGCGAACCCGGAGTGGGCCCATGCGGTGCATGTGGAAGTCGAAGGGCTGCGGCCGGACCGCTGGTATTGGTATCGCTTCAAGGCCGGGGGCGAGATCAGCCCGCTGGGGCGCACGCGCACGATGCCGGCGGCGGGTGCGCTGCCGGAGCGGCTGCGGTTCGCGTTCGCATCGTGTCAGAAATACGAAGTCGGTTATTACACGGCGTTCGAGCATCTCGTGCGCGAGGACCTCGATCTGGTCGTCCACCTCGGCGACTACATTTACGAGAAAAAGGACGACGGCCAGGCGGTGCGGCCGCATCACACGCCGGAGGTCTTCACGCTCGAGGACTACCGCAATCGTTACGCGCTGTATAAGTCGGAGCCCGCGTTGCAGGCGGCGCATGCGATGGCGCCGTGGATCGTGACGTGGGACGATCACGAAGTGAGCAACAACTATGCGGCGGCGATCGCGGAGCATCCGGACCGAACGACGACGGAGCGGTTTCTATTGCGACGCGCGGCCGCGTATCAGGCGTATTTCGAGCATATGCCGTTGCGTCGCAGCGCACGGCCGATGGGGCCGGATATGCTGCTTTACCGGCGGCTGGAGTTTGGTCGGCTGGCGTCGTTCAACGTGCTCGACACGCGGCAGTATCGCACGGATCAGCTCCAGGGCGATGGCGTGAAAGCGCCAAGTCCGGTGCTGCTGAATCCGGAAGGCACGTTGATGGGGGTGCGTCAGAGAGAGTGGCTGTTTGATGGGCTCGAGCGATCGCAGGCCGAGTGGAATGTCGTCGCGCAGCAGATCATGATGGCGCGCGTGGATTTCGCCGCGGGGCCGGAGATCGCGCACAGCATGGACAAGTGGCCGGGCTACGAGTTCGAGCGGCGGCGGGTGCTGCGGCATTTACGTGAGAGGAAGATTGCGAACCCGGTGGTGTTGACAGGCGATATCCACAGCAACTGGGCGAATGAGTTGATCGCGGATTTCGACGATCTCGATTCGCGGAGCGTGGGCACGGAATTCGTGGGCACGTCGATTTCGTCGGCGGGTGACGGCGCCGAGCGGCCGGCGGGACTCGACGGCTTGCTCGCCGAGAATCCGTTCGTGAAGTTTCACAATCGCGAGCGCGGCTATGTGCGCTGCGAGGTGACGCCGGGCGAGTGGCGGACGGATTACCGGACGGTGCCGTATGTCACGCGGCGCGGCGCGCCGTTGCAGACGCGGGCGTCGTTCGTGGTGGAGTCCGGGCAGCCGCGGTTGAACCGGGTTTAGGTTTGAGGGCCCGGAAAATCAGGGGCGGTCATGCGCTCGCTGCGCGATGCCTCGAGCGCGGCGAGGGCGCCGCGGCTCCGTTTTTGGGCGCGGCCTGCGTTCGATCCAGCGCGTTGGGGACAACGCGCTCCACCTCCAGATCAGTTCGTGATCTGCTGCACGAAGTTCATCAACGGCTGCACTTCGGGCGTGGGCTGGACCCAGTCGCTGTAGAGCAGTTCGGGGAGGGTGTATTTCGTGGCGTAGAGCGAGAAGTTCGCCTCGTCGTTGCGGGAGAGGTAACCGACCTTGACGGTGGCGCCGGCGAACAGGCCCTTCGATTTCGAATAGACGAGGACGGGCGCGTCGATGATCGGGTGGTTGTCGCGCTCGCGTTCGGCGGCCTTGGGGCCGGCGACGGCCTTGGCGTCGACGCCGACGTTGAAGCGTTGGTTGAAGAGGAGGCGCGGCGTCTGGTCGTTGGTGATGACCATGACGGTTTCGAT
>JAEYYL010000133.1 GCA_023430825.1 Verrucomicrobiota bacterium | reverse complement strand
ACATCTTAATGTTCGCAGCGGCGGGAGGAGGGCGGAAATTTCCCCATGGGGCAACGGTGGGCGGGGCGGGGGAACCGTGGGGTCAAGCGCAGCACTGTCGGGGCATGCGCACCTTCGAGGCATCGCTCCGGTCCTCCTCGTTCTGGCTGGCGGTAGCGCTGCCGCCGGTGGGATTTTGGGCGGTGGTGCAGCTGATCGCGGCGCAGGCGGGCGACGAGCCGATGCGTCTCGCATGGCTGGTGACGATTGTCGGATTGGCGAATGCGCTACCGGTGGCGGCGCTCGCGTGGATGCTCTGCAGCGTAGCGGCTTACACCGTGGAGCCCGGGCGATTGATTGCGCACAGCGTGGTGCGCGATCGACCGGTGAGGCTGGAGGCGCTGGTGGAGGAGCCGCGCTACGCGAACGGCGTGATCACGCTGCGGCTGCGGCGGCGAACCCTGCGGCTGCGGGTGAAGGAGCCGGAGCGGTGTCTCGCCGTGTTGCGGGAGACGTTGCAGGAGCAACCGCCGGGCCGCGTGGTGCGCGGCTGACCGCGACGGCCGGCTCAACCGGCGGCGACGGAGAGCGCGGCGCGTTTTTCCTGGCGAAGGATGCGGCGGACGCGCCAGCGCTGGCCGGCGTTGACGATGAAACCGACGCAGCCCGGCGCGCCGCAACGACACGGGTGCTGCCGCCATTCGTTGAATGGGAAACCGTAGTCGAACGTAAGTTCCTCGCCTTCGCGGATGTCGCGGCGCGCGATGATCCAGATGTGTCCGCGGATCGTCTCGGCGCGGCAGTTGGGTTCGCACGAGTGGTTGATGAGCCGCGCAATGTTGCGCGACTGGCGGCCGTCGAGGTCGTGGCGCTTGTTGAGAATGAAAACATACACGCTGCCGTCGCCGCCGTTGCGCAGGCGTTGGAGCCGCTGCTCCTCGCGGCGGAGCGCCTCGGCCTTGGTGATTTTTTCGCCGACGTATTCGACGATGCGAGTGCCGTCAGGGATCGCGCTGCGCGCGTAAACGCCGCGGCCGTGGATGGCGGAGTTGCTCATGCGAATCCAGGAACTGGAGACGCGCGGCGGCGTGGAGGACGAGGCGGACGGGCGTGAAGACGAACGAGGCACGCGGGATTCGGTAGCGGAGTTGGGGAATTTGGCAATTACGACGAGAGGAGGGCTGCGGTGGAAGGGCGGGGTGGTGATGATGGGGCGATCGCGGGCGGAGAACGGACGTCACGTCCGTCCCATGGACGCTGAAACGGGACGCCCGTTCTGCGTCGGATTCGCGCGGGAGGGTTTTAGGGATCATGGCGCGCAGCCGAAGGCGGCGCTTGAAACGGCGCGAACGTCGGGCCTCATGTCGGCATGTCTTTTGGTGTCGTTGGTCAGCGGTGTATGAGCGAGCGGGAGCCCGAGCTGGGGCTCGGGATCGTCGCGCTGGTCGATCCCGCGGCGAAGCGGATTGCGATCGAGTTTCCGGCGACGAACGAGCGGCGGTTGTATGCGCTGGGGACGCCGGTGTTGAAACGCGTGCAGTTCCGCGCGGGCGACACGGTGGCGACGCGCGAGGGAGCGTCGTTCACGGTGGAAAGTGTCGAGGAAAACGGCGGACTGCTGACGTATGTCGGGGGCGGCCGGCGGGTGCAGGAGGACGCGATTTCGGACGTGACGGGTGTGAGTTCGCCGGCGGAGCGGCTGCTGGCCGGGCAGGCGGATGCGGGCGAGGTGTTCGATTTGCGGTATCGGGCGCTGCAGGCGCGGGCGCGGTTCCGGCAGTCGGACGTGCGCGGGTTTCTCGG
Organism: Verrucomicrobiota bacterium; assembly: GCA_023430825.1. Lineage (GTDB taxonomy): Bacteria > Verrucomicrobiota > Verrucomicrobiia > Opitutales > Opitutaceae > Opitutus. Next base: position 8,777 of record JAEYYL010000133.1, on the reverse strand, counting down.
CGGCCGGCTCGAGCTGATTCCGCATCAATTCTATATTTTGCAGGAAGTGGCGGCGCGGCAGATTCCTCGCGTGCTGCTGGCCGACGAGGTCGGGCTGGGCAAGACGATCGAGGCGTGTTTGATCGTGCAACGGCTGCTCGCGGTGGGGCAGGCGCGTCGCGTGCTGGTGCTCGTGCCGGAGTCGCTGACACATCAGTGGTTCGTGGAACTGCTGCGGCGGTTCAACCTATGGTTCAGCATTTACGACGAGGCGCGCTGCGCGGCGCTCGAGGAGAGCGATCCGGGCGAGAATCCGTTCGAGGCGAGTCAGCTCGCGTTGTGCAGCGTGGGCTTTCTTGCGGGCGACGAGCAACGGCGCGGGCAGGCGGTGGCGGCGGGGTGGGACATGGTCGTGGTCGACGAGGCGCATCACCTGGCGTGGACGCCGGCGTCGCCAAGTCCTGAATACATGCTGGTCGAGGAGCTCGCGCGGCGGAGCCCGGGACTGTTGCTGCTGACGGCGACGCCGACGCAGCTCGGGCTGGAGGGGCATTTCGCGCGGTTGCGACTGCTGGATCCGAATCGCTACGACGATTTCGGGGAATTTGTGCGCGAGGCGGAAGGTTTCGGCGCGGTGGCGGAGATCGCGGAGAAGATCGTCGAGGGCAAGCCGCTGCGGCCGAAGGATCGCGCGACGCTGGCGCGGATTTTCGACCGGGACCCGGCGGGGCTGGCGCAGCATCTTGCGGCGCTGGCGGACGGGAAGCCGGGCGCGCGCGAGGCGCTGTTGAAGACGCTGCTCGATCAGCACGGGACGGGGCGCGTGGTGTTCCGCAATACGCGGGCGGCGATGAGCGGGTTTCCGAAGCGGAAGTTTTGCGCGGCGCCGCTGGTGGACAACAACGTGACGCTGCACCACCGGATCGCGCGAGAGCTGCGCGCGGAGGAGACGGGAGCGGACGGGGAGATTCGTTATGCGTTTCGCGACGATCCGCGGATCGACTGGCTGGTGGCGTTTCTGCAGCGGCACCGGCCGGCGAAGGTTTTGCTGATCTGCAAATCGCAGCGGAAGGTCATGGCGATCGAGACGGCGTTGAAGGAGAAGATCGCGGTGAAGGTCGGGCTGTTTCACGAAGGGCTGCCGCTGGTGCAGCGCGACCGGAACGCAGCGTGGTTCGCCGAGAAGGACGGTGCGCAGCTGCTGATCTGTTCGGAGATCGGCAGCGAAGGGCGGAATTTTCAGTTCGCGCATCATCTGGTGCTCTTCGATCTGCCGTTGAATCCGGGCTTGCTGGAGCAGCGCATCGGGCGGCTGGACCGGATCGGGCAGACGCAGACGATCCGGATTCACGTGCCGTATGTGGCGGGCAGCGCGGAGGAGTGTGTGGTCGAGTGGTATCACCGCGGACTGGACGCGTTCGAAACCTCGCTGCACGGCGGCAACGATTATCAGGAGAAATTCAAGGCGCGGCTGCTGGAACTGGCGCAACGTTACGGCGGGGGCGATGCGAAGGTCGGGCAGGCGGCGCTGGAGGCGCTCGTGGCGGAGACGGTGGCGTTTCGCGCGGAGCTGACGGCGAAGATGGAGCAGGGCCGCGACCGGCTGCTGGAGCTGAACTCGTTCGACCCGGCGGCGGCGGAGCGGCTCATCGCGCGTATCCGGGAAGTGGATGCGGACCCGTATCTGCGGAATTTCCTGCTGGCGCTGCTGGATCACTTCGGGGTGCGGCTGAAGGAGCACGAGGAAGGCGACGTGTTTCTCGACCCGAGCCATGCTTACGTGGAGGCGTTTCCCTCGATCCCGGCAGACGGGATGCTGGCGACCTTCGATCGGGCGCGGGCGATCGTGCGCGAGGACATTCGGTTCGTATCGCCGGATCATCCGTTGGTGCAGGATGCGATCGATCTGCTGCTCGATTCGAAAGCGGGCACGTGCGCGTTTTCGAGAATCCGGTCGGACGAGCCGAATCTGCTGCTCGAGGCGATCTTCGTGCTGGAGGCGGTGGCGGACACGCGCTGGCACGTGGACCAGTTTCTCGCGCCGTCGCCGGTGCGGGTGCTGGTGGACGTGCGCGGGCGGGAGCTCACGGACGAACGCGACGCGCACGGGATCGCGGACGATGCGAGCGACGGCGACCTCCACCGGTTTCTCGAACAGCCGGGATTCAATGCGGCGCTGTTAAAGACGTTGACCGAGGCGGCGGAGGAGTTCGCGGGGGCGCAGGCGTCGGCGCGAACGACGGCGTCGCAAGCGAAAGCGGTGGCGGCGCTGGGCGCGGAGGTGCGGCGGCTGGAGGATTTGCGGCGGGTGAACGATCACGTGCGGCCCGAGGAAATCGCGCTCGCGCGCGAGCGGCTCGAGCGCACACGGGAGGCGATCGCGCAGGCGCGGCTGCGGCTGGATTCGATCCGGTTGATCGTCGAGGGGCCGTTGCCCGGGTGAAAAAAGCCGGGTGGGTGGGCGAGAGGATCGTCGAGACCCTCCCGTCGAATCACCTGTCGTCGAAGCGGGCGGAGCGGACGAATTCGGCGTGGGCCTCGTCGATTTTCTCGAGCGCGTCATGCACGGCCTGGCCGGCCTGGGGCGAGAGTCGGTGCACGTCATCGGAGATCGTCGCGAGCGTGGCGCGGACGATCTGAAGATCCTGATCCAGCTCGCAGGCGGGCAACGAAGGGCGGGTGTCCATGCGCGTTGCGACGCGTTGGGACGACGGCGAGTTCCGCGAATCTCCCCGCGGAAATTTTGAACGCGTTGGCGCGGCCTGGCGGGTCAATCGTAGCGCCGGGGAAGCACGATGCGGAAGGTCGTGCCGGCGGTGAGGGAGCTGGCCAGTTCGACGCTGGCGTCGAGCAGTTCGCAGAGACGTTTGACGATCGAGAGGCCGATGCCCTCGCCGGGTTGCTGTCGGGAAGGAAGGCGGAGCGGGGCGGCGGCGCCCTCGGGCAGCGGGAGGACGTGCGAAGAGCGGGGGCGGGCGTCGTTTCCGGACTCGTCGGATTCGCGTGCGCTGGCGGTGGCCTTTTCCAGGTTGCTCACCATCGGTGCGCCGGGTCCACCCAGCAGGCCGGGGCCGGTGTCCTTGACGGCGATCCACCAACGGCGTGGATCTTCCTCGCCCCAGGACACGGTGACGCCGCCGCTGTCGGTGTATTTGAGGGCGTTCAAGACGAGATTCTGGAGAATGCGCCGGATCTTGGTGGCGTCGCCGAGGACGGGTAGCGTGGCCGGCCCGCTGGTGCGCAAATAGAGGCGGCGCTCGTCGGCGATGGGCCGCGCGGTTTCGCAGAATTCGGCGATCAACGCTGCGGCGTCGAGCGTAGCAGCCTCGCGCCGTTCCTGGCCGGCCTCGAGGCGTGCGAGGTCCATGAGTTCGCCGACCATGTGGCTGAGCGAATCCGCGCCTTGCTGGAGAAGGTTGATGAACAGCGCGCGTTCGAGTGCGGGGATGTCGCCGTCGCGCAAAACTTCGGCGGCGCTGCTGACGGTTTGGACGTTGCCGCGGAGATCGTGCACGGCCTGGCGGATGAGTTCGTTGCGGCGGGTTTCGACGTCCTTGAAGGATTGCAGCGCGTTTTGCAGGTCGCGGAGGTGGCCGGCGGCTTCGTCCTGCTGGAGGCGCGCATACTGGCCGGCGCTTTCGCTGATTGCCTCATGGACGAGACCGATGAGCTGGCGGGTGGCGGCGGCCTGCGCCTGCCGATCGAATTCGGGATGCGCGGCGGCGAAGGCCTGGAGTTCGTCGAAGAGACAGCGATGGAGATGGCCCCATTCGTCGAGCAGTTCGCGCAAGCGATAGCCCTGTTGCCAGCGGTGGAGGCCGTGTTCGATCTCCTCGGAGTTGACTTCACCGTCCTCGGACCTGGCTTGCCGGCCGGCCTGGGCGGAGACGCGGAGCCGGCCCTCGAAGGCGGCGAGCACTTGGGGCAAGTGATCTTCGAACTGCGCACGCGTCAGCGAATCGACGGTGGTCTGGCGGGGATCGTGACGCGCGGCGTTGCGGGCTGCCGCGAGAATCGCGTCGCGCCGTGCGGAGAGGTGCGCGCTGAGTGCGGCCAGAGGGGCGTTATTTTTTTCGGAGGGACCCAATGAATTTGGCGAGCGCGCGGACGACGCGCGTTGTCACCAAAATTGGAAAGAGAGCCGACGCAAACGCGGCAGCGAAGGAAACTTCGGGCCGGTTGGCGCGAGCGGATTGCATGACGGGCCGGCGGAGGCGCGGCCCGATGGAGCGGAACGGTTGGCGCGGGAGCGCGCCACCTACCTGGTGCCAGCGCGGAGGCTTTTCGCGGCGGAGCGCCGCGGGTGGGCCAGCCTTCGGCGAAGCTCAACGGTCGTTATAGCCGTGGGGATGCGCCTGGTGCCATTTCCACGCGGTGGCGACGATCGACTCGATGTCGCCGAATTTCACCTGCCAGCCGAGTTCGCGCTGCGCTTTCGCGGAGTCGGCGTAGAGGGCGGGCGGATCGCCGGGGCGGCGCGGGCTCTCCAGCACTTTCACCGGTTTGCCGAGCACTTTTTCCACGGCGCGGATGACTTCGCGGTTCGACGTGGGACGGCCGGTGCCGAGATTGTAGAAAAGCTGCGCGCCGGGCGTCGCGAGGCGATCGAAGACCGCGATGTGAGCGCGGCTGAGATCGTCGACATGGACGTAGTCGCGCAGGCACGTGCCGTCGGGCGTGGGGTAGTCGGTGCCGAAGAGCTGGAGGTGCGGGCGCTTGCCGAGTGCGACATCGATTGCGACGGGGATGAGGTGCGTCTCGGGATCGTGGTCTTCGCCGATCGCGCCGTCCTCGGAGGCGCCGGCGGCGTTGAAATAGCGAAAGGCGGCGAAGCTGAGGCCGTTGGCGTGCGCGAGGGCCTTGAGGAGATTTTCGACGTCGAGCTTCGTCTGGCCGTAGGGATTGATCGGCGCCTGCGGAAGCGTTTCATGGATCGGCAGGGTGGCGGGGACGCCGAACGTCGCGCAAGTGGAGGAGAACACGAATTTCTTCACGTTCGCCGCGAGCATCGCGTTCAGCAGGTGCAGCGTGGCGGAGACGTTGTTGAAATAGTATTTCAGCGGATCGGTGACGGATTCGCCGACGTAGCAGTAGGCGGCGAAGTGCATCACGATATCGATTTTCTCGTCGCGGAGGATGCGGCCGACGGCGGCCTCGTCGCCGAGGTTGACCTCGTGGAGGGGAATCTCGGGGGCGACGGCTTTTCGGTGGCCGTAAACCAGATTATCGATGACGACGGGGCGATGCCCGGCGGCGATCAGTTGGCGGACACAATGGCTGCCGATGTAACCGGCGCCTCCAACGACGAGAACGTTCATGATGAGTGAGTAGCGGGTGAGCGGAAAGGATTCGCCGGAGCGCCGGCGTCGGCAATGACAAATCAAACGGGCGAACGTTCGGCGCGCGGCGGTTTTTCGACGGGGTTCGGTGCGTCGAGGCGTGCGGAGGAGAAGGGGAGAACGGACGTCTCGTCCGTTTCGGGGCGCGCGAAACGGTCGGGACGCCTGTTCTCCCTTGGCGGACTGGGAGCAGCGGCGACTTCGGGCGGTGTGACGGCGGGGTTGCTTTCGGGCGAACGTTCGGTAGCGATTTCCGTTTTGCCTCCTTCATGAAGTCTCCGTCTCCGCGCATCGTCATCACCGGTGTCGGGCTCACCGCCCCGAATGGCAACTCGCTGGCCGAATTTCGGCGCAATCTGCTGGAGGGGGTGGCCGGCATCGAGTGGATGGAAATTCGCTACATGGGGCCGCAGCTCGCGGGCGTGTGTCACTTCGATCCGCTGCGCCATCAGAAGAAGAAGGAAGTGCGCGTCGGCACGCGCGCGGGGAGCATCAGTATTTATTGTGCGCGCGAAGCGCTGGCGGACAACGGCGTGGCGTGGGACGCGGTGCCGAAGGATCGTGTCGGCATCTACATCGGCTGCACGGAGCACGGCAACGTCGAGACGGAGAACGAGATCTTCAACGTGTCGAAATTCAATTACGACACGAAGTTCTGGTCGCATTATCACAACCCGCGCACGGTGGCGAACAACCCGGCGGGCGAGACGTCGTTGAACCTCGGTGTGACGGGGCCGTCCTACACGATCGGCGCGGCGTGCGCGGCGGGGAACATGGGACTGATCCACGCGACGCAGATGCTGCGGCTCGGCGAAGTCGATTTCGCGATCTGCGGCGGCGTGAGCGAGAGCATCCACACGTTCGGAATTTTTGCCGGTTTCAAATCGCAGAACGCGCTGGCCACGCACGAGGACCCGCACAAGGCGTCGCGGCCCTTCGACAAGGCGCGTAACGGCATCGTCATCAGCGAAGGCGGCGGCTTGTTCACGCTGGAGCGGCTCGAGGACGCGCAGGCGCGCGGAGCGAAGATTTACGCGGAGATCGCGGGCTATCATGTGAACTCCGACGCGAGCGATTACGTGTTGCCGAATCCGGCGCGCCAGGCGGAGTGCGTGCGGGCGGCGATCGCGCGCGCGGGGCTGACGCCGGCGGACATCCATATTGTGAATACGCATGCGACGGCGACGCCGCTGGGCGACGTGCAGGAGTGCGAGGCGATCCGCGCGGTGTTCGGCGAGGGCTGTCCCGACACCTACATCAACAACACGAAGAGCTACATCGGGCACTGCATGGGCGCGGCGGGCGCGCTCGAGCTGGCGGGCAACCTGCCGTCGTTCGACGACCTCACGGTGCATCCGACGATCAACGTGGACGATCTCGATCCGGCCTGCGCGCTGCCCGGGCTGGTGCTGAATCGTCCGCAGAAAGTTGCGAAGGTGGACACGATCCTGAATAATTCTTTCGGGATGCTCGGGATAAATTCCACGTTGATTGTTAAACGGTTTGTCGCCTAATCCTGCGCCTCTCGCCCAAATGACCAAAGACGAATGCAAGAAGGTGGTGCTCGATATCATCGCCGACATCGCCCCCGACGAAGACCTGAGCAACGTGAAGCCGGACGTCCGGCTGCGCGACCAGCTGCAGCTCGATTCGATGGACTTCCTCGACATCGTCATGGAGCTGCGCAAGCGCCACGGCATCGAGGTGCCCGAGAAGGATTACCTGCAACTCGCGTCGCTCGACAGCTCGGCGGAGTATCTCACGCCGAAGTTCAACGCGGTGGCGGGGAAGAGCTGAGCGGCGCTCTTCGCGCAACGAGTCGGCCGGGACTTCGCGCCCGGCCTTTTTTGTGGCTCTGCGCGTGAGCGCAGGGACAATGATCCCGCTGCTCACGCAGCGAGCCACCAGGCCCCATGAACACCGCTTCCCATTACGACGTCGCCATCATCGGCGCGGGCATGTCCGGCCTCGCGGCGGGCATCCGGCTGGCGCATTTCGGGAAACGCGTGTGCATCTTCGAACGCCACAACGCGGTCGGCGGGCTGAACAGTTTTTACAGCATCGACGGGCGGAAATACGATGTCGGGCTGCATGCGATGACGAACTTCGTGCGGCCGGGTGTGAAAGGCACGCCGCTCACGAAACTGCTGCGCCAGCTCCGGATCGACCGCGAGGAGTTCGCGCTCTGCGAACAGAAGCAGTCGCGCGTCGCGTTCGGTCCGCGTGGGGAAACGTCGCTGCGGTTCACGAACGATTTCGCGATGTTCGAGAGCGAGGTCGCGGCAAAATTCCCCGGGCAGATCGACGGTTTTCGCCGGTTGGTCGCGGCGGTGAAGAGCTATGACGATGTGTCGCTCGACGCGGCGCCGGAATCGGCGCGCGCGGTGGTGCGGCGTTATCTGAGCGATCCGCTGCTGGAGGACATGCTGTTTTGTCCGGTGATGTATTACGGCAGTGCGACCGAGCGGGACATGGAGTTCGGGCAGTTCGTCATCATGTTCAAGGCGCTGTTTCTCGAAGGCTTCGCGCGGCCCTTCGAAGGCGTGCGCGTGATCCTGCGCGTGCTGCTCGACAAGTATCGCGCGGCGGGCGGCGAGCGCCGGATGAAGTGCGGCGTGCGGCGGATCGTCGCGCGCGAGGGTCGTGCGGCCGCGCTCGTGCTCGACAACGGCGAGGAGGTGACGGCGGACCATGTGATCTCGTCGATCGGCGCGCCGGAGACGGAGCGTCTGATGGGGGAGCCCGACGGCCCGTCGGGCTGCTCAGCCGTGACGGCGTCGGTGGCGCCGGCCACGTCGGACGGACCGCTCGGAGAACGGTCTCTACCGGTCGGACGGTTGTCGTTCGTGGAGACGATTTCGGTGCTCGATCGGCAGCCGGCGGAACTCGGTTGGGGCGACGATACGATCGTGTTTTTCAACGATTCGGCGCGCTTCGATTACGTGCAGCCGGAGACGCAGGTCGACGTGCGCAGCGGCGTGATCTGCATTCCGAACAACTTCGATTTCGGCGCGGGCCGGATGCTGCCCGAAGGCGTGTTTCGGGTGACGTGTCTGGCGAACTACGACCGTTGGGCGGCGTTGCCGGAAGCCGAGTATCAGGCGGACAAACAGCGCTGGTTTGCCGAGGTGCAGCAGAGCGCGCAGCGTTTCCTGCCGCCGCTGCGCGACCCGGCGGCGTTGGCGAGCGCGACGGTGGCGACGGACATGTTCACGCCGCGCACGATCGTGAAATTCACGGGGCATCTCGGCGGGGCGATTTACGGCGCGCCGCACAAGCACCGGCAGGGGCGCACGCCGTTGGCGAATGTTTACCTGTGCGGCACGGATCAGGGGTTTCTCGGGATCGTGGGTGCGATGCTGAGCGGCATTTCGATGGCGAATTATCACGTGCTGCAGAAAGAGGCGAAGAGCGCCGGGTAGGGCGGGCTTCAGCCCGTGCTGGGGCGGCGGGGGAGGG